>JALWAP010000038.1 GCA_027016315.1 Anaerolineae bacterium | reverse complement strand
TATCCATCCTTCTCGACCGGCCCTTGAAGGATTTTCACTTTCGCCCTTGGTGGCAGCCTGCCGATTCGGTGGGAGTGGACTCCGGGCTTCTCTCTGACGTTGAGAATCTGGGAGACCACCACGCGAGCGGTTTTGCCAACTTCCAGCGACGGCAACGGCGTTGGGGTAGCCGTCGCTGGAGGGGGCTGCGGGGTAGGCGATGGCGTCCACAGAGGGTGGGCTGGCAGGGTCGGCGATGGAGTCGGCGCGAGCGTCGATGTAGGTGCAGGCGTGGGTGTCGGCACCAGGTGCCCGCATGCCAGCGCAGGCAGCATGAAAACGACGACCAGCAACCACAGCTTCTTCATCGCCACCCCCTCGAGCCGCTTTTCCGCGAGATTGATCCAGACCGGAGCTTATCAAAATCTGCCCCGAAATGCCAGCGGCGTACCGGCGCCCTCACCCGGAAACCATCTCCTGCAGAACGCCTTTCAGAACCTCGATCGCCGTCAGGTACTCGCGCAGGTCTGTGTGTTCGTTTGGGGTGTGGTCCAGGCTGGAGTCGCCCGGGCCGTAAGCCACCATCTCCGTGGTCGGCCAGTGCGGCCCGACCACGTTCATGTCGGAAGTGCCCGTCTTGACGACGAATTTCGGCCTGCCCCCGGCGCTCCGGATGGAATTCAGGAACGCACGCACGAGCCTGGTGTTCTTCGGAGCCCTATACGCCTGCTCGTGCCCCCGGAACGCCAGCGCCAGCTCGGTCGATTCGTCCGAACGCAGAACCTCGCGGAGCCTCGATTCCAGTTCGTCCGGGCCCAGATCCGGCGGCAGCCTGAATCCCATGGTCAGCTCCGCCTTGCCGTAGGCTCCTTCGTCCCTGGTCGCGATCCTGCGGAGCGACGGGATGAGACGGTCGAACGCCTTCGCCCGCCCACGGTTGAAGTCCTCGGCGAATTTCAGCACGTCGAGCCAGATGGACACGGCTTTCTCCGCTGGCAGCTCTCCCGTTCCGGCGGAGTGGCTGTACGGTGCCTTCATTCGGACGTCCAGGAGCAGCCTCCCTTTGTAACCAAGAGTCACCCGATCCCATCGGCTCGGCTCGCCGATGACGCAGGCAGCCGGGCCTTCCGGCCTGCTGGTGAGCACGTGTCGTGCGCCTTTGCTGGTGGCCGATTCTTCCTCCACTGCCCCGACTACCGTGATCTTCCAGCCTTCCGGCGGTTCCACCTGGGCGGCAGCGACTGCAAATGTGCACAGCGGGCCTTTGGCGTCTACGCTCCCCCGCCCGTAGAGCAGGTCTCCTTCCTGTCGAACCGGCGGGTTCCCCGGGAAAGTGTCGATATGTCCCAGCAGCAGGATTTCCCTTTCGCCTGTCCCTTTGCTCCCAACGGCATTGCCGACCTCGTCCACTTTCGCCTCGAACACGTGCCGTTGCATCCATGAGACCAGGAATTCGCTCGCTTCCCGTTCGTGCCCGGAAGGGCTTGGAATGCGCACGAGCCCTTCCAGCAAGGCGATGGCTTCCTCTTCGCTGACTTTCATCGTCTGTTCACCTCCCTGGGCGGCTTCCCAAACCGCATCTACCCTCGATCCTCCTCGAGCACTTCCCGCACGGCTTTAACGACCTGCGCCAGGTCTTCTTCCGGGATCACCAGCGGCGGGAGCAGCCTGAGCACGGTCGGGCCTGCGGGCAGGGCGAGCACCCCACGATCCATCAGCTTCCGCAGCACGGGGGTAACCCGGCTCCGGAGCGCCACGCCCACCATCAGCCCCATCCCCCGGACTTCCTTCACCTGGGGCGAATCGATGCGCCACAGCTCTTCCAGTAACCATGTCCCGAGCCTTGCCGCCCTTTCCGGCAGCCCATCCCGCTCCAGCACTTTTACCGTAGCGATCGAAGCGGCGGCGGCCAGCGGATTCCCGCCGAAAGTGCTCCCGTGGACCCCGGGGGAGAGTTTGCCAAGGCTTTCCCGCCAGACCACAGCCCCCATCGGCACGCCGCCCCCGATCCCTTTGCCCAGGGACATGATGTCGGGCAGCAGGTCGAAATGCTGGCTCGCGAACCACCTGCCGGTGCGTCCGAACCCGGTCTGCACCTCGTCCACGATCAAAAGCGCCCCTCGCTCGTCGCAGAGCCTGCGCAGCCCATCGAAATACTCGCCGCTGCCCGGATTTACACCACCTTCCCCTTGCACGATCTCCACGATCACAGCGGCGGTTTGGTCGTCGATCTGCTCTTCGGCGGCTTTCAGATCGTCGAACGGGACGTGCACCACGTCCTCCAACAGCGGCTCGAAAGGCTTGCGGTACTTTGGGTTCCAGGTGGCGCTCAGCGCGCCCATGGTCCTGCCGTGGAATCCCCGCTTCGCCGCCACAATCTTCTCCCTGCCGGTGAAGAACCTGGCAGCCTTGAGGGCGCCTTCCACCGCTTCCGCACCGGAATTGCACAGGAAGAACCGACCCAGGTCGCCGGGGAGCTTCGGCGCCAGCACCGAGTACAGCTCGGCCCGGCGGTCGTTGTAGAAGGATTCGGGGGCGATCATCAGCCTTTCGGCCTGTTCCGTTATGGCGTCCACCACGTCCGGGTGGGAATGTCCCAGGATCGCCACTCCGTGGCCTGCAATGCAATCGATGTACTCCCGACCGTCCGAATCCCACACGCGTGCGCCTTTGCCCCTGACCAATGCCACCGGCCTTTTCGCATACGCTCCGGAGGTGTGCATCCCTTCGATGCGGAAAATCTCGGCAGTCTCCACGCTTGCCTCCTACTCGATGACCGTACCCTGACCGGAGAGTGCCCTGGAGACCGGTCCCGACACCCTTCCGTCGGCGAACACGACCCTGCCGACCCCTGCCTCCAGCGCCTCCCTGGCTCCGAGCACTTTCTTCTTCATCCGATCCTTTGCAAATTCCATGAACCGGTCGATCTGGTCCAGGGGAATGTGGCGGATGAGGGTCGATTCGTCGGGGAAATCTTCCAGCAGCCCGGGCACGCTGCTCAGGATCACCAGCGCCGAAGCCCCCAAAGAGGACGCGGTCATCGCCGCTCCCCGGTCGCCGTCGACGTTGATGGCTTCCCCTTCGTAGCTGATGGCCGGTGGCGTCAGCACCGGCATGAACCTGCTTTCGAGCAGGGAGAGGAGCAGGCCGGTGTTGACTTTCTCTACTTTGCCGGTGTAATCGTCCCTGATGACCATCCGCCTGCCATCCTTGACCACCCGAATCGCTTTCTTCCGTTTCCCTTCCCAGATTCTTCCGTCCAGCCCGCTGAGGCCAACGGCGTTCACACCCCGTTTCTGGAAGCGCTCGACCCATCCTTTGTTGAGCTGTCCGCAGTAGACCATCTCGAAAATCTCCAGCGTCCGCCGGTCGGTTCTCCGGGACGTGTACCCGCTGACCGAAGTGACGAATTCGGGCGGATGTCCCAGGGCTTCGGCCACTTTGTTGGTGAGCTCTGCCCCGCCGTGCACCACCACGAGCCTCTTGCCCTCGAGCCACAGTTTCGAAATGTCGTCGGCGATGGCTTCGTGATCCAGGTCGAGCCCTCCGCCGATCTTCACTACGACGATCTCTCCCATCGAGCCTCCTTTCGTCAGATGGGGTGCAGGCCCGGAAACTCCAGGCCAAGCGTTTCCTCGAACCCAAGCATCAGGTTCATGCACTGGACCGCCGTGCCGGCAGCGCCTTTCATCAGATTGTCGATGGCTGCCACGGCTACCACGCGCCCCGATTCCTCGTCGACAGCGAAGCCGACGTCCGCGTGGTTGCTTCCGGCCAGGATTTTCGGTTCCGGCATCCGGTGTATTCCGGCTTTCGCCGCCACAATCCGCACGAACGGCTCATCCTTGTACGCTTCCCGGTAGATCCTTCGGATCGATTTCTCGTCCATCGGCTCGGTGGTGAAGACGTGTGCGGTGGCCAGCGCCCCTCGAACCAGCTCCACTGCCGTGACCGAAAGGTGCACACGTGGAGGCTGGCCGAATCGAGCCAGATTTTGGAGCACTTCCGCGGTGTGGCGATGCCCCACTGGCGCATACGACCTGATCACGTGGCTTCGCTCCGGATGGTGGGATGCCTCCGAGGGCGAGTTACCGCCTTCGCTGGAGCCGACCTTCACCTCCACCACCATGTCCCTGAAAACGTCCGCGACTCCGGCGGCGAACAGCGGCAGGACGGCAAGGGTGGTGGCCGTGGCGTTGCAACCGACTCCGGAGACGTAGCGTGCGCCTTTGATCTGCTCCCTGTAGAGCTCCGGCAGTCCGTAGACGAACTTCTCGAGCCACTGAGGGGCCTGATGTTCTTTCCCGTACCACCTGCGGTAGTCGTCCGGCGATTTGAGCCGAAAGTCTGCGCTCAGGTCCACGATGTAATGAGCCAGCCTGGCGAACCTGTCTATCTGCTTCTGCGCTTCTCCGTGCGGAAGTGCGAGGAAAAGCAGGTCCACCGGCTTCAGCCGCTCCATCCCGACGAACCTGAGTTGCGTATGCCCGCGCAGGTTTGGGTGAAGCGCGTGCACCGGCTTCCCGGCGTACCGCTGGCTCGTGACCTGCACCACCTCCACCTCCGGGTGCCACAAGAGGAGCCGCAGCAACTCGCCGCCAGCGTACCCGGAAGCCCCGACTATGCTTGCTTTGATCATCCTGCCTCCGTTACCAGCCGTTTGCCTTTTCCCAGCCTTCCCTGGCGACCCGCAGGGCGAAATCGACGATCTTGCCGGGGATGTCCACGCCTGTGGGTGCGATGCTGTTCCGGAACTCCATCGTGTAGTTCACCTCGTTGACCAGGAGGCCGCGATCCGGGTCTTCGAACACGTCTATCGCCACCACGCCCCCGCCCACAGCCTTTGCGGCGCTCACGCAGAGATCGTTCAACTCCGGCGTGATCGGGCAGTTGGAGGCCTTGCCGCCGCGGGCAGTGTTGGTTATCCAGTGCGGCGATTCCCGATAGATGGCGGCGATGGTCTCGTCGCCCACCACGAACGCCCTGATGTCCCGCTGGGGCTTCCGGACGTATTCCTGGATGTAAAAGATGGAATGGTGGTATGTTCCGAGGATTTTCTTGTGCTCCAGGATCGCTTCCGCAGCGTCTCTGTCGTTCACCTTGGAAAGGAGCCTGCCCCAGGAGCCTACGGCGGGCTTCAGCACCACCGGGTACCCGATCTTTTCGATCGCTTCCAGAGCGGACGCAGGGGTGAAAGCGATGACCGTCTTCGGCGTAGGGATTCCGGCTTTCACTAAGGCGGCGGAGGTGAGAATCTTGTTCCCGCAGGTCTCGGCCACCTCGAAGGTGTTGACCGTCGGTATCCCCCACATTCCGAAGATGTTGAGCGCGTAGAGCGCCCTGGAATGGTTGACGGCTCTTTCAAGGATCACGTCGTATTTCCTGAACTCGTCGCCGTTTTCCAGGTCGAGCGTGACTTCCCGATCGTCGATCACTTCCCAATCGACGCCGCGCTCCTCCAGTTTCTGGAAGATGAGCTTTTCTTCTTTTCTGATTATCGATGCCAGAACTCCGACTCGCATGAATTCTCCTCCTTGATGAAACCTTTTGGTGGTTGTTGGATCGGCCGAGAACAGAAAGGCAAATGTGCTCTCTGGGAGCGTTCTCTCAAGGAAACTCCCTCGTCTCCGACCGTAGATCTGCTTCCGGGCAGTTCTGCTGGCGGCCGGCTTCAGATCTGGGTGGGGAAAACACGCAAAGCGGCGAGGCATTTCCCGGTTGCCTCGCCACTCTTCGATTGCGTTATTCGCCCCAATCCTCTTCCTCTTCCGGAGCCAGTTCCACCTGTGGCGGGTCGAGGGAAACCACCTCCAGCTCCACCCCGCACTCCGGACAGGTGACAAGCTCGCCTTTCATCACGTCGAACAACTCGAACTCCTCCCCGCATTCAGGACAAACGAACTTCGGCATGACAAACCCTCCTTTTCGAGATTTTCCGCATACAAAAAACCGGCTCCATGGGCCTGGAGCCGGTTGCCACTCGTTCCTCAGAAGCAGGCAAGCGAGGCTTACCAGACCCTCCGGTCCGGCTTCTGCTTCTTGCTCTGCTTCTTGAAATTGGCGATTCCCACCGTTTCGATCCTTCTACTTGTCGTCATGTTCGTTCCGAAAATTCGCCACAGAATTTAGCATGGCGTCTTGATGTTGTCAAATTTTGCACCTTGGGGTTCTAAGGGCTTCCCGTCATCCTGAGTATATCCACAGCGCGGTGCCGCTCAAACAGAAGAAAACCTGTCGGGAGAAGCTGAAAGGAACGCTAAGACGGTAAGATGCGTAAGGCGCAAAGAATTTTGAGAAATCTTTGCGTCTCGCTCGTCTTCGCGGCTTTGCGTTGACATAACGCCCGGCGAGTGTTTTCTTAGTGGTAACTCCACAGCACGTGGCGCCGCTCAGAACTGATGGGATGGCGTTGCTTTTGCCCTCTCCTACCCAGGGCGAGGACAAGCCGTCGCCCCTTCTCCCGCTTTCGTAGGCGAGGGAGAGGCTGCCGGACGCTTGGTCGAGTCAGCTTCGCTTTCTCACCGGCAGAAGCGGGTGCGAGAGTGTCGCTCCGGGGCGAGCCAGACGGCTCGCCCTACAAAACTTGCCGCAGCGGCGGTGCGTGTGGCAGCGAAAACGGCTCAAGAAAGCCTTCCCAACTCGGCTCGCCGATTCTCCCACGGCTCAATCTGTGCCCGTGGTGATGGATGAGGGCAGCCTCCTTTCCCAGACGGGCTCATCACTCTACTTTAGAGCGCTACCAAGAAATTCGGGAGGTCTTTGCGCTGTTGGGTGGATATAACGCCTCTCCCCCGGAATCACTTCATCAAGTCGGCTATGCTATCCAGCACGATGTCCGGTTTGATGCCCTTTTCCAGGTCCCTTGGCATGAACTTCCCGGTCTTGACCAGGATGGTTTTCATGCCGAGCCGCTGCGCCCCGACGATGTCCGATTCGATGTCGTCCCCGATCATAACCACGTCTTGCGGCTTCAGGCCCATGTCCTGCAACGCCATCTCGAAGAACGCACGGTTCGGCTTGCCGACTAGGATGGCTTTCTTGTCGCTGGCGTACTCGAGCGCGGCCACGAACGGCCCTGCATCCAATTGCAGCCCTTTCTGGCTCATCCAGAACCGGTTCTTCTGCAGCGCCAGCAGATCCGCACCAGCCATCAGCGCCCTGAACCCCTGGTTGAGAAGCTGGAACGTCCACGCTTCTCCCATGTCTCCCACCACGACAAAGTCGGGCGAATCCTGGTCTTCGCGGAAATCGGAGAACTCTTTCTTCGCGTCGTCGGTGATCAGCGGAAAGTATCTCTTCGCTTCCACCGAGCGCAGGTATTCCACGGCTGCCCTGACAGCAGTGAAGATCTCCCGTTCTTCCAGCCGGAACCCGATGGAAGAAAGCCGCTTCCAGAGGGTGTTCCGGCTTCTCATCGTCGTGTTCGTTATCAGCCGGAAAGGTATCCCCCGTTCCCTGAGAAAATCGATGGTCTCCGGTGCCCCCGGGACGGGGATGCCGTCGTTGTACAGGACGCCATCCACGTCTATCAACATGCCTTTCACTTCCGAAAGGACAGGGTGCATGATCTACCTCCTACCGAGATTTTGCCCTCGCATTTTACACGCTGGGCAACTCAAGGTGCAAAGGGGAGTTGGTTGGTGGCTAGGGTTTTCCATCTCCTGCGTTATCCAGAGCGATTTGAGAACCTTCCGCGGGTCAGTATGGGCAGTACGGGCGTCGGATTCCAAAAATTTACCTTCTGCCGCATGGGTGGTATACTGATTTGCCTGAAAATTAGGTCAGACAAGGAGGCCAGACTTGGAAGGTAAGGAGCTTCTCAAAAAACTCTCGGAGCTTCCAGGCGTCTCCGGCCACGAAGACGCTATCCGCGAAATCCTCTCCAGCGAGCTTTCTTCCATCGCAGACGAAGTCAAAAGCGACAGCATGGGGAACGTGATCGCCTTGAAGAAGGGGACTACTTCCGCAGGAAGGATTTTGCTGACGGCTCATATGGACGAAATCGGGTTGATGGTAAGCGGGTTCTGGAACGGATTCTTGCGGGTCAATCCGGTCGGAGGCCTGGATAGGAGGGTGTTGCTCGGCCAGGAAGTCACGATCCACGGTCGAGAGGAGGTCAGGGGCGTGATTGGCGCAAGGCCGCCGCACCTCGGCGGGCAGGACGTGCCCAAGTGGCCTGAAGTGCTGGTCGATGCAGGGTTCGCCAGCGACGAGGAGGCCAAGAAGCTGGTGCGGATCGGCGACACGATCACGCTGAACGGGAAATTCGGTGAACTGCTCAACGGCAAGGTGTTCGGGAAAGCGTTCGACGACCGCGCCTGCGTGGTTGCCATCGTGGAGGCAATGCGCTTGCTCCAAAGCATCCGCCACCAGTGGGACGTGGTGTTCCTGGGTGCAGTGCAAGAAGAGGTAGGGCACAAAGGAGCTTTCACTGGAGGCTATTCCGTGAACCCCGACCTTGGTATTGCGCTGGACGTGGGATTCGCCACACAGCCTGGGGTTGGAAAGGACGAAGCAATGGAGGCCGGGAAAGGGCCTATCCTCGCCCTGGGTCCTTCTTTCCACGCCCCACTCGTGAAAGCGCTCAAAGAAACAGCCGAAAGATGGAATATCCCGTTCCAGCAGGAGGTGATCACCGGCGCGAGCGGCACCGACGCCTGGGCGTTGCAGGTCATCCGGGCAGGTATCCCGACAGCCTTGATCTCCCTCCCGCTTCAGAGCATGCACACGGTGGTCGAGGCCCTGAAGTGGCAGGACCTGGAGGCCACATCTCGGTGGCTTGCGCAGTTCGTCGGCGGGCTCACGGAGGAAACGAAATCGAAGATGCGGCTGGAGCTGCCAGAGGAGGTGCGAAATGCCTGAGCTTTGGCAGATGGACGACCTTTTCACCATGCTGAAGGAACTGACGGAGCTCCCGGGCGCAAGCGGGGCGGAGAAACCGGTGCGTGATTACATCGCCAAAGCGCTGGCGGGGCACGTGGACAGCCTGGAAGTGGACAACCTCGGGAACCTGATCGCTTTCAAGAAGGGTTCGGGCAAATCCCGGCGCAAGGTCGCCCTTTTCGCCCATATGGACGAGGTCGGACTTACCGTCACCGGAGCGGACGAAGAAGGCTACCTGAAAATCGATTCGCTCGGCGGAGTCGATCCGCACGTGCTTCTGGCAAAAAGGGTGAAAGTGGGCGACGACATCACCGGCATCATCGGCTACAAACCGATCCACCTCCAGGAACCGAAAGAGCGGGAGAAGCGGGTAAAGCTATCCGAGCTGAGAGTGGACATCGGAGCAAAGGACAAAGACGAGGCGCTGTCCAAAGCCCCTCTGGGCACGCCGATCCATTTCGATTCGGAGACCCATTTCCTCGGCACCAGCGCTGATTCCCCCGAAGACGGCAGGCTCCCCGCAAGCGGAAGGCTGATCGGCAAGGCGTTCGACGACAGAATTGGGTGCATGGCTATGATCGCCGTGTTGAAAGGGCTCGAGCTTCCATACGACCTGCACGCGGTTTTCACGATTCTGGAGGAGGAAGGGCTGCGTGGGGCAAAGCCCGCTGCCTGGGAGGTGGAGCCGGACATCGCCGTGATTCTGGAGTCCACCGTTGCCGACGACCTCCCGCGGGAAGAAGACCTGAGCCCTTCGACCAGGCTCGGGGCGGGTCCGGCCATCACGATAATGGATCGCCGAACGATCACCGACCCGAAACTGGCGGCGTATTTCGTCGGCGTCGCCGAGGCCGAAGGGATACCGATCCAGGTAAAGCAGCCCGGAGTCGGCGGCACCGATGCCAGGGTCGTGCAGGTTTCCAGGCGAGGCGCTCGGGTCGGCATACTTGCCGTGCCGAGCAGGTACATCCACAGTCCTTCCAGCGTGATCGAGCTTTCGGATTTCGTGAACATGCTAAAGCTGCTCGAAAAAGCGCTTCCCGATATGCCAAATGCACTCGAATAAGGAGGTAGAGGTGAAGGAGCTTCTCGAAAAACTGGTCGGCGTTTTCGGCCCCACGGGGCGTGAAGAAAAGGTCGCACGAACCATAGAAGAGGAAATAGCGCCGTACGTGGACGACATCCGGCGCGATTCGGTGGGCAATCTGATAGCGTTCAAGAAAGGGAGCGGCGGCAAGAAAATCATGCTGGCAGCCCACATGGACGAAATCGGCGTCGTGGTGAGCCACATCGACGAAAACGGGTTCTGCAGGGTCAAGCCGGTCGGCTACGTGTTGACCGCGACGCTGGTGGGCAGCCGTGTGAAGTTCGAAAACGGCGCAATCGGAGTGTTTTGGGCGGAGGACCCAGATTGGAAACTGTGGCAGCGCCCGACAACCCTCCCCGATTGGGACAAGTGGTTCCTGGACGTGGGGGCGACGAGCAAGGAGGATTCGCCGGTGAAAGTGGGCGACTTTGCCGCGTTCTACCCGGTTTTCCACGATCTCGGCAACAGGCTGGTTGCCCAGAGCTTCGACGATCGCGCCGGTTGCGCCGTGCTCGTTGAGGTCGCAAAACAGGTGAAGAATCCCGTCAACGACATTTACTTCGTCTTCACGATCCAGGAGGAAATCGGGCTGAAAGGCGCCATCGTCTCTGCGTACAACGTTTCGCCGGACATCGGGATCGCCGTGGACGTGACGCTGACCGGAGATGTGCCAAAAGCCTATCCGATGGCGGTTTCCCTGGGCAAGGGCGCGGCGATCAAGGTTGCCGACTCCGAAATGATAGCGCACGTGGGCGTTCGGAACGCGCTGGTCAAGACAGCAGAGGAGAACGGCATACCCTACCAGATGGAGGTTCTGGCCGGAGGCAGCACCGATGCCGCGGCCATCCAGCTGAGCAAGGGCGGCGTGCCAACGGGCGCGGTCTCCATCCCGAGCCGGTACGTCCATACGAAGGCCGAGATGGTAGACTTCCGGGACGTGGAGGCGAGCGTAGAGCTCTTGAAGGCGTTCGTCAGCAAGCCGGTAGAGCTTTGATCGACGCTGTTTTCGGCAGCACCTGAGCGTGTTGAAAAGCATGTGCCGGATTTGTGCATCCTCCGAAGGTGTGTTACAGTGTGGTCGTAATACCGGAATGTTCCTGTAATGCAGTATGAAGCGCTGTCGGGAAGTTCACCGGCGGCGCTTTTTTCATAGGCTGCATCGGATAACCGGGTTACACACTTCCAGTTGCGGGAGTGAAAGATTTTTCTCTAAAAGTTAGGGGGTAAGTTTAAATGTCGGAAGAAAAAACAGGTACAGTGAAGTGGTTCAGCCAGACCAAAGGTTACGGATTCATCACGCCGGACGGCGACTCTCAGAGAGACGTTTTCGTCCACTACACAGCAATCGAAGGGACTGGCTTCCGCAACCTGGAAGAGGGCAGTAGGGTTCGCTTCTTCGTCGAAGAAGGCGCCAAAGGCCCGCAGGCGACCCACGTCGTCAAGATGTAAATCGTCGGTTTCCTTTGACGAAACAAAAAGCCCCCTTGCGGGGCTTTTCTTTTTGCTCAGGCGGCTGTCGACTCATTGATAGCGCCATCGGCACAGAGGGTTTTGTCCAACACGCTGGCGGTCGAACGCTGGGTTAAGGCTTGCCCAAAGCCATCTCTTTGAGCACCCTCAAAACCATTGTCTCCACTTCCTGCTTTCCAAGACCAAGTAGAGAATGCAAATCTGGGGCTTGTTCTTCACAAACCCTTTTGATCACTTCCAAACCAACATAGTAACCACCTCGATAGCGCGCAACATCGTTCTCATCCCACATGCTAAACCATTCATTCTCCTCTCTGCTCTCATTCCATTCATCCAGGATACGCCGCGCCATTTCTTGGGATTGAACACGACATCGTCCATACCACTGCATAGCAAATGACGGCGAGACATAGTCTGCCCACAGAACCGTCACATCATCTTTTCCTGTAATAAATTGGGTCCCCCACGTGGCTATACCTTCAGTAACGATTTGTCGCCCTACCAGATACATCGCTTTCTTGTCCTGAAAATAAAACTTGCGATTTCGCGTGTAGTGTAACGCATGGATCATCTCATGCGTAACGAAAACATCTACTTGCAAAGGAGTGGCATAGGCTTCTACCGGCAACCAAACCACAAAAGCCTGACGGTTTCGATCCCAGAAAGCATGTCCATTGGTTGTATTGACACCTACGAAAAGTACCACACGAACTATATCCCCAAATCCTTTCCGGGTAAACTCCTGCTCCAAAAAAGGCAATCTCGACCTGATCAAGGCCACTTTCTCTCGAACAGCATGTTCTGTAAGGCGTACAAGGTCGCCAGGAACCGCCCAATACTGATAGTAATGCCGAAAGAGCTCGGGGTAGGCCTCAAAGTAGGCCTGCTCACGTTGCCGGGTTACGTTTTGCAAATACTGTGGTGTAAGGTCGAGCAACTCAATTTGCATTGCTTTCTGATGCTCTAACTTCTTCTTCGACGGAGCGGGATCGTTCCCGCGCGGCGGCGCTCTTAGCCTGGGACACCACCCATGGCATCAGGCCGAAGACGAGCAGGCCAAGGAGCCACGAAAGCAACACGATGGCCGCGACTCCTGTGAGCTGCGCAAGCTCCTGTCCGGGCCAGTCCGGCTTCATTCCGGACTTTACCAGCAGGCCGGCCACGCCTTCACCTTTCACCCCGAGGAAAGACCCAAGGCCGATACCGTTCCACCCCTGCCCAAACCGTCCGTCGGCCAGTATCCCCAGGGAAAGTAACCCAACGAGCGACGGCACGGCGAACGTGGAAATCGCTCCGATCGCATCGTTCCACGGCGACCGATCCATCAAGTAAGTAACGAACGGAAGGAGCAGGCCCGACAGAAACCCAACGGCGAGTGCCCCCCAGGGCTGCACGAAAGCCTGCAATCCGGCGACCGCGACCCACCCCGCTATCAGGCCTCGGGCGGCCAGGAGCGGGTGATTCCTGCCTCTGACGAACCACAGGTACAATGCGGGAGCAAATGCACCGGCCAAAGCCCCCAGAACGCCGTTGGTCAACGCAAGTTCCAATGGTCGGTTGCCGAGCAACGGGTTGGAGACCGCCCAGGCTGCTCCACCCACCAGCACCATCATAGCCCCAAGCCCTGCTACCAGCGGGAGGTGCACCGGCGGAGGCTCGTCCGGCGATCTGGCAGGGACGTCGGATCTGACGACCGTTTCCAATCCGGCGAAAGCCAGCACTCCAGCCAGCAGGAACAGGCCTGCGCCGGAGAAATCCACGAATCCATGCCCAAGGCCAAGGTTCTGCCCCAGGTTCCCGAGCCATCCGTCCCCCCACGTCCAGCATCCGACCAGCGGGTAGAGGACGCCGCCCGCCAGCACGGCACCGCTGACACTTGCCCACAGCGGCGAGCGTCGGTGCATGAGGAGGAACGGGATCAATGCAGCGGTCACAGCACGCGGAAGGAAAGCGAGGAAAAGGGAGAGCGCGGGCAGCGTGTCCGCCGGTGGTAGGAGGGCGAACCCTCTCAGGCCTACCATTCCCCAGCCGGTCCCCCACCTTACATCCAACGGCGTCCATAGCCAGACGAGACCGGAGAGACCTTCCAGCCGGTATTTGATCCCAACCCCTCCGAACTGCACGGCAAATCCGTACAGAAAATAGAGAAGGGAAACGATCCCTGCCACCAACAGAAAAGCCGTCGTGGATTCCCTTGCTTCCTCATCCGTGAGCCCGGACGCAGCGACCAGCACCAACCCAATCGGCAGCAGCCAGGAGAGCACAGCACCGAGGATGTGGGCGGTTTGTAAAGCCCCCGGAGCTGGAGCAGCCCAGAGGGCCGACACGAAATTGATCCCCGTAAGTTCGATCACGTTCTCCTCTCTTTCGATCACGATGAACGATCATAAATTCACGAAATTATAACCTTTATGGCTAAACCAGAACAACTTCGGCTATCAACCTATGGACACGAGGAGGGTACACTCGTGTGGAGTTTTTCTCTTGGTTGTCTTGGTTCGTGCTGTCCGAGCTAAAGCGGTGGTGACTTGGTGTTGCTTGATCGTGTGCTGGAGCGAAGGGCCTTTGCAAGCTCCGGTACTCTAGCATGCCTTGTGCAGGTATGGTTAGGATCTTGCCATCAATACTGCTATTTAGAAAAGCGAAAAGAGTGTGATGAGAAGTGGATTTGTTTTAACCAAAAAAATAGAAAGAGGGATCGCTTGTGCGAGTTTGGGACTTTGGTGGTCACTGCTGCCTACTATTAAAATAATTCTCTGGAAACGGTCTTGAGCTGAAACCTATGCCTCGCAATAGGTCTTCAAGTTTTTTGTCTAAAAGTTTTCGAGTCCAAATCTTGCCAAATACCATAAGTTTGAAATAAAATCTCAAAGCAAAGGAGAACACATTAAGAGAGAGGTATAGGATCATGGAAAGGAAGGGTATCAGTACAGTCAAGCTGACGGCAAGGCAGAAAGCGTTTCTCGCCGAGCTGGTCAAGCTGTACAAAGAGAATCAAAAGCCTGTGCATTACACGCAGGTCGCCAGCAATCTCGGCGTGAGCAAGTTTTCCGCTTACGACATGATGAGGGTGTTGATGGACAAAGGCCTCATCAATCGCGTTTACGTCCTGGAGAAGGAGGTCAACGGTCCGGGTAGATCTCAGGTGATGTTTGCACCGACCCCGGAGGGGGAAGAGGCTTTGACCTCGGAGTATCAGGGAATCTCCACCAAGGAGTGGAGAAAATTCAGGAGAAACCTGCTGAACAAACTTTCCAGAAATAGTTTCTCCCCCAAGCTGTTGCAGGAACTGCTGGATTCGGTATCCGATGACGAGCATCCGCTTTTCACCTCAGCCAAGATATCGGCGGCGTTCGTCATAGCGATCACGGACCTGAAGAAGAGAGTTCGGTACGTCAACCCATACGATGCGGTGGAAAAGATGATCGGCGGAGAAGCCGGGCTTGGCACGCTCGCCGGTATCAGCCTCGGCG
>JALWAP010000037.1 GCA_027016315.1 Anaerolineae bacterium | reverse complement strand
AGGTTGAGGGTACTGGAAGCCATGTCGTCAGGCAGGTCAACGCCTGTGCACATGGGTTTCATCGCGTAGACCCGAGGTTGAGGGTACTGAAAGACACGCACTAAGTCGATAATGGATTTCGTGACTGAGTTTCATCGCGTAGACCCGAGGTTGAGGGTACTGAAAGTATTGAAATGGAGGATGCGGCAGAGGCTGTTGCTTAGTTTCATCGCGTAGACCCGAGGTTGAGGGTACTGAAAGTCAGCGTCCTGTCCCACTTACTGCGAATGCTTGCCAGTTTCATCGCGTAGACCCGAGGTTGAGGGTACTGAAAGACATCCCGGAAGAGTGGCAGCGGATACTAGAAGAATGTTTCATCGCGTAGACCCGAGGTTGAGGGTACTGAAAGTTCTAGTGATAATTCTTGTGGAGTCCCGGAAGTCGAGTTTCATCGCGTAGACCCGAGGTTGAGGGTACTGAAAGGATTATGTATTGAACATAGTGAAGTTTATCTCGCACTGTTTCATCGCGTAGACCCGAGGTTGAGGGTACTGAAAGAACCCAACATCTTCAAGGAAAAGTTTGAGGTCATCGGTTTCATCGCGTAGACCCGAGGTTGAGGGTACTGAAAGCCGGGGTGCCGGAGACGATCCACCACGTCGTCCTGCGTTTCATCGCGTAGACCCGAGGTTGAGGGTACTGAAAGACTCACGTACCTGTTCCACCGGAACATGCCGAAAATCGTTTCATCGCGTAGACCCGAGGTTGAGGGTACTGAAAGGAATCAGACGACGGGAGAATATCGGCCTTCCACCCAGTTTCATCGCGTAGACCCGAGGTTGAGGGTACTGAAAGGTGTTCTTTCGTATATCATTTGCTGTTCACCTGTAAAGTTTCATCGCGTAGACCCGAGGTTGAGGGTACTGAAAGATTCACTGATGCCACGCGCTGAGTAAAACGGTTGGGTTTCATCGCGTAGACCCGAGGTTGAGGGTACTGAAAGGAACTGATGGCTGGTATTACGGCAATGTTGTGCAAACGGTTTCATCGCGTAGACCCGAGGTTGAGGGTACTGAAAGCCGTGCTTACTGATGCGGTACTGTCGCATTCTGTTGTTGTTTCATCGCGTAGACCCGAGGTTGAGGGTACTGAAAGACTCTTGATTACGTCACGCGCGGCTTCGGGCAGTTCGTTTCATCGCGTAGACCCGAGGTTGAGGGTACTGAAAGTCCAGCGTCAGGATGATCCCGTAGGCGCTGAACGACCGTTTCATCGCGTAGACCCGAGGTTGAGGGTACTGAAAGCCCGGGTTTTCTCCTGGATTCCTCCCCAGTCGGAGTCGTTTCATCGCGTAGGCCCGAGGTTGAGGGTACTGCTTCGCGAAAAACTCTCTTGTGCCCGGCACTTCGCTACCTCGGTGCATTTCCACGTGCTCCTCGCGTGCGTTCGTGAAAGGCACTCCCCGCAGTTGCTTCCCCGGCTCGATCCGTATCGACTTCCCGACTATTTCCCCAAATGAGTTGCAGTATTGATTGAAGGGTGGTAAAATTGTGTTATCAAGATAAGCCAATCGGAGAACGAGGAGGACGCTGTTCCGATGAGGATGGTGCATTTTGCCGATTTGCACCTCGGTGTGGAAAACTACGGTCGCCTGGACCCTCGGACAGGTCTGTCCTCCCGCGTGGTGGATTTCCTCAAATCCCTCGATAAACTGGTGGATTACTCGATAGAGCAAGACGTCGATATGGTCCTCTTTGCAGGGGATGCTTTCAAGAACAGAACCCCTCCACCTACATACCAGCGCGAGTTCGCTCGCAGGATACATAAACTTGCCGTCGAGGCCGGTATCCCTACGTTCCTGCTGGTTGGGAATCACGATGTGCCTGCGTCACAGAAGCGGGCTTCCACGCTGGATATTTTTTCTACGCTTTCGATCCCTCGTGTTACGGTCGGGAGAAAACCCGGCATCTATCACCTGAAGACAAAATCCGGAATGGTGCAGATTCTTGCACTTCCGTGGATAACGAGGGCTATGTTCTTGGGAGACGAGAAGTTCCACGCCACCAGCCTGGAAGAGGCAGAAAACGAAATACTCCGGCGAGTGCACATAGGGGTTGCAGACTTTATGGAAAAGCTGGACGGCGACCTTCCCACTGTGTTTGCATTCCACGGGAGTGTGCAAGGGGCTACTTTTGGCTCAGAACGGAGTATAATGATAGGGAACGATATATTGCTTCCGCCATCATTGTTCAGAAGCAACAAAATAGACTACGTTGCTTTAGGCCATATTCACAAACACCAAGTGGTCATGGACGATCCTCCGGCAGTGTATGCCGGTAGCATGGAGCGGATAGATTTCGGGGAAGCCAGGGAGGCCAAGGGATTCGTGGCAGTTGATTTGGAAAAAGGAAGGACCAAGTGGGAGTTCATTGATGTGCACGCCAGGCCTTTCGTCGATATCCGCGTTGACGTGAGGGGCGAACGCGAACCCACATTGCCCGTGGTCAGGGAAATCAACAGGCACGACATTAACGGCGCCGTGGTGAGATTGAAAATCTTAATGGAGGAAACTCAGGAAGCGTCCTTGAACGAGAAAGCTATCATGGAAGCCCTTGAAAGAGCATTCAGTGTGGCAAGTGTTGTGAAGAACGTCGAGAGGGTGTCCAGGCTGAGGCTCGGATCGAGGAGCGTGGAGGGTATGACTCCCGCCGAGTTACTTGAAGTGTATTTCAAGAGTAAGGGCTTCCCGGCGGATAGAATCTCCAAGTTGATGGAGCGTGCAAACCTCGTATTTCGCAAACAGCGTGGTATAGATTCAGCTTTGTAACGTACAAGGAGTTCGTCATGGGCATCAAAGTCTGGAAAACGACTGTAAGTACTTTCAGGTGGGAGGGAGCAGGCTTTACCTCTTCTCCGGAGCATGTATCTTTCGTCGAGCCGATGCCCGGTAGAGCGTCGGAAAGCAGCCCCGGGAACATCTACATAATGGCCGAGTCCACGGACGAAAGCTCTTTTCACGAAAAGCGGATAATGAAGAAAATCAAGGAGGAATTCTACAGTTCCTCCATCCAAGACGTGGAAAGCGCCTTGGAGAAGACCATGGAACTGGCCGAGGAATCGGCCGAGAACATGGGGAAGCAGTTCCATGTGAGTGTGGTCGTGATCTCGGGAAACCACGCCTACATCGCACAGGCAGGAGCAGCGCTTGTGGGCGTGTGTCTGGGGGAGGAGATAGCGTGGTATTCGCCTTTGGCAGAAGGGAAATTCGCTCCGCTCGGTAAGCCTGGTGGAGAGCCGGTGATATTCCACCTGACGCTCACCGCTTCCGACCGCATTCACATCCTCTCCACAGATTGGATAAATCTCATAGATCATATCGGGGATGACGTCGTTGAAAAGGCTTTGTGTCAGCCCGGCTCAGTCAAAAGTGTCGCGGAGAGGGTCAGGATCATACTTCCTCCTGACACGCCGCCTCTGGAGGTCCTGTCCGTGAGTGTCGCAGCTCCAGCGGCCAGTAGGGCAGCTCCGGTGGAGAAGAAGCAGGGAAGAAAATTCTCGCTAAGGCTGCCATCCATCCCGTTATTTGTGAAAGAACGCAGAGGTGGAACGACCAAAGTATCCTCTACATCTGGGAGAGGCGTCAAACCGAGGGTGAAGAAAGAGGCTCGGAAAGGCAAGCGCCGGGGCATTTCGGTCTACTGGTGGCTCATATTGATTCCGTTGGTGCTGGCTCTTGTGAGCGGAGGGTACTGGCTTCACAGGAGGAATGTGCGAGAAGCCGAGTACAGGTCTCTGGTATCCCAATCCAAAGTCCTTTTGAGCGAAGCCACCCAGAGCGGTGTGCCTCCTCAGGAAGCGCGCAAGAAGCTGCAGATCGCGTGGGATGATACTCAAAAGGCACTGGAGTTGCACCCCGGGGCTAAGGAGGTTCTGAAGCTCCAGGAGCAAATCCAGGAAGCGGAAAATGTGCTGAACCATGTCGTCAAGCTTTATCTCCCACTGAAGTTGAGAACATTTACCGGTGCACATGTTAGCTTAAGCAGGGTGGTGGTCTCCGGGAATGACATTTTCGTTTTAGACAAAGGGGACAGCGCCGTTTACCACGACAAGCTCAACCCAACGAGCGACGACCTGGTAAGTGGCGGCCCGACGAAGCCTGTGCTCAAGAAAGGCGACATGGTAGGAACTACCGTTGTCGGAGATCTGATCGATATGACGTGGATGCCTGCCGTCGGGCCGTGGCAGACCGCGGGTGTCCTGGTGATGGATAGCAGCAACCACGTGTTTCGCATCCCCGTGGCCGGAATCCAGACGGTTTCCCAGGTGTCGGTTGGTGGAGGAGCGTGGAAACTGCCTACGCTCATCCGCCATTACATGGGGAATATCTACGTCCTCGATCCGAAGAGCAACCAGGTGTGGAAACATGTGTTGAAGCACGGAGCTTACGATCCTCCGGAAGGGTATTTCGCACAAGGCGGGGTCGACCTTTCGGGTGTGGTCGATATGGCTATTGATGGGTACATCTATCTGCTCACCAGCGACGGGCGGGTGTTGAAATTCCTCGCCGGGAATCCTCAGCCATTTGAATTGTCCACATTGGACACTCCCTTGAGAACGCCGAGGTCGTTCTTCACGGATACAAACACTAAAAACCTGTACATAGCCGATACCGGCAACAACCGAATAGTCGAGGTGTCCAAGGAAGGGAAGTTGAGGCGGCAATTCAGTCTTGCCGAACACCCGCTGCTTCTTGGGAAAGTCAAGAGCATTGCCGTCTTGGAGACTGCAGGGGAATTTTACTTGGTTACAGACAAAGATCTTTACCTAGTGAACTTTCCTAGGGAGTAGTTCTTCATGGTATTGTAGATAAATGATGTTTGAAAGGCTTATTTTGGCGATACCGTCCATACCTCAATGAGGGGCCTGCCTGAACGCTCCGAGAAAACAGCCATTCGCTTTGGCTTCAGTCCGAATTTTGCGGCTTGCTTCTCGAAGACCTCACGCCTACCCTTGAAGACGGTGGCGTTCGGAGAATGCAACAGGAACACCTGCCTCGGATCGTGGAGGAAAAGGGAGACGCGAACGCGAAACCCGCTGCCCGGTTCGTCCAGGTTCTCGTACCCGAAGATGTCTTGCGGGGCTACCTGGCCTTTGGTGAGCAAGAACACTGGCGCACTCATCCCCCAGTCCAGTGCAGGTGGCGAGGTCTTTCCGTGGGTTTGGAGCCAGTAAGCAAGGTGGTAGATCGCATCCGAATGATCGCCCAGGCCGCCGCTCTTGGCAAGCGAGCGGTGGTACTGGATGTCTGTGGCCAGTTCCTTCCCCAGCAGCAAAACCACTACCAGCGCAGCCACCGCCAGCCACCTGCTTCTTACCAATCTCAGCATTCCATCGGCGGAAACGGCCAAGCTGAAAGCAATCAGCGGCGTTATGATAGCGTAATGCGTTACCCAGAGGGACGAAGGGGTCATTGGGCTTTCGAGGATCACTACGGCGATCATCGCCAGCGGAATCAGCACCCTGGCGATCGCTTTCTTCGATCTCTTCCCGGCAAGGGCTATGAGCGGAAATAGCAGGAAAGCAGCCAACGCCCATGTATCCCTGTGCACCCCTCCCAGATACCAGAAATGGTCTCCCTCCACCACCGAACGAAAATCGTCGAACCGCACGAGGAGGTTGTGGAAGTATGCCGTGTTGTGAACCCCGTAGTACGAATTCACGAGGTGTTCCGTGAAATGCTTGAAGGTTCCGCCGGTCTGAATGTTGAACAGCACCAGCGGCCAAATGCCCGCCAGGAATGCTATACCACCCGCGGCCAGTTCCCTCGCTCCAGGCAGGCGCTTTGGGCGCTCCCATCTCCACACCGCGGCGACGATCACCAGCAGCGCCCCGATAGGCCAGACGAACAGGAATTTTGCGTAGATTCCAAGGCCTGCCAGGAAGCACAGGAGCAGCCAATCGATGCTCCTCCCATCGTTCCACCATCGCCATGCGAACCACAGGAAAGCCATGAGTATCGGCGTGGTTATGGACGTGACGAAAATCCCCTGCCGGGTCCAGAATACGAAAGAAGGCTGCACCGCCAGGAAAAGCGCCGCGAGGATGCCCGCTCTTTCCCCTGCCCATTCGTCGGCAAGACGAAAAGTGAAATAGAGCGCAACGAGTCCGGCTGCTATGGGCATCGCCCGCATGGAAGGCACGCCTATTCCGCCGACGAGGAAGAACGGGATTACAAGGTAAGTGTTGAGAGCCCCAATGTAATCCACCACCATGATGGGAAACAGCGTCCCGCCAATCCTGATCCCAGCTCCCCTGTGCGCCGTCACAGCCATTCCACGCAACAACTGTATGGCCGGTACCACTTCGATTGCCTCGTCGTAGTGAGGGCCAGGCAGTCCCAGTTGCCACGAAGCGAGGAGCAGAAATACGATCGCCGCTCCGTCGAACCACACCCTGCGGTAATCCTTGAGCCTCACCGCACCACCAGCTCCACTTCCGATACAAGGCTCTGGTAGTTCCAGCCGGATGCGTAGATGCGGACGCTTTGTAAGACCGCCGGACGTATGTTCGCCTGGGAGAGGATCTCGATCAGGTTTTCCGATTCGTAGGGGTACCACACGAACGGAAGAATTTTCTCCCCATTGGTCGTAGGCCAGCCTTTCGGTGGGTCACGGTAGTAGAACCCGTGGTACCAGGCGCGATCGTGCCCGTAGACGTCTTTGTAGAGGATTTCCACCATTACGGGGTATTCCGTGCCCTGGTATCCACCGCCTGCCAGGCTCTGCTGCTTGAGCATCACATCCATCCTCAAGCGCATGTCCTCGTAATCCTGAACGTCCGTGTTGAGCACCTGGATCAGGCTTATTTCGGTGTGGATGTTGTCCTTGCCCCGGCGCAGGAAATAAACCGCCCGCCGCCGTCCCACGTCCACGATGCTCACCTCCGGCGGGGCCTCTCCTTTCGGAAAGACTTTCTTCACCTCCCACCCAACCGACAGTGGCTTGGAGAAATCGCCGTTCTGCACCAGGTTCTGGGCTGCCGGTTTGATCGAAAGGCTCGCACCGTCGGGACTGATGGCGACCCGTTCGTCGGTGACCGCAGTCACCGTGCGTTCCCCATTCGAAACGCGGGCCACGCCGAGCCTCACCAGCACGGACGCGCCGTTCTTGCCTGAACTGATGGAGTAGCTCCCTTCGTCAAGGGAGACGGTCACGTGCGGTATTTCCACTTTCACGGTCATATCGCGCGTGCCCCCGCGCTCCACCGTCGTCCTTATCTTCCCCTCTTGTAGCTTTATCACGAACTGCATCGGGTCTTTGCTGGCATCAAACCGGGGCCTGCGTGCTCGGGAGATGTACAGCTTGCCCTTGTTGTAAAGCAAAACCGTCACTTTGCCGGAACCGTCGGGCTTTGCAGGGAAAGTCAGCACTGCCTCGGAGGTCTCGTCGGTCTTGATGACTTGACCTTCCCTGACGGAGCCCAGCGAGCCGGTAACGCCCACGGGGCTGCTGCTCCCCGGAGGCCCAACGAGCACCGTCCCTTTGATGACCTTCAGGGAAGGGTATTCGGGCTTCGAGGAGTGGTATATGAAATTGTAGATTCCCCACGGCACGGATACCGCCAGCACGCAGAAAATAGCGAACGACGTGAGGAGTACTATCCATGCTGCTCGTTCCGGGTTCTTGTGATGCCACATGGGTTTCAGTAACGGACCTCGAATCCTTTGTACTGGTTGTTTGCAGGCCCCCACCAGACTTCGACCTCGTTCGTCCAGTTCCCGTTGGCGATGGTCTTGGTCCTGGCAAGGAAATCTTCCAGGATGTACTGGGGGCCTTCGGCCACGATGATGACCAGTTCGTTTTCCTCGGGATGTACCAGCCCATCGAGTCCTAGGAATCTCCCAAGTTCGCGCACTTCCCAGAGGAATTTGTCCTTATCCCCTGCGATCTCCACTTCCATGTGCAACCTCACCACTTTCCATTTGTCTTCGTGTGGATAAGGCCGCCATTCCTCTCCGAGCAAGGACGCCTTTGTCCTTGTTTCATTCATCACGAGCTACCTCCCTGTTGACACCGCGAAGAGCGGTGTTCTTTTCGTCGCATTACCAGGAGACTGGTACCAGCTTGAGTCTCCCGTACCTGTCTTTGTACTTCAAGTGCTTGAAACGTTTTCCGTACTCGTAGAGCCTCTTGGTGACATCCACATCCTGCTGGCAGTAGTCGAGCACTTTCTCGATCAGTCCCTTGCGATACCATTCCACCGCCAGCACCCCGTTAGCAGACTTTCCGGTCCCAAGCGTGGCGTGCGCCAGCGCATCCAGCTTGATCCTTACGCCAATCCTCCGGTATATCTCCTCAAGCATGTCCAGGGTCGGTATGGATCGCAACGGAAAATCTGTGTAAGCCTGCAAAACGGCGTAGTCGAATTTGATCACGTTGAACCCGACCACCAAGTCGGCTCCTTTAAGCTCCTCCACGAGCTTTAGGGCGTCTTCCTCTTTATGCCGATGGAACTCTCCATCGGATGTATTGTACGTCACCGCGGCCGACATTCCAAGCCTGCGCTCGTTGCCGTATCCCCCAACTTCTCGAAAGAGCTTTTTCGTCTCCAGATCGAAGAAAACCACTGTCTTACCATCGTACATAATCGTTCTCCGTACAGAACCTCAACCAAGCCAGCTCAAGATGATGGTTATGGTGAACATGCTCACCACCGTCGTGACGAAAACCGCGCCTGCGGCAAACTCCGGGTACACGTCGAATTCGCTCGTGAGTATCGTCGTGTACACGGCGACCGGCATGCTTGCTTCCAGGATGCCAGCTTTTCTCGCCAACCCCGACAATCTGAAGGCCGCGGCGAGCGCCACCGCCACCACAGGCCCAATCCCCATTCGCACCAGCGTTGCTGCGCCGAGGGCTCCCAGGTCCCGATCCAGCCTGACCCTGGAAAGCTGTATCCCCAGGAGGACCAGCATGACCGGTATTGCTCCGTTTCCGGCCAGGTCGAAGGCTTTGAACAAGGGCTGAGGGATACTCCACCCCTGCCACCTCAGCAGCCCCGCGAGACCTGCCGCGTAGATCACCGGCGCCTCCAAAACGCTTTTCAGAGCGCCCAAAGACGAGTGACTCCCCATCGCTGCTATGAACACCCCAAGCGAATTGGAGAGGATCGAGTTTATCAGGTAGAAAATCACCGCCCATTGCAAGCCCTTTTCCCCGAAAGCGAAAAGATTGAGCGGCAACCCGAAATTCCCGCTGTTGACCAGAAAACCCACCAGCACGAAAGCGCTTGCGAGCTTCTTCGGGTAACCCAGAGCCGCCGCGATGCCCCACGAAATCAGCAGCATCGCCAACGCATAGGCTAAGGAGAACCCGAACATCCTCCGTATCCCTCCGGCGTCGATGCTCAGTCTGTAGATGCTGGTGAAAATCAGCGCCGGCCCAAGAATGTAAAAGACGATCCTGGAGATCGCCTCCGGGGATATCTCCTTCGACTTCCCCAAAACGTATCCAGTTGTTGCTATCAGAAACACCGGGACGACGACCCGCCAGAAGACGGCTACGGTGTCGGCCATTTAGAAAGCTCCGCTCCAATCCCACGTGGATATGTCGTCCCAATCGTCCTCGAATTCGGCTGGCTCCTCGTCGATAAGATCCTCCTCCGGCGCCGCGCTTTCTATCATCATGGTAAGCGAATGATCCGAGATGGCGTCGGAAGCAGCGTCCCTCACGTCTTCGTTATCGCTCTCTAAGAGCGATGCCAGGAACCTCCCGATCCTGGCGACCGGGATCTTCCCCAGCGCCCAGATCGCCGCGTCCCGAACCTCCGAGTCGGAACTATCGAGCGCAAGCTCCATCAACCGATCCACTGCGCTCCGCAATTCCATCTCGCCGCTGGCGATAGCAGCCTCGTATCTCAGCTCGGGCGAAGGGCTGTAGAGCTCACGGAGCACGTATTCCTCCCACCTCGGGCTGGAGTTCCTGCCCATGGAGAAGACTGCACTCACTTTCATCTCCCACTCGGGGGCGTAGTAGGCTTCTTCGATAATGGATTCCACTTCCGCCGAACAGGCGTAGGAGATCGCTTCGACTGCCCGGCGTCTGACTTCGGTGCTTTCGCCGCCGGACCGAATACAAGCCAGCAGGGCTTCCTCTACCAGGTTTCCCCGACCGGGATCCAGTTCCTCGATCTCCCGCAGGTAGATGTATTTGCCCAGCGAAATGGCCGCGGCCGCCCGGACGGATTCGCTTTCGTCCGTTTGAAGCAGCCTGATGAAAGGCCTGATCAGGCCAGGGTCTTCATCTTCCCACAGCCCTTCCACTGCGAGTTTCCTGACCTCCGGATCTGGGTCTTTCAGCATCTTCCTGAACAGCGGGCTGAAGTACAGCTCGAAATGATCCTCTGCCATTTCCACCATCAGCCTCACTATAGACCTTCGCCGCTCGGCGGGAATCCGGAGCCATCTCTGCCAGAACCTCTCGCTGTCCTCACGCCCCAGATCAGAGAGGCTGTACAGCTCGCCCAGTGGCAATTGCCCCGGCTTTGCGCTTTCCAACTCCTTCATGACAAATTCAATTTCTTCCTTCATTTCACCACACTCAACTTTCATTCGAACTGTTCTCCGGCGCGGATTATACCACGCGCCGAAGCTGTAGGAAAGTCGTGCCGATTTTCCGGTTGACCCTTGGCCTGGGTCTTTCTACCCGTTCGTAGTCTGCGAGACGAAGCACCATCGCGCTGCGCTGTTCCTGTTTCGATTTGGTGAACAAATTTCGTCATCGGATGGTCACCGGAACGCGGCGATGGAGGTTTGCTCGCTGGTAGAATCCAGAGTAAAATCTGATGTATTCGGCAAGGTGTGACTGCAATTCGCGGAGAGTGACGGACTCATGGTTCAGGCGATTACATGGCTGTTGGCAATCGAGCTCGTCGGTTTGCTTGCGGTGCCGTTTTCGTGGCGCCTGCTCCGCAAGCTTCGGGATGGAGGATTCGCCTTTTCCTGGACGCTTGGTTTGCTGGTGGCAGGGTACACTTTTTGGATAGGTGCTTCTCTCCATTTCTGGCGCGCCGGGTTGGATGGAATCGTGCTCGGGCTGGCAGCCGTCGCAGCGATCTCCGCGTGGGCGCTGTGGGGGAGGAGCGGTGAGTTCCTTGCCTGGATCAGAGAGCAGAAGAGGATTTTGATCGCCGAAGAGGCGCTCTTCCTGGGAGCTTTCGCTCTGTGGGCGGTCTTCAAAGCGTACAACCCAGCCATCGCCTACACCGAGAAGCCGATGGAATTCGCTTTTCTGAACGGCATCCTGCGCAGCCGGTTCTTTCCTCCGCTCGACCCCTGGCTTTCCGGATATGCTATCAGTTACTACTACTTCGGATACGTGATCCTGGCTTTCCTGACGAGGCTCTCCGGCGTCCAGCCTTCTTACGCTTTCAACCTGGGGCTGGCGACGTGGTTCGCCATGTCCGCCACAGGCGCTTTTGGGCTCACTTTCGATCTCCTTTCCCTCACCGGGAAAAGTTCGGACGGCCTCGAATGGGTCGGCGGCGGCCTTTCCGCCATGGCGCTGGTCTTAATGGGGAACCTGGAAGGTGTGTTCGAGATTCTGCATTCCAGGGGGATCGGTTCGCCGGGGTTCTACAACTGGCTCGACATAAAAGGGCTGTCGGAGACCGCTGTTTCGGGCGGATGGGCTCCTTCTGGCGGTTGGTGGTGGTGGCGGGCGTCCAGGGTGGTTCACGACAAGGACCTGCTGGGGCGGAGCGTGGAGGTAATCGACGAGTTCCCCCAGTTCAGCTTCCTCCTGGGGGATATGCATCCGCACGTGCTGGCGCTTCCGTTTGGGTTGCTTGCATTGGGCGTTATACTCGTGGTGGTCATCGAGCTTTCCGAAACGATGAGGGACCTGCGGCTGGTGGATCTGCTACTCCTCCCGGTGCGCTCGTGGAGGGTGTTTCTCCTTTCCCTGGTGTTGGGTGGCATGGCGTTCATGAACACCTGGGATTTTCCGATGTACTGGTTGATTTTCGTCGTTTTCCTCTCCATCTCGACCGGGCTCGCGCTCAAGTCGATCTACGCCGGGGTCTCGGTGGGCGTGCTGGGAGTCGTCCTGTATCTGCCGTTCTACGTCGGTTTCTCATCCCAGGCCGGCGGCGCTCTGCCGAACCTGTTCTTCCCGACCAGATGGCAGCAGTATCTCGTCATGTGGCTGCCGCTGGGGTTCATGGCGGTTCTCTACCTGATCGTGGCCTCCGGTGGGGAAAAGCGGGCGCTCAAGCGCCTGCCGGAACTGGTGCTGTACGCTATCGCACTGCCGATCCTCGTCTGGGTGGTGTCGGTGGTGGCCGCTCTTGCGATTCCTTCGATTCGTTCGATGCTGAACACCGAACCGGTGCGATCCCAAATCGGGACGCTTTCGGTCGGAGCTTTGCTTTCGCTGACCGCCAGGGTCAGGTTGAGCCATCCGTGGACGTTCCTTTTGCTTGCTCTCCTGGTCTCCTGGACTGCCGCGCTCATCCTCGAAGCCAGGCCGGGCAAAGCCGATGGGCTCGTTCTGACGCTGGTATTCATCGGGTTCTTGCTTCAGTTCCTCCCTGAGTTCGTATACCTGAAGGACTCGTTCGGGACCAGGATGAACACGGTATTCAAGTTCTATTTCCTCTCGTGGGTTCTGCTATCGATCGCTGCGGGGTATTCCATGGTAGAATTCTGGCGGCGCACGCGCCAGCGGATTGCCAGGGTCGCCGCGATCTCGGCCGCGGCTCTCTTGCTCGCAGCCGGGATGGTGTATCCGACGTTTGCCATCCCGAGCAAGGCAGGTGGATTCCACGGCAGGCCAACGCTCGATGGGCTGGCGTATCTCCGTCAGAGCGATCCGGCGGAGTACAAAGCGATAGAGTGGCTCGAAGAACACGCCGAAGATACGCCGACCATCCTGGAGGCCACCGGAGGCTCATACACGGAGGCGGCTCGGGTTTCGGAGATAACCGGGTTCCCGACCTTGCTCGGCTGGGGCGGGCATGAGCTTCAGTGGCGGGGAAGCTACGACGTTCCTGCTGTCAGAGAGAAAGCGATAGGGGAAATTTACTCGACTGCGGGTGCGCCCAGGCTTCGGGAGCTTTTGAAGGAATACGGGATCGAGTACGTCTACGTTGGCCGCCTCGAGACGGAGAAATACCACATTTCCAAATCGAGGATGGCCGTTTTCGACAGGGTGATGGAGAAAGTCTACGATGCAGATGGAGTCAGGATATACCGGCGGAGGCCGTAAGGAGACGCTGGTGCTCGCCGGGATTGCTATCTTCCTGGCGGCGCTGCTGCTTCGCTTCGTTGGGCTCGGAAGCAGGTTCCTGCTGCCGGGCGAATCTGCGTTGGCAGTGGCTTCGCTCGGCGTGGCAAGGGGAAGCGGGATCACGTCCCTCGTTCCGTGGCCGGGTGATGCACTGTTCTTCGGCCTGAACGCGGCTACGTTCTTCGTTGGTGCAACGAGCAACTTCTGGGCCAGGTTCTGGCCCGCGCTCTTCGGAACTGCGATGGTGGTGCTGCCGTTCTTCCTCCCCGTGCAAGACCAGCGGGAAAAGTGGCGGAATGTGATCTTCGCCGCTTTGATCGCCATTTCTCCGTCTTTCGTCTTCTGGTCGAGGAGGCTCGATGGGAGCATCGGGGCGGCTTTCGGGGCGCTTTTGTTCCTTGTCTTCCTTTTCAGAGAAGGCAGATTTTCACATTACGTGGCGGGGGTTGGTCTTGCGCTGGTGCTGTTGAGCGGCCGGAGTGGAATGCCATATCTGGTTTCCATAGGCGTTGTCGGTGCCTGGATGCTTGCGCAGCGCGATCGTGGTTCTCTCAGGGCAAAGCTTGTATCCGACCTACCTGCCCTGATTTTGCCGCTGGTGGTCGTATACGCCCTGGTTTCGACGGTTGGGTTCACGTTCCTGCCGGGGTTTGGAATGGCGGCCAACGGCGTTGCGGAATGGTTCGGTGCTTTCTTCAAGCCCGGGCATATCCCCTGGTGGTGGCCTGCGCTCCACCTTCTGCTGGACGAGCCGCTGATCCTGCTGCTGGCTTTTGTCTCGTTTTTCGACGAGGAGTTTTGGGGC
This sequence comes from Anaerolineae bacterium, assembly GCA_027016315.1. Taxonomy (GTDB): domain Bacteria; phylum Chloroflexota; class Anaerolineae; order S016-19; family S016-19; genus S016-19. The sequence continues at coordinate 838 of JALWAP010000037.1, read as the reverse complement.
AGGACGAAACCGGCTTTGCTCCTCTCGTGGTCGTTCGTGGCGCTGATGCTCATGCTCTGGCAGATCGGCAGGTCTGCGGGCGACTTGCTTGCGGTTCTGCTGCCGCTGGCGTGGATCGGGGCGGAGGCTTTGTCGCGTGTGGTCACAAGCTCCGATTTTCGCACCCGCGTGCTCGATTGGGCGTACTCCGCCCCCGCGCTGGTGACCGAAATCGTGCTCTTCTTCTACCTTGGGATCACGCTCGCGATGTACACCCAGCTTGGCAAGCCAACGGTCTTGCTGCTTTCGCTGGCCGGGGTTCTGATACTGGCGTCGGTCGTGCTGCTTTCCTACACTTACGTCGGTCTCAGAGGTGCGCTGCAAGGGTTTCTCGTGAGCCTGCTGGTCATTCTGACGCTTTATTCCGTCCACCTGGCTGTCGGGCTGAGCATCGAAAGGAATCCGCTCAGGTACGAGGCCTACCTGCCGCAGTCGGTCAGCGCCGATTTCCAGGCTTTCCTGGATCAGGTCAGGGCAGAATCGTTTCACAAAGTCGGCGACGATCGGCTGATCTCGATCGACGTGGTCGATGTGAGGCCGGAGGTCCGGTGGGTGTTGCTGTGGGCTCTCAGGGACTTCGACAACACCAGATTTCTCGACACGTTGCCCCGGTCGCCTGCCAGGATCGTGGTGACGCCGGATTCCAAGACGTGGATCGAGCAGGTACACGGATACTCCGGTCAGGAGATAGCCGTTTTGGTGAACTGGTCGCCCGCGGGCGTGCGAGGGGCGCAGCTTCTCAGGTGGATACAACTGCGGGAGCGCGGCGATCCTGATTCGGTCTCGAAGGTGGCGCTGT
>JALWAP010000036.1 GCA_027016315.1 Anaerolineae bacterium | reverse complement strand
CCGATGCCAAAGTCCGGCACCCCGACCTCAACCTTCCACCCCGTCGGGCCACGGGCAGGCCGATGACGGAGCGAGAGTTGGCCGCCCAGGCCATCGATGAAGGGGATTACCGGGGCGTCGCTGGAAAGTACATCGAACTGGACGGCGACATCGGCATGCTGACCTCCGGCGGCGGTGGGTCCATCACCCTGATGGATGCGGTTTATTTCTACGGCGGAAGCCCTGCCAACTACACCGAATACGGCGGCAACCCGCCCGCCGAGAAAGTCTACCGTCTGACGAAAGTGGTGGCGACGAAACCGGGGCTCAACGGTCTTCTGATCGCTGGCACCATCTCCAACAACACCCGCGTGGACATCACTTTCGAGGGGATCGCGCAGGCGCTGGAGGAAATCCGCCCGGAGTACCCAATCGTGGTGCGGAAAGCTGGCCCTGGGGAGGAACGGGCACTGCAGATGATGCGAGAGTTGGCAGAAAAGCTGGGGCTCGACATGGAAGTCTACGGAGCGGAACTGCCCATGACGGATTCAGCGAAACTCGTCGTGGAAAAAGCCGCCGCTTACAGAGCGAGGAGGGGAGCTTAAGATGGGCATCTTGATAAACGAACAGACCAGGGTTTTGGTGCAGGGGATCACCGGCCGGGAGGCCAGGTCCGTCAGCAAGGAGATGATCGACTACGGCACGAAGGTCGTGGCAGGGGTGACGCCGGGCAAAGGCGGGCAGGAGGTTCACGGCGTGCCGGTGTACGACACGCTGAGCCAGGCCCTCGCCGACCACCCGGAAGTCAACACCGTGCTCACCTACGTGCCGCCCCTCTCGGTCAAGGACGCCGTGTTCGAAGCCATCGAAGCCGGGATACCGCTGATCAACATCGTCACCGAGCGCGTTCCGATGCTGGACGCGGCTCAGATACACGAGTTTGCCCGCGCAAGGCGCGTCCGAATCGTCGGGCCCACGTCCGTCGGCATCATCAATCCGTCGGCCAGGGTGAAAGTGGGCGCCATCGGAGGATCGAACGTGGACCGGGTGTACAGGCCGGGGCGGATAGGCGTCATCTCCAAGAGCGGCGGCATGACCACGGAGACATCGTGGATCATCCGCCAGGCCGGGTTCGGCATCTCCACGGCCATGGGGATCGGCGGCGATTTCATCAAAGGCGGGAACTTCGTTGACCTGGTGCCGCTGTTCTTCGCCGACGAGCAGACGGACGCCATCGTGATCTTCGGTGAGCCTGGCGGCGGCGACGAGGAGGCGCTGGCGGAGTACGTGATGGCCCACGGGCTGCAAAAGCCCATCGTGGCGTTCATTTCCGGCCGCTTCGTGGACAGGATGCCCCAGGGGGTGCAGTTCGGGCACGCCGGAGCGGTGGTGGAGCGAGGCATGGGTAGTCCTGCTGCCAAGATAGCGGCGCTGCGCAGAGCAGGCATCCCCGTTGCCGAAGTCCACGCCCAGATCGCCGACCTGCTGAAGGAGGTGCTCTCGTGAGCAAGAAATGGCGCACGGCCATCACCCAGCACATTGACGGCGAGCCGTACGTCCGCGGCTACCGTCTGCTGGACCTGGTCGGCAGGTATTCCTTCAGCCAGGTGGCCTACCTGACCCTCAAGGGTGAGCTTCCCACGCCTGCGGAGGCCAGGGTGCTCGATGCGATGCTGGTTTCGGTGGTGGATCACGGGCTGGCGCCACCCTCCGCCGTGGCGGACAGGGTGGTGATCAGCGGCGGGAACCCGCTGCACGTGGGAGTCGCGGCCGGAATTCTGACTTTCGGCGAAGCCCACGGTGGCGCCATCGAGAGCGCCGCGCGCGTCTTCCAGGAGACCGCCGCCAGGGATGGCGATGTTCGGGAACTGGCTGCGGAGCGGGTGGCCGAGGCGCTCTCCCGCAAGGAGCGGCTGCCGGGGTTCGGGCATCGGCTCTACAAAGAAGCCGACCCGCGGACGGCCAGGATTTTCGGCATCGCGAAGGAGGAAGGGTTCTTCGGGAGGCATTCGGCGCTGGCGGAGGTCATGGCCGAGGAACTGAAGAAGCAGTCGGGGCGTCCGCTGGTGCTGAACGTGGACGGCGGCATCGCCGCCATCATCTCCGACATGGGCTTCGATTGGAGGCTCGGCAAGGGGTTCTTCATCATGGGGCGCGTGGTGGGACTGGTGGCGCAGGCGTTCGAGGAAATCACGCGGGAGCGCCCGTTCCGCCGCCTCTCCGAGGACGAAATGGAGTACGATGGTGTTCCGCCACGGGAATTGGAGCCAGATTCTTAACAAAACGCCTGCCCTGGGAACCAAGTCTAACCACCAGAGCCAACGCTAAGAAGCAAAGTAGCGCAAGGCGCAAAGAACAATGCAAATCTCTTTGGGTTTGTTCCCTTTGCGTCGCGTTTCAAGCACGCGGCATGTACCGGGTAAGGGCAGGGCTTGTCCCTGCCCTGACGTGTAGGTCGAGCCGTCTGGCTCGACGGTTGAGAACAACGCCAAGACGCCAAGGTGCGTAAGACGCAAAGAACTATAAAAATCTTTGCAGCCTTATCCCTTTGCGTTGAACACGCCTCCAAAGTGTTGGGGGTAGGGCCGGGCTTAGTGTTGGGTAGGGGCGGGGTTTGTCCCCGCCCAGGAATGTAGGTCGAGCCGTCTGGCTCGACGGTTAAGAACAACGCCAAGATGCCGAGGTGCGTAAGACGCAACGGTCTGAGTAGGAGCGGGACTCGTCCCTGCCCTGACGTGTAGGTCGAGCCGTCTGGCTCGACGGCTAAGAACAACGCCAAGACGCCAAGGTGCGTAAGACGCAATGGTCTGAGTAGTGTCGGGGCTCGTCCCCGCTCTGGAATGTAGGTCGAGCCGTCTGGCTCGACGATAAAGCATTGCTACAAATCTTCCAGGAGAGGACTCCCTCGGCTTGTGTTATCCGCGTTTTTAGTATAAATTTTCTCAAGGAACCACTTTCGAGGGAGGTAGAAAATGTCCGGAGAAATCCTTTTCACTTGCAAGGCACCGGGCGATCGAGAAATACAGGTCGTCCGTGGCGATCTGACCAAAGAAGAAGTAGATGCGATAGTGAACGCGGCAAACGAACACCTGGCGCACGGCGGCGGGGTCGCCGGAGCAATTGTCAGGCGTGGCGGATGGCAGATTCAGGAGGAAAGCAATCGCTGGGTAAGCGAACACGGCCCTGTGCCCACCGGTTCAGCGGCCATAACCAGAGCAGGCGCGCTCCCGGCAAAGTACGTGATCCACGCCGTGGGGCCTGTGTGGGGCTCTGGCGACGAAGTTCGCAAACTCTCCAGCGCCATCGCCAGCGCGCTTTCCATAGCATGCGACAAAGACTTGTCGAGCATAGCCTTCCCCGCCATCTCCTCGGGCATCTTCGGATTCCCCAAGGATTTGTGCGCCAAAGTGTTCTTTGATACCATCTTCCAGTATTTCGAAGACCACCCTGATTGCAGCCTTCGGCTTGTGCGGCTGACCAACATAGACCGGCTCACTGCCGAAATCTTCCTGAAGGAAGCCCAGAGCAGATGTGGCGAAAGCCAGGGTTAGAAGTCGTTTTCGTCTGCGGGTCGGCGCAGACCCCTTAGGATCGCTGGTTTAGTTTGCAGGAGGTTTTGATGCCACAAAGCGTGAGGAAAGTCGCTATCGAAGAGGAAATGCGGGCAGCGTACCTGGATTACGCCATGAGCGTGATCGTCGCGAGGGCGCTCCCAGACGTCCGGGATGGGCTGAAGCCGGTTCACCGGAGGATCCTCTACGCCATGTACACCATGGGGCTTACGCCAGACAAGCCGTACCGCAAGAGCGCGAGGATCGTCGGAGAGGTGCTTGGTAAGTACCATCCGCACGGCGACGCTGCGGTGTATGACGCCATGGCCCGCATGGCGCAGGATTTCTCCCTTCGCTACCCACTGGTGGATGGTCAGGGAAACTTCGGCTCCATCGACGGGGATAGCCCGGCGGCCATGCGATACACGGAAGCGCGGCTCTCCCCCCTCGGCATGGTGATGCTGAAGGACATCGAAAAAGACACCGTGGACTACGTCCCGAACTTCGACGGCACGCTGAAAGAGCCGCAGGTGCTCCCTTCGCCGCTGCCGAACCTCCTGGTCAACGGGGCGAGCGGGATCGCCGTCGGAATGGCGAGCAACATCCCACCCCACAACCTGGGCGAGATCGTCGATGCTCTCGTGTACCTGATCGAAAAAGGAAAGGACGCCGAAGAGGTGACCGTGGAAGAGCTGCTCAGGTTCGTCAAAGGCCCTGACTTCCCGACGGGCGGAATCGTCTACCAGTACGACGAAAACGGCAACGACCTGATCGCCAACACTTATGCCAGCGGCCGGGGAAAATTCTACATGCAGGGCACCGTCTACATCGAACCGGGGCAGCGGGGCAAGTCCAACATCGTGATAAGTGAGATCCCGTACCAGACCGACAAAACCAGGCTCATCGAGAGGATAGCCAAGCTCGCCAGGGATGGGAAGATCAACGGCATATCCGACCTTCGGGACGAATCGGACAGGCAGGGCATGAGGGTGGTGGTGGAAGTGGCGAGGAACGTCGACGCCCACGAGGTGCTCGGCGAACTGTTCCGCCTGACGCCTCTGCAGACCACCTTCGGGGTCGGAATGCTGGCGCTGGTAGATGGCGAACCGCGCACCCTTTCCCTCAAACGGATGCTGCTGCTCTACCTGGAACATCGCAAAGAGATCGTGACCCGCAGGACGAAGCACGATCTCGCGGAAG
>JALWAP010000035.1 GCA_027016315.1 Anaerolineae bacterium | reverse complement strand
ATCGTCCCGCCGCCGTGATTTCAGTGCGTGGGGGCAGACGAATGGCGAACGGGTACGACCCGAACAGGCATCATCGGCGTTCCATCCGGCTGAAGGGCTACGATTACAGCCGGGCGGGGGCGTATTTCGTCACCATTTGTACCCAGAATAGGGCGCATCTGTTCGGGGAAGTGGTGGAAGGGGAGATGCGGTTGAACACATTTGGTGAGATTGTACAGGCGGTGTGGTTTGACCTGCCCCACCATTACGGCCATGTGCAATTGGACGCGTTTGTCGTCATGCCCAATCATGTGCATGGGATCATCGTTCTGACCGCCGATCCCGTAGGGGCGGGTTTTAAACCCGCCCCTACGGAGCGTTATCCTTTGTCGGAGGTTGTGCGGGCGTTCAAGACGTTTTCTGCCCGTCGCATCAACCATATGCGTGGTACTCCCGGCGTGCCTGTGTGGCAGCGTAATTACTACGAACACATCATCCGCAACGACCGTGAACTGAGCGCCATTCGCCGGTACATTTTCGACAACCCGCAGCACTGGTATGCGGATCAGTACAACACCGACCGCGTTGAACCAACCCCAGCGGGGGCAGAAATCGAATGAAACGCGTGAACCGGAGGGATCATGCCTGAACGAAAACCGATGCAGGATCATTTTCACATTCTGATCGACGGCACCAGGGCCTCGGAGAAAATACTCCAGGCGACAATAAGCGTGCGCGTCGAACAGGGGCTCGACCTGCCTTCGGTCTGCGTTTTGCGGATTCAGGACGACGAACTGGAAATCGTCGACGGCGGCGATTTCGACATCGGGAAAGAGATACGGGTGGAAATGGGCACCGGCCGGAAGCTCAAGCCGGTCTTCGAGGGCGAGGTGGTCGGGCTGGAGCTGGAGCCGACAGTTCGCGGCTCCATGGTGCTGGTTGTGAGGGCTTACGACAAGTCCCATCGGCTGCACCGCGGGCGCAAGACCCGCACCTTCGTCCAGGTCACCGACAGCGACATCGCCAGGAAAATCGCCCAGGAGGTGGGCCTGCGCCCCGACGTGGAGAGCACGTCGGAGGTGTACGACTACGTCATCCAGGACAACCTCACCAACTACCAGTTCCTGCGGGATCGGGCTGAGCGAATCGGGTTTTCCATGTGGGTGAGCGACGGCAAGCTCCATTTCAAGAAAGCTTCCGCCCAGCAGGACGAGCCTATCGTGCTCGAATGGGGGAAAACGCTGCAGAAGTTCCATCCGGTGCTCAGCGCAGGCCGCCAGGTGGACGAGGTCATCGTGCGCGGGTGGAACGTCAAGGAGAAGAAAGCCGTCGTGGGGCGGGCGACCCGCGGCCGAGACGAGGCGGAGGTGGGGCACGGCAAGAGCGGCAGCGAGACGGCCAAGAGCAGCTTCGGGAGTGCCTCGGCTGTGGTGGTAAACCGGCCAGTCAGGACGCAGGCGGAGGCTGATGCTCTGGCGCAGGCGCTCTGCGACGAACTGAGCGGCGAGTTCGTCCAGGCCGAGGGCGAGGCTACCGGCATCCCGGAACTGATGCCGGGCAGGAAAGTCGAGATCAAGAACGTGGGCAAGCGGTTCGGCGGGAAATATTTCGTGAGCGCCGTGGTGCACACCATCGGCAACAACGCCCCGTACAAGACCCGCTTCACCGCCAGCGGCCGCAAAGCCCACACGTTCATCGACCTGGTGCAGCCGAAAAGCGAGCCGCTGCGTGGCGTGACCGTCGGCATCGTGACGGACAACAAAGACCCGGACGGGCTTGGGCACGTGAAGGTCAAATTCCCATGGCTGGGCGACAACGCCGAAAGCTGGTGGGCCAGGGTCGCGATGCCCATGGCAGGGAAAGGGCGCGGCTTCTTCTTCCTGCCGGAGGTCGGGGACGAGGTGGTGGTGGCTTTCGAGCAGGGCGACATACACCGGCCTTACGTCATTGGGGCGGTGTGGAACGGCAAGGATGGCCTGCCGGATGGCGCCGACAGCGCCGTGGATAGCAGCGGCAAAGTCGTGCGGCGGATAATCCGCAGCCGCGCCGGGCACACCATCATCCTGGACGACGATTCCGGTGGTGGCGGCGTCACCATCCGGGACAGCAAAGGAAACGAGGTCGTCATGGATACGGCGCATAACCACGTCAAGCTGACCGCCAAAGGCGACCTGACGATCCAGGCTGGCGGGAAAGTGGTCATCAAAGGCACGCAGGGCGTCGAGATCGAGACCCAGCAAAAGTACGTGGTGAAAGGCGCCATGGGCGTCGCGCTCGAAGCGCAGCAAGGGCAGGCATCCATCAAGGGCACCCTGGGCATCGCCGTGGAGAGTGCGTCCGGCCAGGTGAACGTCAGGGGCTTGCTGATTACGCTGAACTGATGCAGGTCGAGCCGTCTGACTCGACCCGAAAGAAACGCGAAGACGCAAAGAGGCACAAGACGCGAAGATTAACAAGAAGGAAAGTAGAACGCCGGAGCATGATCAAGGCTGAACCGATGCGGGTCGTGCCCTCTGGCTTAATCGAAATGTAGGTCGAGCCAGACGGCTCGACCAAAGGAAAACGCAAGGACGCAAAGAGGCATAAGACGCGAAGATTAACAAAAAGGAAAGTAGAACGCCGGAGCATGATCAAGGCTGAACCGATGCGGGTCGTGCCCTCTGGCTTGATCGAAATGTAGGTCGAGCCGTCTGGCTCGACCAAAGGAAAACGCAAGGACGCAAAGAGGCACAAGACGCGAAGATTAACAAAAAGGAAAGTAGAACGCCGGAGCATGATCAAGGCTGAACCGATGCGGGTCGTGCCCTTTGGCTTAATCGAAATGTAGGTCGAGCCGTCTGGCTCGACCAAAGGGAAACGCAAGGATGCAAAGAGGCATAAGTAGCAAAGGATTGGCAAGGAGGGAAGTGGAGCAGGGGCGCATGAGTGGGGCTGAACCAATGTAGGTCGAACCGTCCGGCTCGATCAAAGGAAGGGCCTTCAGGCGTCCTTGCACGTCATTCTGAACCGAGGCGAGCGCAGCGAACCGAGGTGGAGAATCTTGCGATGGCCGGGACACAGGGGAACATGCCAGGGATAGAAAGTTCAAGATTCTTCGTCGCTGGCGCTCCTCAGAATGACGGGGAAAGCAGATCGAGTCGTCCGGCTCGATCGAAAGGAACGCGAAGGCGCAAAGAGGCATAGGAAAGAAGAACTTTACGCCTTGAGGTCGCAGAATTTAGAGTAAGAGGTTCTCATGCCGTCATTGCGAACAGGAGGAGGGCCGAATATGTTGGAGCGCAGGGACGATATATGTAAAGATTTCCAAAATCTTTGCGTCTTATGCCCCTTGGCATCTTGGCGTTCTCTCCTGGCCGTGGTGGATAGAATTTCTTTCCGCTGGAGGTGCAGATGAACAGGGATTTTCTGGGGCGTGGATGGGCATTCCCAGTGGGCGTGGATAGCCGGGGCGGGATCGCCATGGCCAGCGGCCAGGACGACATTGAACAATCGATCCGCATCATCCTGGAGACCTCGCCGGGCGAGCGTGTGATGAGGCCGGAGTTCGGGTGCGGGATTCACGACCTCGTGTTCGCACCCAACAGCCCGAGCACCGCGGGCGTGGTCGCCTACCACGTGCGGGAGGCGCTGGGACGATGGGAGCCTCGGATCGAGGTCGAGTCGGTGGACGTGCGCCCCGACCCGGACAGAGACTCGGTGATGCTGATCGAGATACGGTACACCATCCGCAGCACCAACGATCGCCGCAACCTGGTCTATCCCTTCTACCGGATACCCGAGGAAGAATGATTCGGCCCGTAGACCCAAAACTGTTTGAGGGAGTGTGAAGATATGACATTGCCAACTCCGAAACTGGACGACAGGTCTTTTCAGGATATCGTGAACGAGGCGAGGGAACTGATCCCCAGGTACTGCCCGGAATGGACGGATCACAACCTCTCCGACCCCGGCATCACGCTGATAGAGCTGTTTGCGTGGATGATGGAGATGCTCCTCTACCGGGTGAACCGGGTGCCGGAGAAGAATTTCGTCACGTTTCTCGACCTCATCGGCGTCAAATTGATGCCCCCGGCGGCTGCGCACGCCGACCTCACTTTCCGGCTTTCGGCACCGCAGCCGGAGCCGGTGGTGATCCCAGGCGGCACCGAGGTCGCCACGGTCAGAACTGGCACCACAGAGGCCATCGTCTTCAGCACAGATCACGACCTGCGGATCGTGCCGCCGACGGCGATCTACTTCCTGGTATCGCCCGACGGGAGCAATTTCCAGGACTACTCCGATTCGCTGGTGAGACCATCGCCGCTGCTTCCTGTGTTCGAGGAAACGCCGAAGCCGGGGAACGCGTTCTACCTGGGATATCAGGAAGACCTGGCGGGCAACACGCTGGCGATTTCGTTCCGCTGCGCCACCGAGGGCATCGGCATAGACCCGGACAACCCGCCGCTGGCGTGGGAATGCTGGAGCAGCGAGAGGCGGACATGGGTTCCGCTTCCCGTTCTCAGGGACGATACTGGCGGGTTGAACCGCCGCGGCGTCGTGGAACTGGCGCTCCCGTACGATTTTGGTGCTGCGGACGTGGGGCTCAAGCGGGCGTACTGGGTCAGGTGCCGCGTGACGGAGCCAGAGCCGGAGCAGCCGATGTACACCGCGTCGCCGAAAATCCTCGTGACCGACTCCTACACCATCGGCGGAACCGTCCCGGCCACCCACGCCTCTCCCATCGTCGGCGAAGTCCTGGGGCTGAGCAGCGGCAAGC
>JALWAP010000034.1:6968-15069 GCA_027016315.1 Anaerolineae bacterium | reverse complement strand
CCATCGCCTCCGCCGTCGAACGGGGAAGCGGCCCGGTGGAAGCATGATTCAGATAAGCGTACCTCTCGGTGACCGGGAATTCCTTCCTGATGCTCTGTACATCCATTTCGTTCTCCTTTTGCGTTTGTCCCAGCGCTCATGGGACACTAACTGCCCACGGGTTTATGTCGAGAGAAAGCCACAGACCGTCTGGCGTGCGGCCTGTGGCTTTCAGAATTCGAGCAGGAATGCCGATCAGGCCAGGTGTTCGGCCACTATTTCGGCGATGTCCTTGATCTCGAGCGATTCGTCCACCCCCTTGGCTCCAGCGGCGTCGTTCAACATGATCATGCAGAACGGGCAGGCAACGCCAAGCCCTTCCGCCCCGGTCTCCAGTACCTGATCCATCCTGCTGTAATTGATCCGCTTTTCGCCTTTGTCCTCCATCCAGACCCTGCCGCCACCGCCGCCGCAGCACATGGATTTGTCCCTGCTCTTCTCCATCTCCACGATGCTGAACCCGGCGGAGAGTATCGCCTCACGCGGCTCCTCGTACACACCGTTGTGCCTGCCGAGGTAGCATGGGTCGTGGAAGGTGAACTGTTTTCCGGACTGATCTTTGTTCAGCTTGATCTTGCCCATCGCCAGCAGTTCCGTGATGAACTGGCTGTGGTGGACCACCTCGAATTTGCCGCCGAACTGGGGGTACTCTTTCTTGAACACGTTGTACCCATGTGGGCATTGAACCAGTATCCGGTTGAACTTGTACTGCTTCAGCATCTCGATGTTGGCTTCCGCCAGTGTCTGGAACAGCCACTCGTTGCCGCCACGCCTGGCGGAATCGCCGCAACACTGCTCGTCGTTGCCGAGCACGGCGAAATCCACGCCAGCCGCCTGCAAGATCTTGACGACCGCCCTGCTCACTTTCTGGTTCCTTGGGTCGTAGGCACCGGCGCACCCAACCCAATAGAGAATGTCCGCTTCGCCTTTCTCGGAAATCAGCGGAACGTCCAGCCCTTCAGCCCATTTCATCCTGTCCTGCCGGGACATGCCCCACGGGTTTCCGCTCCGCTCTATCAGGTTCAAAGTGTTGCCCAGGGTATCGGGGAGCTGGCCTTCCATCAAAGTGGCGTACTGCCTCATCTCTGTGATGATCGGCACGTGCTCGATGAGCACCGGGCATTCCGTCATGCACGCCTGGCAGGTCGTGCAGGCCCAAATGGTATCGTACGAAATGCCATCGTCGCCGAGCAGCGCAACGCCATCCCCGGCAGGCATCCCCATCTCGTCGAACTCCTCCTCGGGCGGGTTGAGGAGCAGATCCTTGTGCTTCGTCATGAACTCCCGCAAGCCCAGGATAAGCTTCTTGGGCGAAAGCGGATCGCCGACGGCGTAAGCCGGGCATACTTCCTGGCACCTACCGCACTCGACGCATGCGTCGAAGCTGAACAGGTCGTGCCACGTGAAATCCTGTATCCGCCCCACACCGAGGATTTCGGCCTCCTCGATGTTCTCTATAGGCTTCACCACTGCCCCGTGCGGATCCAGCGAGCCGAAGAAGATGTTGACTGGCGCCAGGAACACATGGAAGAGCTGGGTGTAAGGCAGCGTCGCGAAAAGCGTCCCCACGCATAGGAAATGGAAGAACCACAGCCCCAGGTGCCAGTTGTGGATCGCCTGCGGGCTCATCCCGGCGAAGAGATGTCCCAGGGCGAACCCGATAGGCGCCCAAAGCCCCCAGGACGGATTGCCGATACCGGCGAAATGGAAGCCTTCCACCAGGAGCCCGGAGAGGCCGATCAAGATGAGCAGGCTTGTGGTCAGGGCGAAGCGCCAGTCCCTTTCCAGCTTTTCAGGCTTCTGCACGTACCGCCGGTACCATGCCATCAGCACACCGAAGACCATGAAGAAGGCAGAAATGTCGAGGATGAGCTTGTAGAACAGGTAGCGATGGCCTGCCAGCAGCTTGTATCCGAAAAGCGGAGGAAGGATGTCGGCATCCAGCGTTGCGAAAACCGTTCCCAGGAAGAGCAAAGTAAACGCCCAGAAATGGAACAGGTGCATGAAGGCAGGATAACGCTGTCTGATGATCTTCAGTTGGGCGATCGCGTACCGGAGGAAATTCATGGTGCGTTGCCAGAGGTGGTCGGTTCTCACCTCCGGCTTGCCCCCCTTCCACAGGCGGTACCTTTGGTAGATGCCAAAGAGCATCAAAGCCACAGAGCCCCAGATGATGAACCAGAAAACGTAGTGGGCCCACATTGGGATTCCCCAAAAGTTCACTCTTTGTGGTTGCATTTTCTCACCCCTTTCCTCCCTTCGTAGAGATGTTCGGACCGGAACTACTTTCTTGGAGCTTTACCCCTTGTCTCGTGTGTAAAAAACACAAAAATAAATGGGCACCACGTTTGCTGTGGTGCCCATCTCTTCACAACCGGATTTCCCTCTCCAGCCCCGAACGAAAATCTGGCTTTCTCGAAGGTCTTGCTCTTCATCAACAGGCTCCTGTGCCCGTCGTTGGACGGAAAACTTTACGTAGGGCGATCTGTCAGCCCATCCTGGCGAGCCAGACGGCTCGCCGCTACACTGTAGGGCGAGTTGTTAACTCGCCCCAACTCGCCCAGCGAGCCAGACAGCTCGCAACTACATCGTACGCTGTAGGGCGAGCTGTTAGCTCGCCCAGCGAGCCTAGCTCGCCACTACATTGAACATTGTAGTTGTAGGGGCGAGTTGTTAACTCGCCAAACTCGCCCAGCGAGCCAGACGGCTCGACACCACAAAGATCAGTGCGTCCCCACGCCCGGGCCGATGTTCAACTTCATGTTCGCCATGCGCTCTTCCTTGCTCGGTTCAGGTCTCTCCACATTGAGCTTGCTGAGCTCCATGGCGATCTTGGATGCCAGGTCCAGGAACACCTTCGCCGTTTCCGATTCAGGGTTGGAGACCAGTATCGGTTGCCCCGTATCGCCTCCAATCCTCACGGCCGGATCCAGCGGGATTCGCCCGAGGAACGGTACCTGGAGCTTCTGGGCGGCAAGTTCGCCGCCTCCCTGACCAAAGATGTCTCCTGCCATGTTCTCGATGATCCCCAATACTGGCACCTTGAGCTTCTTGAACGCCGCGGTGGCCCGGGTGGAATCCGCGAGAGCTACCGTTTGCGGCGTGGTGACCACCACACCGCCGGTCACCGGTATCAACTGCGCCAGCGAAAGGTGAGTATCGCCGGTGCCCGGAGGCATGTCAACCACCAGGTAGTCCATCTCCTCCCATGCCACATCTTCCAGGAACTGCTTCACCGCAGAATGGAGCAATGCCCCACGCCAGAGGAGCGCTTCTCCCGGCGGTACGAGGAAGCCAATGGACATCACTTGAAGACCATAAGCACGCAAAGGCACGAGCTTCTTGTTCTCCACCATGGGCGTTCCGCTGACGCCAAGCATGATGTTCACGTTCGGCCCGTAAATGTCCGCATCCAGGATACCTACTTTCGCACCCCACCGGGCGAGGGCTATCGCCAGGTTGACCGCGACCGTGGATTTGCCCACCCCACCCTTGCCACTGGATACAGCGATCACGTTCCGGATCGGCGCATTCAGCTTTAGTTCGATTCTGGCGTCTTCCTTCACCTGAGCGCTTTGCTTTACTTTGACAGACTTGACGCCCGGAACGGCGGCTACTGCATCGTGCACCGATTTGGTAAGCTGGTCTTTCAACGGGCAAGCAGGGGTCGTCAGTTCGAACGTGAAGCTAACGGTGCCACCATCGATCTTCAGGTCTTTTATCATCCCAAGGGAAACCACGTCCCGGCCAAGGTCGGGATCGATCACCTTCCTGAGGGCGTTCAAAACCTGTTCTTCGGTTACTGCTGGTTCTTTATTACCGCCAAGCATGATGCTTTGACCTCCAAAGAGTTGTTTTATATTACTGAGCAAAGCTCAATTAAGTCAAATTATAGTCCTCTTCGACCAGCCGAGCAATTTGCTGGCCCAATCGGACGGAGTAATTGGTGCCTCTGTCCTCCGGGTAGATCTGAGACGTGTTGGCAAGGTATAGCCCGGCGACCGGAGTCCGATGCTCCGGTATCCGCTTCGAGTATCCAAGCGTCACCACCGGCTGTCCCGCTTCCGCACGGAACAACAACTTCTTCTCGATCCACTCCGGCTCGAATTCCGGATTGACTTTCTTGATGCCGGGCACGTATTCCAGGAAGAGCTCTTCCGGCGACATCCGGAAGAGGGGATCGTTTCTGTCCAGATAGTTCGTGACGTAGATGATGTGCTTGCCTTTGTAGTTCTCCGGCGGTATGTAATTGGTGTGCTCTATGATGCCGACGAACGGAATACTCCTGTCGGCGATGTTCAGCCAGTAGATGTGGCTCAACGACCTCTTGCTGACCATAAGCAGCACGATGGCGGCCTGGTACTTCGTGGATTTCAACTTGGAAAGATACTCCTCTCCAATCGACGCCGGGGCGATCTCCGCCATCGCGTAGTTGGGCAACGTGGCAATCACCACGTCCAGGTCGATCGTCCTGCCCCCGCGAAGCCGCACGCCTGCAACTTTCTTCGGGTTTCCGCTCTCGGTCAGGATTTCCTCCACCTCGGAGTTGAGGAACATTTCCGCACCACCGGATTCGAGCCGTCTCACCAGGGCGTCGGTGATGACCTGGAAGCTGCCCATAGGGTACGCAAGCTTCTCTTTCGCCAGCAAGCCTTTCCGAGATTCACCCCGAAGCTTCAGCTTTCCCCACAGCCATACCATCGCCACCTGCTCCGCCATGTCCCCGAACTTCCCCCGCAGCAGCGGCCCCCATACCTCCCGGTAGACGGCTTCGCCAGCGTGCTTCAGGATCCACTCCTTCGCCGTGATCTCCTCAAGTGGCTTCCAGTTGTTCAGCCTCTGCAGGTAAAGCGATGTAAGCCCGAGGCGAAGCCTGTCCGGCAGCGATAGCGGCGAGAACGTCAGGATGTCGATGGGAGTGACGAAATCGAAGATCTTCCCGTGGGAGAAAAAACCTACCTTGGAATCGATCCACCGGAGCCGGTCGGCAATTCCCAGCTCCTCCATCAGCCCGATTATGTGGCGATCTCCGGCGAACAGGTGGTGGTAGAAGATCTCGATATAGGTGTCGAGAAGCGGAATGGCGGCAGCCTGACCGCCCCAAATGCCGTACTTTTCGAAGACGAAGACTTTGGCACCCGCTTTCTGCAATTCATAGGCGGCGGTAAGACCAGCATAACCGCCGCCTATGATGCCTATCTTCAATCCTTCCTGGGGCTTGAAATCACTCATCCTCGTCAGGCCACTCGCCGGTGTTGATGACCACCCCTTCCTCACGGTCGGGAAGCGGTTTCCCCTCTTCCAATGCGGCTATCATGTCTTCTCTTGCCTTCTCATATATCCTGAGCAGCTCTTCGTCCCCGAATTTGAACTGGGCGATGTTCTGCCTGGAGCAGACCTCGCAGCCGCGCATGAACTTGTAGCTGCCGTTGAAACAATTCAGGCAGTTATTGATCCTTATCATCATCAGGCAGAACGCCAGCCTGTCCACGTTCTCCGGCGGAAGCTTTGAAACCCTGTCCACCAGGTCACGCCATTCCTTGCTCTCCCGTAAGTCACGGAGCTTCGGTATCAACCTCGGCGGGAACAGTATCTCTGCTTTCGGGAATAGCAGCTCTTTCCAATCAACCATGCCGATCCCTCTTTTCCACTATTTCTGAAGCCATGATAGCAATTATCCGGTGTTTAGTCAAAGAGCCCTTTCAGCGTTCGTTGAGCTACGTACCCGGAACGACGTGAAGGTAAGTGACTGATTTGACGCGGAGACGCGAGATACGCAGAGGACAACGAACCAAAGGAATCAGCGAATGGAGCGAATAAGCGAATCCGGAAAGGGCCTATTCGCTGATTCGCTAATTCGCCGATCCGCTGATTCGCCGATTCGTTGATTCGCTGATTCGCTGATTTAGATGGTCTCAGCGGCTCCGCGCCGCCTTTTGGTTCTGGCTCGTCAGGCTACTCAAGTTACCCTTGGTGCCAGCGAACTTTGCTATACAAACTAAGCGATTTATGTTACAATTTACCCGAAAACAGGGAACTTTTTTATCCGGCCTGCAGTATTGCCGCCGCCCTATCTTCAGGAGGGGAAATGAAAACCAGGTTAATTGTCGCCTCCCTTGTGGCGCTTCTGATCCTCTCAGCCTGCGGCACAGGGAACCACAAATCCAAAGCCACTTCCGGACCCAGTGCGACGCCAACAACCCAGGAGAAAGCCTTTGCCACCCGAAAACCATCCTCGGCCGCCACCCCGACGCAACAGAAAGCAACACCGGCAGGAACGCAAGCCAAAGGGCAAAGCTGCCTGTCAGACTTCCCCGTCTACCCAGGTGCGAAAAAACTGGCGGACGAGGTGACGGAACGGGCACGGCCAGGAGTGCCAAATACCTACCCGGCAGCTGCGTACGTTACCGGGGATGACGTTGGAAAGGTGATCAAATTCTACAAGACCCACGCTCCGAAAGGGAACTGGGAGAAAGGCACCACCATCGGGGCGATCATATGGAACCGCGGAAGCCAGAGCATGCAGATCCTGGTCTTCAAAGACGACAAAGGGGAACTTTCCAGGGAAACAAAGGGTAAAACCATCGTGCTGGTGATCTGCGGCGTCAGCTTGAACGCCTCCAAATTCCCGGCCTACACAAAGCACAACGGGCTACCCAGCGACACTGTACGGGCTGTCTCCATCGACCCGAACGGCGCAGTGTGGGTTGCGACTTTTGGCGGTCTGGCGAAATTCGACGGCAAGAAATGGCAGGTATACACAACAAAAGACGGGCTCCCAAGCAATCACACTTCCGCCATTGCTTTCGCCCCAGATGGGAGTGTGTGGGCAGGCACCGAGTTCCGGGGGATCGCCCACTTCGACGGAAAATCATGGAAGGTGTATCGAAAGAGCGATGGTCTTGTCAGCGACACTATCTCCTCCATATCGGTCTCCCCGGATGGAACGGTCTGGGTGGGCTCCTGTCAGGTGAAAGGTGGTGTCTCCCGATTCGACGGGAAGAAATGGACCGGCTTCGACAAAACCGTCCTCCCCGGGGCGGGATGCGTAAAAGCAATCCTGGCGACCCGCGATGGCACTGTATGGGCTGGAACTTTGCGAGGGCTCTTCCGGTTCGATGGCCAGAAGTGGGTCGACAGCAAGCTTGTACACGGGCAGGTGTTGTCGCTGGCGGAAGATCCCTCCGGCGGGCTCTGGATCGGGACGTTCCACGGCGCCATCCATTTCGACGGGAAATCGATGAAAGAGTATAACGGGAAAGAGGGGCCGGTAGGAAACGCCGTTCGATCGATCGCGGTGGCACCCGACGGCTCTGTGTGGTTTGCAACGTTCCACGGTGCATCTCGCCTGATCGACGGAAAATGGAAGCACTTCACGGAGAAGACAGGGCTACCGACCCGCCAGATTTCCTCGATAGCGGTGACGAGCGACGGAAAAGCACTGCTCGGAACTTCGAGCGAAGGAGTCATAATCCTGAATTCGTCCGACTATTGAGCCTTTGCAGGAAAACTCCTGGTTTGGTGGCTTGGTCTTTTACAAGGTGGGAAGGCATTTGGAGACAGCATGTGGTGCGTGGAGCAGCGTCGCGTGCTGTGGACTTACTACTAATGACAGATTCGGTAGAGGCGCAGCGTGCTGCGCCCCTCGCCGGGTGAAGACGGAAATCTGTCATTCCCGTTAGAGCGGCGTCAACCGCTGTGAACCCACTAAGAAAGCACCAGTGGAGGCATTATGTCAACGCAGAAACGCAAAGACTTTTCGAAATTCTTTGCGCCTTACACGGCTTGGCGTCCTAACGTTCCATTTCACCCCCTCCCGACAGGTTTTCCCCCGTTTGGGCAGTACCACGCATTGCGGGTTTACTCAGAACGACAAAGAGTGTGCGAAAACGGTTGGAGCGCCTTTTGAGAAGCTATACTTTCAGGTGCCAGGCCCTTTGCCTGAATACCAGTATGTCGCCGCTTGAGCTCCTGACAAGTTGTTGATAACATGATAACATTAAGAAAGAAGTTCGATTGGTAGAGGGAGTTGCTTCGCGGCGATCAACGATGAGGCGTTGCA
>JALWAP010000034.1:1877-6958 GCA_027016315.1 Anaerolineae bacterium | reverse complement strand
GTGTTTGCTCCTGACCTGGGGCAGGTTCAGATGTTTTGGTACAGGGGTGCCAAGCAGTAGGAAAAATGTGTAATCCGCTGCCAGCCCAAGGAGGTGCGTTCGAGATGAAAATTGTTCTTCCGGTGATGGACAAAGAGACGGCAGAGCTGCTGTTGCCGATCGCAGCGGCTCTTTTGAACGAGAACAACGGCGGCGAGATACTGCTCATCGGCGTGGTGGAGGTCCCGCCGGGTCGATCGCTGAGCGAAGGCGCTTCCGCCGCCCAGAAGCGGCGCACGGAGATGCAGGAGTTGCTGGAGGAGCACGGTGATCTCCCGCTACGTGCATCCTCCCTGGTGCGGGTGAGCCACGCTCCCTGGAAGGAAGTCCTGTCAGACATCGTCTCGGAGGGGGCTGACATGCTCATCCTCCCCTGGAGCGGCGAAGAGCACACGCCGTTGCTCGGCTCGGAACAGAGCGAAGTCCTGCAAACTGCTCCGTGCGACGTGGTGTTGGTGCTGAGGCCGGAGCGCCTGAAGGAAGTGAAAAGGGTGCTCCTTCCGGTTCGAGGCGGAAGCCCCCATTCCAGGCTTGCTACGAAAGTCGCCATGGCCGTGGCAAGGGCGAACCACGGCGAAATCACCGTGCTGCACGTGATCGAGGACAAAGAGCAATGCAAATGGGCCGATTCCCCGTTCTCCGAATTCATGGACATGGTCAAAGGAGTAGACCTGGTGACGAGGCAGGTCACCGTGGTGAATGACGTGGTACCCGGCATCCTGGGCGAAATCCACAACCACGAAGGGATCGTCATCGGCGTGCACGGGCCAGAAGGGGACGGCGGCACCAGGGCTGGCGACGTCGCGGTGCAGGTGGCGGCAAAGACCGAAGCGACCATCTTCATCGTCAGCAAAGGTCGAGGGCGCGGGAAGTTCGCCGCAAGGAGAATCCATCGCCCCACTCCATCGGCTGTGGAAGCGCCTGCCCCGGTCTCCAGTGTGGTCGACAAGTGGTTCGCCGAAAATACGTTCCACAGCACCGAGTTCGCCGACCTGGAGGCGCTGGTGGAGCTCAAGCGGAAGCAAGGGGTGACCATCAGCCTCGGCCTGCCTGCCCTGAACGAAGAAGAGACCATCGGCAACGTCATCGAAACGGTGCGAGGCGCTCTACAGGAAAAATACCCCCTGCTGGACGAGATTGTGCTGATAGACAGCAACTCCACCGATTACACCAGGGAAATCGCCGAAAGTCTGGGTATTCCGGTCTACATCCACCAGGAGATCCTGCCGGAGCACGGGAGCTACACTGGCAAAGGCGAGGCGCTTTGGAAGAGCCTGTACGTCCTGAAAGGCGACATAATTGTCTGGATCGACACGGACATCGTCAACATTCACCCCCGGTTCGTATACGGCGTCCTCGGGCCGCTCCTGCGATGCCCCAGGATCAAGTACGTCAAGGGGTTCTACAGGCGCCCGCTGAGAGTCGGGGACAAAATCCAGGCCGGAGGCGGCGGTAGGGTGACGGAACTGGTGGCGCGTCCCATGTTCAACCTGTTCTTCCCGAAGCTTTCAGGGCTCATCCAGCCCCTTTCCGGTGAGTACGCCGGACGACGGGAGCTTCTGGAAAGGCTTCCTTTTTTCACCGGCTATGGCGTGGAAACGGGGTTGCTGATAGACATACTCACCAGCGAAGGGCTATGGGCTATCGCCCAGACCGACTTGCTGGAGAGGATACACAAGAACAAGCCTCTGTCTTCCCTGAGCACCATGGCCTTTGCTATAATCCAGGTGTTCATTTCGAGGCTGGAAGCGAGGCACAAGATCAAGCTCTTGCAGGAATTCAACAAGAGCATGAAGCTGATTCAGCGTGATGGCAAGCGCTACTTCCTGACCGAGGTGGATGTGGTGGAACACGAGCGCCCACCCATGCTCGAAATCGAAGAATACCGCAGGCTCAGGGGGATCGTCGATGACGTCGTTGGTATTGGTGCGGCACGGGGAGACTGACTGGAACGTCGAAGGGCGATACCAGGGGCAGGCCGACCCACCTCTCAACGAGCGTGGCAGGGAGCAGGCGCGGAAAGCCGCTGCCGAAATCGCCGGGCTTCGACCTGATGTGATCTACAGCAGCCCGCTGAGGCGGGCATGGGAAACGGCCCAGATCATCGCCGAGGCCGCAGGTATCCCACGGGTGATCCCCGATCCAAGGCTCAAGGAGATCGCCCAGGGGGCATGGGAAGGTATGCTCGTCACCGACATCCAGCGCCAGTTCCCGGAGGAATTCCGCCTCTGGCAGGAGCGCCCGTGGGATCTGGAGATCCCGGGGCGAGAGTCGCTGCGCGATCTGGAAAAGCGCGTGATGGAAGCCGTGAACGACATCCTGGCGAAGCATCGTGGGCAGAAGATCGTCATCGTTTCCCACAAGCAGCCCATAGCGATAATCAAAATCCATTTCCAGGGGATACCCAGGGAAAAGATCTGGGAAATTCTGCCACCCAATGGTGGGTGGGAAATCATTCAGATTACAGAGAGGTAATCATGAACATCGGCTTCATCTCCACCCGTCTTTCCGGCACCGATGGAGTATCGCTGGAGACCGACAAGTGGACGGAGCTTTTCCGCCAGCTTGGGCACGCTGTGTTCCATTGCGCAGGGGAGCTGGACGAGGACAGCCCCGCCGATAGCATGCTCGTGCCAGAGATGCACTTCAAGCACCAGGAAGCCCTGTGGATCTACGAACATAGCTTCGGGGTGGATCGCGAGCATCCAGAACTGCGCGAACGCATCGAGGCGATGGCCGATTATCTCCACCGCAGGATCGAGGAGTTCGTCGTCACCAGGGACATCCAGGTGATCGTCGCGGAGAACATCCTTGCCATCCCGATGCACGTGCCGCTGGCGGTGGCGATGGGGAGGTACATCAAGGACAGCAAGCTCCCCACCATCGGGCATCACCATGATTTCTACTGGGAGCGGGAGCGGTTCGCCAAGACGGTCATCGCCGACATTCTGGAGGAGTATTTCCCGCCGAAGCTGGAAAACATCCTGCACGTGGTGATCAACACACCCGCCCAGGAGAGCCTCAAGCGATACAAAGGCCTGGATTCGTTCCTGGTGCCGAACATCTTCGACTTCTCCAGAGCCGCCCCGGGCATGGACACGTTCAACTACGATCTGCGTGAAAGGCTCGGCCTGACGGAGGAGAATCTCCTGATCCTCCAGCCCACCCGCGTGGTCAGAAGGAAGGGGATAGAGATATCCATTCAATTCGTGAAAGAGCTGAGCAAGCCGGAATACAGGAATCGGCTGATGGGGAAGAAGCCGGTGCTCCTCGTGACCCACAAAGCGGGAGACGAGGGAGAGGGGTATCTGAAAGAGCTGCGAAGGTTGGCGAGCAAAGAAGGGGTGGATTTCAGGTACAGGCCGGAGGAATTCGACGATTCTCGCGGGAACAAGGTCTTTTCCCTGCCACTCCTTCACAACGGGTATGCGGCGAGAGCCAGGGCGATGAAGGAGAAAGTCTACTCCATCTGGGACGCCTACGTGCACGCCGATTTCGTCTCCTACCCCAGTCGCTACGAGGGGTTCGGGAACGCTTTCCTGGAGGCAGTGTACTTCCGCCTGCCGATCCTGGTCAATCGATACCCGATATACGAAAGGGACATCAGGCCGCTTGGGTTCAAGGTGGTGGAGATTTCCGACGTGCTCACCGAAGAAGCCGTGGATCAGGCAGTAACGATGATGATGGACCCGGTCAGGCGTCGCCGTGCCGTGGAGTGGAACTACACAGTGGCCAGGAGACACTTTTCATACGATTCTGTAATCACCATAATGGAATTCTTCCTCAAATGGGCTGAAGACCATTTCCCAAACGATCTGAAGGAGCTGTGGAGTGCAGGTTGACGCAGAAGCATTGAAGAAAGTGGAGGAGATTTACTCCGAAGTAGGCGATGTAGTTCGCAGACGCCTTGCGGAATTCGACCTGGTGTGGGAGAGGGGAAGCGAAGATGACCTGTTTTCGGAGATGGCTTTTTGTCTCCTGACGCCGCAGTCGAAGGCGAAAGTGTGCTGGGCGGCGATTTCCAGTCTCCGGGAGAACGGCCTTTTGTTCAGCGGCACGCCGGAACAGATCGTAGAACACTTGCGGGGGGTTCGGTTCAAGATCAGGAAGTCGGAATACGTCGTCCTGGCGAGGGAGCAGTTTTCCGAAAATGGAAGGCTTGCAGTTCGGGAGCGTGTTGCATCGCTCGGGGAGCCTTACGAAGCCAGGGAATGGCTCGTGAAGAATGTCAAGGGGTACGGGTACAAGGAAGCGAGCCATTTTCTCAGAAACATCGGGCTTGGACGAGGGCTCACCATCCTCGATCGTCATATCTTGAAGAACCTCAAGCTCCTGGGCGTGATCCAGGAAGTGCCGTCCTCACTCACCAGGAGAAAGTACCTGGAGATCGAAGATCGGATGAAGACGTTTGCCGAAAGCGTCGGCATCCCCGTGGAGCAGCTCGACCTGGTGCTGTGGTATAAGGAAGCAGGCGAAGTGTTCAAATGAGCCCACTGCTGGAGCCGACGTTCGTCCTGGGGGCTTGGGTTGCGCGGGTTGAGGTCTTCGAATGGAGAAGGTATAATCTCCATAGATCGCAATTGGGTTGGCCCGATCGACCAAAACCGGCGGCAATCACCTTTACGGAGATGGAGAAATGAACAATGTGTTGGCGGTTATCATGGCGGGAGGCCGTGGAACCCGCCTGAGCGTTCTTTCGGAGCACAGAGCCAAGCCCTCGGTGCCGTTTGCGGCGAAATACAGGATCATCGATTTCACGCTCTCCAATTGCGTAAACTCCGGGATATACAACATCGCCGTCCTGACCCAGTACCGCCCCCATTCCCTCAACGATCACATCCGCATTGGGAGGCCGTGGGACCTGGACCGTAGCAAAGGCGGCGTGCGATTGCTGCAACCTTACGAATCGGAAGCTGGCGACATCTGGTACAGGGGAACGGCCGACGCTGTGCTGCAAAACTGGGATTTCATCGAGTCGCAGAGGCCGGAAAGGGTGCTGATACTCTCCGGAGACCACATCTACAAGATGAACTACCAGAAGA
>JALWAP010000034.1:0-1867 GCA_027016315.1 Anaerolineae bacterium | reverse complement strand
ACCAGAAGATGATCGACTTCCACGACCAGCACAAAGCAGACCTGACCGTCGCCGTCATGGAGGTGCCTTTGGAGGAGGCATCCCGGTTCGGGATCATGGAGGTGGACGAGGATTTCCGGGTTGTGCGGTTCGTGGAGAAGCCGAAAGAGCCTCCGAGTAACCTGGCTTCCATGGGAATTTACGTGTTCAATACCAATGTGTTGCGGGAACGCCTCATGGAGGGCGACGAGAACAACCCGAGGGAGGATTTTGGCAAGCACGTCATCCCGAGCATGATAGACAGGGATCGAGTGTTTGCCTACCCGTTCGAAGGGTACTGGGTGGACGTGGGGACGGTGCAATCGTACTGGGAGACGAACCTGGCGCTACTTTCCAGCAATCCACCCCTGAACCTGTACGAGAAGGATTGGGTCATCCATACCAGGAGCGAGGAAAGACCGCCAGCGAAGATAACGCCCGAAGCCGTGGTGAAGCAAAGCCTCGTTGCGAACGGCGCTACGATCCACGGCAAAGTCGTCCATTCGGTGATTTCGCCTGGGGTGTACGTGGCGCACGGCGCAGAGGTCAGGGATTCGGTGGTGATGACCGACACGTGGATCGGGCCTGGAGCCGTGGTCGACCGGGCGATAATCGACAAAGAAGTGGTGGTC
Organism: Anaerolineae bacterium; assembly: GCA_027016315.1. Taxonomy (GTDB): domain Bacteria; phylum Chloroflexota; class Anaerolineae; order S016-19; family S016-19; genus S016-19. Next base: position 1,217 of record JALWAP010000034.1, on the reverse strand, counting down.
GATATAGGCGCTCAGGTGGGCGTTGGGGAGGATTTCGACGTGCCGAACCAGGAGCAGCCCGATAAGCTGTACACCGGGCTCACTTTGATCGGCAAAGGGGCGAGGATACCGAAAGGGTTCCAGCTCGGTCGGAACGTGTTGGTTCACTCTTTTGTAGTGGAAAAGGATTTCGAAGGGTTCGAAGGCAGGAAAGTCCCATCTGGCGGAGTCGTCGGCGGGAAGGAGGTGCGGAAATGAAAGTCCTCGCGATGATCCTGGCAGGTGGGGCTGGCAAAGGACTGAGCGTGCTGACTTCCAGGCGGGCTGTGGCTGCGGTTCCTTTCGGCGGGAAGTACAGGGCGATAGATTTCTCCCTTTCCAATTCCGTCAACTCCGGCATCTACAACGTGGCCGTGCTCACCCAATTCTGGCCCCGTGGCCTCAACGACCACATCGGGGTTGGCAAGCCGTGGGACCTGGATAGGCTTCATGGCGGGGTACGGCTGCTACATCCTTTTCCCACCCCAGGACAGATGTGGTGGCAGCAGGGGACGGCGGACGCCCTCTTCCAGAACCTCGATTTCATCATCGAGCAAAACCCGACCCACGTGCTCGTGCTGGCAGGCGACCACATCTACAAGATGGACTACAGGACTCTGCTGGCGTTCCATGAAGACAAGGACGCCGACTTCACCATCGCCGTTCTGACGGTGCAAAAACACAAAGCCCATCAATTCGGCATAGTCGACACCGATCCCGATGGCCGGGTTGTGGCTTTCCAGGAGAAGCCGGAGCGGGCTTTCAGCACCCTGGCCAGCATGGGAGTTTACGCTTTCAACACCGAGTACCTGGTCGAGACCCTGAGACGGCGCGCACAGGATTTTCCGGGGCTCGACATGGCGAGGGACCTGATACCGGACATGGTGAAGGACGGCAAAGTTTACGCTTACCGATATGCCGGGTATTGGGCTGACATCGACACAGTGAATGCGTACTGGGAAGCTCATCAGGCTTTGCTTGCCGATCCGCCTGCTCTCGAGCTCAACGACCCGCAATGGGTGATCCACACCCGGAGCGAGGAGCGCCCGGCGGTCTACATCGGCGAATCCGCCGAAGTCGATGGCTCCATGATTTCCGACGGCGCCAGGATCGAGGGCACTGTGAAGCGCTCGGTGATATCGCCGGGGGTCTACGTAGCCCCAGGGGCGACCGTGCGGGATGCCATCGTGCTGACCGAC
>JALWAP010000033.1 GCA_027016315.1 Anaerolineae bacterium | reverse complement strand
GGCTGAAGGGCTGGACGTTCCGCTGATTTCCGAGAAAGGCGAAGCGGACATCCTCTACTGGGTTGGGTGCGCCGGTGCCTACGATCCAAGGAACCAGAAAGTGAGCAGGGCGGTCGTCAAGATTTTGCAGGCGGCGGGCGTGGATTTCGCCGTGCTTGGCAACGACGAGCAGTGTTGCGGCGATTCCGCCAGGCGTGGCGGCAACGAGTGGCTGTTCCAGACGCTGGCGGAAGCCAACATCGAGATGCTGAAGCAGTACAAGTTCAACCGGATACTGGTCCAGTGTCCGCACGGGTACAACGTGTTCAAGAAAGAGTACCCCCAGTTCGGCGGCAAATTCGAGGTGGTCCACCACAGCCAGTTCATCACGGAACTGCTGGCTATGGGCAAGATCAAGCTGAACAAAGATCAGTCCGGAAAACAGTTCACATTCCACGACCCATGCTACCTCGGCAGGCACAACGGCGTGTACGATGAGCCGCGTGAGGCGATACTCTCCGCCGGGTTCAGCATCGTGGAGATGGAGAAGAGCAGGGACAAATCCATGTGCTGCGGCGGTGGTGGCGGCAGGGTCTGGATGGAGGACAAAGGCGAAAAGCGGATCAATTACAGCAGAATGGATCAGGTGCTGGAAACCGGGGCGGAAGGGCTTGGCGTTGCCTGCCCGTTCTGCATGATCATGTTGAACGACGCCGCCGGAGCCAAGGGGGTGGACGAATCGCTCGAGATCAAGGACATCGCCGAAATAGTGGCCGAGCACCTGGCCTGATCGGCATTCCTGCTCGAATTCTGAAAGCCACAGGCCGCACGCCAGACGGCTTGTGGCTTTCTCTCGACATAAACCCGTGGGCAGTTAGTGTCCCATGAGCGCTGGGGCAAACGCAAAAGGAGAACGAAATGGACGTACAGAGCATCAGGAAGGAATTCCCGGTCACCGAGAGGTACGCTTATCTGAATCATGCTTCCACCGGGCCGCTTCCCCGTTCGACGGCGGAGGCGATGGCCGGGTTGATCGAGAAACGAAGCATGCTTGGGAACCAGGCCTTGGCTGGTGGGGAGGACGAAAGGATCAAGAGCGAGGCACGGGAAGCGTTCGCTTCTCTCATAAACGCCAGGTCGGCCACGGAGATAGCGTTCACACGCAATACCTCCCACGGCCTGAACATCGTGGCTGCAGGCTTGCCCTGGCGGGAAGGCGACAACGTGGTCTGCGCCGAAAGCGAGTTCCCCGCCAACGTGTACCCCTGGATGAACCTCAAGCGAAAGGGCGTCGAGGTCAGGATGGTCAAGCCTGTGGAAAACAGGATCTCCATAGACAGCGTGACGGAGGCCATCGATGGCAGAACCAGGCTGCTGGCGCTTAGTTTCGTGGAATTTGCCACGGGGTACAGGAACAACCTCGCAGCGCTGGCGGAGCTGGCGCACGAGAAAGGCGTGCTGCTTTCCATTGACGCGATCCAGGGGCTTGGGGTGTTCCCGGTGGACGTGCAGAACACGCCGGTGGATTTCCTGTCCGCTGGCACGGCGAAATGGCTCATGGGCCCCATCGGATTCGGCTTCCTCTACATCCGTCAGGAAAGACTCGCTGAACTGGACAGGGTCATCAGTGGGTGGAGAGGCGTGGTGGATTGGGCGGACTTCTTCCGGTACGACTCCCCCTTCCGTGATGATGCCACCAGGTATGAAGAAGGCTCTCTGCCTCCGGTGTTCCTCTTGGGAGCGAAGAAGAGCGTGGACCTGCTGACCGGCTACGGGATCGAGAACGTGGCAAGGCGGGTTTTGGACCTGACCGGATACCTGCTGGAAGGGCTGGAGGCAAAAGGTCTGGAGGTGATCACGCCGCACAGCCGGGAATCCGAACGCTCTGGGATCGTCTCCTTCGTCCCGAAAGGAGATCCGGTACAGGCCAGCGAAACGCTGGCAGAGGCGGGGATAATCGTCTCGCAGCGAGGCAGGTTCATCCGGGTATCGCCGCATTTCTACAACACGGAAGAGGAGATAGATCAGTTGCTCGCGCTGGTGTGATGTTTCGTGCCAGGAAGTCACGCCCGCAAGGCTTGGCTTTTTCTAAGAAAACACTCGTGAGGGGTTGTGTCAACGCAAAGCCGCAAAGGCGAGCGAGACACAAAGACCATTCGAAAATCTTTGTGCCTTACGCAGCTTTTGCGTCCTGGCATCCCTTTTCAGTCTCTCCCGACAGGTTTTCTTCCTGTTTGAGCAGCACCGCGCGCTGTGGATTTGCTCTGAAGCATGGCATCATCGGTTCACCAGATCCTTGAGCGCTGGAGCCAGTTTCGGGAATTGGGACTGAAATCTAAAGCACTGGAGGCACTCTGTCCACCTGACATCTGCGCTCCGGTCAAACCCACAGCTAATCCACCAGCAGCGGGATCACTTTCCCGTCGATGATCCTGTCCCACGTGTAATTTGCCAACACCCGTTTCCGCATCCGATACGGCCTGTCGCCTTCAAGGCAGGAAATGATCTCTCCAGCGATCGTTTCGGGGCTATCGTCCAGGCCGAAGGCGTGAACGAAGCCGTCCCCGCTCTCCCTGAACGGCGGGATGTCGCTGCAGAAGACGTGCATCCGGCTGATCCCGGCTTCAAGGATCGGGATGCCGAAACCTTCCCTCTTGCTGGGGAAGAAGAGCGCATCGCAAATCCGGTACAGCTCCGCCATCAGCTTTTCGTCCGGCACAAACGGCCTGTCCTTCTCTCCCAGCTTGTACAGGAAGAGGACGTTGTCCTGCACGCCAAGCTCTTTTCTCAGCGCCATAAGCTGGCTCAAATACTCCACGTTGGACGGGTTGTGCGGGCCTGGAGGTCCTGTCACCACGAGCTTCGCGCCCGGACGCCGCCTGGCGATTTCACCCATCACCCTGATCCCAAGCTCTATGTTCTTGCGCCGGGTGATCCTCGCCGGCAGCAGCAAGCACGGATCGGCATCCCAGAGCCCCAGGTTCCTGGCGATCCGGCTCCCTTCCTCGGAGATCCCCAGCAGGGATTCAGGGGTGATGCCGGGTGGCACCACATGTATTTTCTCCTCCGGCCATCGGAACAACCCCGCCAGCATCTTCTGCCGGTCCTCGGAGACGACCACGTATTCCACCCCAGGCCACGGCTCCCGAAGCAGGTTCCACGGATAGCCTTCGTGCAGCACCGGGGTGTAGAGCGGGTCGAGCCAGGCGAAATCATGCGCCCACGAAACGAGGCGCATTCCATTGCCGGACGTCATCATCTCGTACAGAGCTGCGGTGAGCGGCAGGTTCTTGTGCAGGGTGGTGACATTGTGTGCGATGCACACTTCGACTCCCTCCAGAGCCGATCCGAGCTTCTCCGTGATGAGTGCCTGGAGCCTGCGGAACCGCCCGGAAACCTCCCCTTTGGCCAGCTCCTCCCCTACTCCCAGTACCTCCTGATGTCTGGAATCGAGCTCAGGGATGGAGATCGATCGAACCTGTGGGTGGAAATCTCCGACTCTGCCCGCGACGACCCTCACCCGGAATCCTCGCTCCGTCAGGAGCCGGGCGTGCATCTCGATCGTCCATTCCACGCCGCCCACCACCGGCGGCCCGGCATAGTGCAGAATCGCCACCTCTTTCATCGATCGCCCACGAGCCACATGGTCTGATAAGGTTGCAGTTCGATTTCCTGTTCACCAGGGTTCAACCGTTTTCCGGAAACCAGATCCACCACCGACGAAGCATCTTTCACACCCAAATCCAGCCGGTCTACTGCGACGCGGACGCTGCTGCCAGAAACGTTTTGAAGTGCGAGCACAGTGTCCTCCGGCTCCTCCGAAGTCCTGACTACGGCAAATACGGCGGGATCGAGATTCAGGATACGCTGCCCCGCATTCGGATGGAACGCTGGGCGGCCCCTTCGGACGGAAAGCAGGTGCCTGTATGCGTAGTAGACCTGGTGGCGCAGCGACCGTTCGTCCGCAAGCTCCCTTTCCAGCTCGGCGCGGACGAATTTCGCCCTGTTGATCGCCCTGTTGACGCCAGTACGGAGCACGGCCTCCCGGTCGCTCCTGGATCCAAACAGGCTGTGGACGTAGATCCCCGGGATGCCTTGCAGCGCAAGCATGATGGCCTGCGACGCCATGAACTTCTTCACCAGCGTCTCCTGGTCGTCTCCTTTTTCGGCCAAAGCGTCGATATAAGAAATGTTCAACTCGTAGACGCTCTTGCTGCCGTCCGGGTTCGCTTTGTACGAGACGAAGCCACCATTCCTGAGGGTTTTCTCCACCAGTTCCTGGATCTCCTCTGGCGTCAGTATCCCTATCGCTGGCATCATGCCGATCCCATCGTGGGATGCGAGGAAATTGAAGAACGTGGTCTCCTCAGAAGGCAGGAAAAGCCCGGCAGCCCATCGAGAGAGCTTTTCGGCGTTCCCGGTGTGGATCGAATGAAGAACGAGCGGCGGCAGCGAGAACTGGTAGACCATCTGGGCTTCGTCGTGGCCGTTGCCGAAGTAGGAGATGTTTTCCTTGTGCGGGACGTTGGTTTCGGTCAAAATGATGACGTACGGCGACACGGCATCGAAAATCGCCCTGAAGAGTTTGACCACCCTGTGGGTCTCCTCCAGGTGGATGCACGGCGTGCCGATTTTCTTCCACAGGTACGCGATGGCATCGAGCCGGATGACCTCCGCGCCCTTTTCCACGTAGAAAAGGAGTATGTCGATTATCCTCAGCAGCACCTCAGGGTTGGCATAGTTCAGGTCGATCTGATCGGCGCTGAATGTGGTCCAGACGAGCTTGCGTCCCTTAGCTGTTTCGAAGGGCGTCAGGAGGGGGGTCGCGCG
>JALWAP010000032.1 GCA_027016315.1 Anaerolineae bacterium | reverse complement strand
CCATCGTAATCCGCAGCTGCAGCCGCATAGCTGGGCAAATTGTCCAGGTTCAGTGCGATCTCCGTAAATGTACCATCGCCATTATTACGGTAATAGCCATTCTGCTTGCTCCCGCCGTCGTTTGCCCCATAGCCGCTGCTCTCTGTCTGGGCCTGGACAAAATCCAGATCGCCGTCACCGTCGAAATCGGCCCATGCGTTATCCCAACCAGATGTACCTGGGGAGCCAATTTCCTGGGGCGTACCGTAATCGGCAACAGCCTTCACCATGTGGGCACCGATAAACCCCAAGAAAACCACGACGAAAAAAATCACAGGGACCTTCACAGCACTCCGTTTCACGACACACCTCCAGCCACAGAAAAATGTAAGTAGGGGAGAATACCTTCGTATTTTGATGAGATACAAGAGGTAGAGAAGAGAGTCGCGTCATCCGCGCCAAGGACGCCAAGCACGCACACTGTCCAACGTGGCAACGCGCGCACTTCCAACAACCCACACGCAAAAACGCCGCTATTCATCACTCTATCACTTCCCTAAGAGTTCACACTCGCAGCATTGCATCCCACACGTGGGATCACTAAAACTTCACTCCGAGAGACCACCGTTTTTCAAAATAATCGTACCAATTCTTTTTACGTATTGCAAATCTAAACGACGTATTTTAACAACGAGAAAACATTTTACGTCTAAGGACACCTATGGTGCTCTTCACTGTTTAGAGAGGAATACGTTATGAGGAACATCCATATACCACCCAAAACTAAGATCAAAAGGGGCTCCACCTCTACTAGGAAACCATCTCACACCTATTCGGTACGAACGAACACGCAGGCACTTTCATACCACTCGCCCAACAGACAAAACGGCGTGGCGGATCATGCTCCGCCACGGACAAATTCTAACTCACAGACATATCCTACAATTTTAAATTTCTTAGATCGGAAAACTCAGTAGTGTACTCCTCGCTCCAGTTTCTTTGCCTGCTCCACCCAGTTAATCACCTGAGAAAGAGCGGGGAGTTTCCTCACCAGTTTCTTCTCTTGGTTCACTTTCACAAGAGTCTCGTACAGGTTTTTAGGGTTACGCTGAGCCAGCTCGAGGACGGTATCCACGCCTGCCGCCTCAAGCAAATCGGCGTACTCAGAACCAATCCCTTTGATTCTGTAGAGATCGAGGTGATTGATCCAGGTCAGAATCGTAGACTCCGGTATCCCGGTCTTTTCCGCGATTTCCTTCCTGCCTTGCTTCGTGGCTCCTTTTTCGAAAAGCTGATCCGTATTGTTGATCCCAGCCTCTCGGAGCTTCTGAGCCATAGACTCACCGATTCCTTCCACATACTCAAGTTTTGCCATCGCACACCTCCTGAAATTCTGAAACTCGAAAACTCTTCCAGGGAACCACCCTTGACGTAGGGTACCATACATACATCAAGTTTGCAAATCCAGGACGGTTGTTATCGCGACCAATAGAGAGTCAATTTATCATAGCCACTCAGTCCCGGGACAACGCCGGAAGGTCTTCACTCGCAGAGCCACGTATCACAAAAACCCGACAGAGCAACCAACAAACCGGGGGCACGATTCATCGCACCCCCGGCAATAACCAAATTCGATCGTGAGCAAATCCGCCCGGCCTGCTTACTTTCCCATGATATCGGCCACGATATCGGCGATCTCCGCCGGGTGGCTCGCAACTTTCACTCCGGCAGCCTCCAGCGCCTTGATCTTGGATTCTGCTGTCCCGGTCCCTCCCGAGATGATGGCGCCAGCGTGCCCCATCCGCTTTCCAGGAGGTGCCGTGCGCCCGGCGATGAAAGAAACGACTGGCTTGGACATGTTCTTGGCGATGAATTCAGCAGCCGCTTCTTCATCCGTACCGCCGATCTCACCAATCATGACCACGTACTCGGTCTGCGGGTCTTCTTCGAACATCTCCAAAACGTCGATGAATTTCGTACCGATGATCGGATCGCCACCGATGCCGACCGCTGTCGACTGGCCTATACCCTTGTTCGTGAGAGCGTAGACGACCTCGTAAGTGAGGGTACCACTCCTGGACACGACGCCGACGTCCCCCGGGATGTGGATATGTCCCGGCATGATGCCGACTTTCGCCTCGCCAGGGGTGATGAGCCCAGGACAGTTGGGCCCGATGAGCCTGGTGTTCGGCAGGGTATCCAGGTAAGCCTTCACCTTCACCATATCGAGCACGGGAATGCCTTCCGTGATGCAAACGATCAGCTCTATCCCGGCGTCGGCGGCCTCCAGAATCGCATCTGGAGCAAATCTGGCCGGGACGTAGATTATGGACGTGTTAGCCCCGGTCGCGTCGACCGCCTCTTTCACTGTATCGAACACCGGGACCTGATCGACCCACTGTCCACCTTTTCCAGGGGTAACGCCAGCGACCACGTTCGTGCCATATGCCACCATCTGGCGTGTGTGGAAGGTGCCTTCCCTTCCGGTGATTCCCTGTACGACCAACCTCGTATTCTTTCCAACAAGTATCGACATTGACTTATTCCTCCGGATTTTACAGGTGTTTTCTTATCAGCTCTGCGATCCTGTCGAGTTCCTCTCTGGACGCCATCTTGGACTTGTGCAATGGCAAACCATCCCCCGCGAATCTAGGGAACAGGTGTACGTGATAGTGAAACACTCTCTGGCCCGCAGCCCAGCCATTGGCCTGCCACACACTGATTCCGTCGGCGTTCAGCGCCCGCTTCAGGGCCGGGGCCACCTGCACGCTCGTTCTGGCCACTGCAGCAGCCGCCTCCGGGGTGATATCGGTTATGTCCACATAGTGCTCCTTCGGGATGATGAGCAGATGCCCCTTGACCCCCTGGTTTATGTCCATGAAAGCCAGGGTTTCTTCGTCCTCATAGACGATGGAGGCAGGCTTCTCACCTCGAACGATCTGACAGAATACGCAATCTTCTTTCATCGTTCAGTTCACGCTTTCCCCTTTGGAGAGAGCAACTGCTTTCTTGGCCGCTTCCGCCAAAGAAGTAGCGGTAGCCATGTTCGCTTCGGCCAGGATCTTGCGGCCTTCTTCCTCGTTGGTTCCTACAAGCCTGGCAACCATCGGAACATCGGTGTCGACTTCTTTGAGGGCCTGCAGGATGCCTTTGGCAACCTCGTCGGCGCGGGTGATACCACCGAAAATATTCACGAGCACAGCGTTGACCTTTTCCTCGGACAAAATGATCCGCAAAGCGGCCGCTACTTTGTCCGCCTGAGCCCCGCCGCCAATGTCGAGGAAGTTGGCAGGCTCGCCACCGAACAGTTTGATCACGTCCATGGTTGCCATGGCAAGCCCGGCCCCATTCACCATGCACCCGATGGTTCCATCGAGCTGGACATAGCTAAGGCCGTATTTTCTGGCTTCCACCTCATACGGGCTTTCCTCTTCGACATCCCTCATCTCAGCCAGATCCGGGTGGCGGAACAGGCCGTTGTCGTCCAGCACCATCTTCCCATCGACGGCCAGAAGCTTGCCTTCGCCAGTCACCACAAGGGGGTTGATCTCGGCAAGAGAAGCGTCGCTGCCGATAAAGGCATTGTACAGCCCCTGGGCGATCTTGGTGAACTGCCCTACCAGGCTCTTGTCAAGTCCAATGCCGAAGGCAAGCTGGCGGGCCTGAAATCCCAGCAACCCGAGGAACGGATTGACGGTCACCTTGATGATCTTTTCGGGGGAGACACGGGCGACCTCTTCGATCTCGACGCCGCCTTCAGAAGAAGCCATCATCACCACTCTCTGGCTGTTTCTGTCGACCACAGCGCCAAGATAGATTTCGTTCTTGATGTCCGCGGCTTCGTCGACCAGGACTTTCTTGACCGTAAGCCCCTTGATCTTCATGCCGAGGATCTGCCGTGCCACTTCCTCCGCTTCGTCAGGGGTTCGAGCCAGCTTGACGCCTCCGGCCTTGCCTCGCCCACCAACCAGCACCTGCGCCTTCACCACGACGGGCTTGCCGAAGCTCTGGGCGATCGCTCTGACTTCCTCCGGCGTGGTAGCCACTTCCCCTCTGGGAATGGGAACGCCGTACTTAGCAAACTCTCTCTTCGACTGATACTCTTGTAGCTTCAATTGTGGACCTCCTCCATCAAATTTGACGAGGCAGAAGCGAGGGACGAATCGGGGAAGACCGCTCCCTCGCGGCCACTGCCCTTCTTTTATGTCCAAACAACGAACAAAATTATAGCAACTGGGGTATCTTACTGCAAAATACGGTCCGATTTTTGGACGACAAGGATTTTCGGACGTGCATCGCCTCGTGTACGTGAAGGCCAACGGTCAAAAAGAAAAACAGGCCGGGAAGAGCGCATCCCCGGCCTGATCTCACGCCTCAGTTAACATATGTCCTATACGACCTCGGAAGGACCATCCCGAGCTTCTTTCTCAATATCCTCCACACCTGCGAATTGGACAGGCTCACACCAAACTCCCTCTCTATCATCCTCCGAACCTCCTCAACCGTCCAGTCCTCGCGGCCGTCCAGCATTTTCACAACCTTCCTTACTTCTTCTTCGCCCAACTTCGGTGGCCTACCGACTCTTTCTTTCTTTGAGGGTACCAGACCAGCGTATCCTTTGCTATTCCAATCCCTTATCCACTTGTAGCCAGTCGAATACCCGATTTCTAGATTCAGCGTTGCTCTAATGATCTCTTCACCCCGGTTAGCCACCATGTCCAGAAACGCCAACTTCTTCCTAACCCTCTCATCCCTCTCCTGTTCCAGCAACTTACTGATCTGATGCGAGTCTTTGATTGCCACCACTTTCCCTCACCTCCTGGTTCTTGTTTCTATATCGT
>JALWAP010000031.1 GCA_027016315.1 Anaerolineae bacterium | reverse complement strand
CGGAGCCTTTCCATCCGTACTTCTGGCGGCTTGAAAGGGTGTAACGCTTTTCTATCACTCTTCTAACAATCGTCTAACATTTTTCGCCTAAAATTTTGATAGGGTGAAAACCGGCAAATCAGGAGGTATTGAAGCATATGGAAAAGCGCAAGGAAATTTCCCCGGCTCTGAGACGGTTGTTGGAAGAGATGGAAGAGAATCGTTCAGAGGATGAAAAGCGGGTCGAAGAAGAGGTGGCGCGGATAAGGCGTCAGCTCGAATCGATATACTCTGACAAACTCGAGGAAGAGCGGAAGCGGCTGCTCAGGGAATTTCTGGAAGTCGCAGACAACCTGGAGCGGGCGCTGGAGCATAGTCGCGGTTTGGACAAACCTTTGGAAGAGGGCATCAGGCTCACTTTGCGTGCCTTGCTCAAAGCGATGGAGCGGGAAGGGGTGTTGCCGATGAATTCGTCGAAAGGCAAGCCATTCGATCCCGGCATACACGAAGCCGTTGGCACGGATTCCGAGGCTGACGCGGAGCCGAATCATGTGGTCGACGAACTCCAAAGGGGGTATACTTACAAAGGAGAGACCCTGAGACCTGCGAAAGTCATCGTCAAGAAATGACGCTGGTCCAGAAGTTCGGGCGTGCTCTGACAAATCGACGCGGCCGAAAACGGTGAGGTGAGCGGATATGGAATACAAGGACTACTACGCTGTACTCGGTGTTGACAAAAAGGCAAGCCAGGAAGAAATAAAAAGAGCATACAGGAAGCTGGCTCAAAAATATCACCCTGACAAGAACCCGGGCGACAAAAAAGCGGAGGAGAAATTCAAGGAGATAAACGAGGCTTACGAGGTGCTCTCCGATCCGGAGAAGCGTAAGAAGTACGACCAGCTCGGGCAGAAATGGCACCAGTGGCAGCAGATGGGCTACGATCCCAACTCCTTCGATTGGAGCCAGTGGTTCGCTGGAGGTGGCGCTGGTGGCCCCGGCGGCCAGCGTGTGCATGTGGAATACGTCTCTCCGGAGGACCTGGGAGACATGTTTGGGGGCTTTGGCGGGTTCTCCGATTTCTTCAACATGATTTTTGGCGGAATGGGCAGACGGCAGACGGCTGGCTCCGGCTTTGGAGATTTCGGGTTCGACATGGGTCAGGGTAGAACCCGTACCGCCCGCGCGCCCCGCACCAGGGGGCAGGACCTGGAACAGGAGGTGGAAATTACGCTGGAAGAGGCCTACAGGGGCACTTCCAGGTTGCTCCGCAAGCCCGATGGAAGCACCGTCGAAGTAAAGATTCCGCCTGGCGCCAAAGAAGGCTCCAAAGTGCGGTTCAAGGGGCTCGGCGGCCCCGGCAACCCGCCCGGCGATCTCTATTTGAAAATACACATCCATCCGCACCCGCGGTTCAGGCTCAAAGGAAGCGATCTTTACACGGATGTGCCGGTGGACGTGTACACGGCGGTTCTGGGCGGCGAGGTCTCCGTACCGACGCTGAATGGCTCGGTGAGGCTGAAGATTCCGCCCTTGACCCAGAACGGGAAGAAATTCCGGCTTCGCGGCAAAGGGATGCCGAAAGGGAAAGGCAAAGGGAACGGCGATCTTTACGCGGAGGTGAAAGTGCAGCTCCCGAGCCATCTCTCTCCGGAAGAGAAGGAACTTTGGGAGGAATTGGCGAAGCTCGCGGGCAAACGGTAAAATCGAGATGGTTGTTGCAGGCCGGGCTATCGGTTCGGCCAGGGCGAGCCGTCGGGCTCGCCTTACAATTTCGGTATGGCGATTACCTGGAGGTTTGTATGCTCGACGACTTGGAATTGCTTGCAGCCCTCGACCCACAAGGGATGTACGATCACATTGCAGCTCTGCCCAGACAGTGCTCCGATGCCTGGAAGCGAGGCATGTCGACGCAGTTTCCCGAGGGAATGGAGGACGTCCGGGCTGTGTTGATCGTCGGGATGGGCGGCTCGGCCATCGGTGGCGATTTGGCGGCTTCGCTGCTGAAGGGTTCCGGGAAGGTCCCGGTGATGGTGGAGCGTGGATACGATGTACCCGCGTGGGTGGATTCCAATACGCTGGTCATAGGCTCGAGCTATTCCGGAAACACGGAGGAGACCCTTTCCGCTTTCTCCCAGGCGCATCGGAAAGGTGCGAAGCTGCTGGCGATCACCACGGGGGGAAAGCTGAAAGAGCTTGCTGACCGGTTCGGAGCCCCGGTGGTGAAGATCGATTACAAATCGCCTCCCCGAGGGGCTCTGGGATACTCGTTCTCGCTGATACTCGCTTCCCTGGCGAAGCTCGGGCTTGCCCCTGATCTCTCCCGTGAGATGGCAGATGCAGTGGAAACGATGGATGATCTGCAGCGCAACATCCGTCGGGAGGTTCCGGAAGACCGGAACCCAGCGAAACAGCTTGCCCGCAGGGTTTTCGGCAGGATGCCGATGGTTATGGGCGGGCCGCTGCTGGCGGCGGTGGCTCGTCGGTGGAAAGGGCAGTTCAACGAGAATTCCAAGACGTGGGCGCAGTTCGACGAACTGCCCGAGTGGGATCACAATGGCATCCTGGGTCTCAAGCATCCAAAGTCGTCGGTGGAGAACTCCTTCGTGATATACCTGAAGGCCGCTGCAGAGCCGGATCGGGTTGGATTGAGGTGGGAAATCAGCCGCGGGATCATCGAGAGCGCCGGGGTTCAGACGTACACTTTCGATGCTCCGGGCAGTTCGGCTCTGGCGCAGATGCTGAGCGCAGTCCATTTTGGGGATTTCGTCAGTTTCTACCTGGCGGCGCTGAACGGCGTCAATCCCACGGAAATGGCCGCCATCGAAAACCTGAAACGGGAGCTTGCGAAGAGGTGAGCGCGGACGACGGTTTCCAGGTCAGGATTATCAGGAGCAAGAAGAGGAGGAAGACCATCAGCGGGAAGCTGGTGGAGGGGAACGTGGTGGAAATCCGCGCCCCTGCCAGCATGAGTGACGAAGAACTCCGTCCTTTCATCGAAAGGATCCTCAAGGGCTTCCGGCGGGATCGGGGGAAGGAGAAGCTTTCCGATGAGGATCTGGAAGAGAGGACGAAGCGGTTGAACAAAAAGTACTTCGGCGGGAAACTGCGCTGGAGCAGCGTGCGGTGGTCTACCCGGCAGGACAAGATCTTCGGTTCGTGCACGCCGGACAGCAGGACGATACGGATATCCTATCGGCTCGCGAAGGCTCCCACGTGGGTGCTGGACTACGTAATCGTGCACGAACTCGCACATCTTTTGGAGCCGAACCACAGCAAGCGGTTTTGGGGGCTGGTGAACCGATATCCGTTGACGGAAAGAGCACGCGGCTACCTCATCGCCCTTGGGTTCATAGATGAAGAGTAACCTTCAAGGGGTGCCCGAAGCTTGCAAGGGTTTATTGAGAGCCGTGCAGGTTTGCTACGGTTCGTCGCCAGTGTTCCGTTCTGCCGATACCAAATCCTTGGTTTGGGAATGTTTGACTATGGGTACAGAATCATCAATCCCTCACCGGTGGACGGTGGCTCTGGATCAGGCAGGCCATCCAGGTAGATCCTGCGGTACAGGTCTTCCTGGAATGGTATCGCTCGGATGTACGATCTCGTCTCTTTGTACGGCACCACCTCCGAAAGCAGAGGCTCGTCGTCGCCGTAGAGCTTCAACCACCCGCTGACCGCCGTGGGCCCAGCGTTGTACGCAGCGAGGGCGAGGGTTTCGTTCCCGTCGAAAGTATCGAGCGCTTGCTGCAGGTAGTACATCCCCAGGTGCACATTCGTTGCTGGCAGATGCAGTTTGCCCTGCGGGCTTGGTTCGCCGAGCTTTTTCGCCACCCATTCCGCGGTGGCTGGCATCAGCTGCATCAGTCCCTGGGCACCAGCCACAGAGCCAGAATAGGGGGCAAAATAGCTTTCCTGCCTCACCATGGCGATGACGAAATAGGGATCTATGCCCCTCTCTCCGGCTTCTTGCGCAAGCAAGTCGGAGTAGTAGGTCGGGTAGGCCAGATGGTAGAGCTGGCATGGCGGTTTGCCCAGCCATCGTCGTAGCGCCCTGGTGGCGTACCTGACGGAGATGTCGTAGGCGCCGAGCTTCTTTGCTTCTACGGCGATGGCAAAGCACGCTTCCGGCGAATCGAGATGCGCGGAAGCAGCGTCCCTCAATGCCCGGACGCCATCCTCCCACATGCCGACCCGCAGCAGAGCCTTGCCCCGCTCCCAGGAGTTTCCCATCGGCGGCAACTTAGGGACGGTTCGATCCATTTCGCAGGTTTCTATCGGTGGTGGAGGTTGTGGGAGGGAGAGCCCGGATTCCTTCCCGATCTCTCTTGCCTTGAGCGGGTAGTATCCCTCCTGCGACGAAATTTCCTTCCAGGCCTGTTCGGCTCCCTTTACGTCGCCTGCTTTGAAGGAAGCATACCCTATCCAGAAGTTCACTTCTTCCGGATGGAAGTCCTTGAACTCCTTGTGCAGGGTTTCGAAAGCCTGGGCGGCCGGGCGGTACATGCCGAACCTGTACGCGCCGAGCCCCAGTGCGAACAACGCTTTCGGCGCGATGCTGGCTTTCGGGTATTTGCTCAGCAATGCAACGATGTCGCCCGCCGCCAAGTCGTACTGCTTGTGATCGAGTGCTATCTGGGCAGCCCGCCACAACGCCTCCCCGCCCCTGTCCTGCGGCAACTCGAGTGCGGCCAGCTTCAGGAGCAGCGAATGGGCTCCTTTCCAGTCCCCCGTGTATTGATGGAGTTTGGCCTCGAGCAATCGTGCTTTGAACCCCCATTCGGAGGAGGTCGGATCCAGCTTCAGGAGAGGCTGGAGCGCTTTCAGGCCATCGTTTTCCCTGTGCATGAT
>JALWAP010000030.1 GCA_027016315.1 Anaerolineae bacterium | reverse complement strand
GCGACACCCTGGAGATCGCATCCAAGAACGACGCCACCGTCGTGGCCAACTTCGAGGTCGGCTCCTGGCTCGAGGAGCATGGCGCCAAGAACGTCCACACCATGCACATCGGCGGTTCGCACGAGTTCCCGTTCGGCAAGGTCAAGCTCACTGTGGCGCACCACGGTTCCCGGCTGGCGGACGGTAGTTACGGCGGCGATCCTGCCGGGTTCCTGGTAACCGTGGAAGGGAAGAAAATTTACTTCGCAGGCGATACCAGCCTCACCTACGACATGAAACTGCTCGAGGATGAAGGCGTGGACGTGGCTCTGCTCCCAATCGGCGACAACTACACCATGGGGCCGGAAGACGCCGTGAAAGCCACCAAATTCGTCCGGCCAAAGGTCGTCATTCCGATGCATTACAGCACCTGGCCGCCGATAGAGCAAGACCCGCAGAAATTCTGCAAGCTCCTTGCGGATTCCGGGTGCGAAGCGAAATGCGTCGTGCTCAAGCCCGGAGAATCGTACGAGCTGTAACTCCGACGTTATTCCGGATTTCCACGTAAGCCGGGCTCTGCAGCCCGGCTTATGTTTCTCCTCCGTTGACACCTGGCAATCCCGGGAGGCCTTTTGGGAGAAATCGCCGTGTGCTATACTCTCTTCCAAGAATTGCTCGGGGATAGTGTTCCCATGCGCCGTGGGAAAAGCGCAATCAACACCAGCGCCGAAAACAGCAAGTAGGACCGAGAAGCGAGGGCAATGGAGCAAGACCACGTGGCAACGCAGTCGAATCGGGGCGGAACGCTCCAGGTAATGCGGAACGGCTCGTTCCGCAGACTCTGGTTCGGGCAACTGATCAGCCAGTTTGGCGACGGGTTCTACTGGCTTGCCATTATGCTCGGCGTGAGCGCTATCACGAACAAAAGCGTACAGGCCATCGGATTCGTCTCCATGGCGTTCATGCTCCCGCAGCTTCCCATCGGACTCTTCGGCAGTCCCCTGGTCGATATGGTCAACAGACGCAAGCTGATGGTCGCTGCAGATTCCCTCCGGGTGCTGACTACGCTCATGTTCATCCCCGCGTACAAAATCGGGTGGCTACCCGGAATCTACATCCTGGCGATGTTGCAATCGTCCATAGCGGGGTTCTTCATCCCGGCGAAGAACGCCCTGATCCCCCAGATCGTGGTCGAGAACGAACTGCTCTCTGCCAACACCCTCAGCCAGGCGACGCAGGTAGGGGCGTTGATCTTCGGCCCGGCAACCGCGGGGTTCGCCATCCAGAGGTTCGGCCTCGATGTGGCCTTCGTCGTCGATTCTCTGACGTTTGCACTTTCCGCCATCTTCGTCCTTTCTATGGCGCCGGTGCCGAACGTCGGGGAAGCGGCACGGAGCTTCCGGCAATCCTGGATGGATCTGAAAGAAGGCCTATGGTTTATCCTGTCGAACAAAACCCTGACGACCCTGAGCCTGACCGTCGGCGTGCTGTTCCTGGGGCTGGGAGCGGTGAACGTGCTTTGGGTGCCGTACATGCAAATCGTGTTCGGCCTGGGGGCGGAAAAGATCGGGTTTATAGACGCGATTCAGGGCGTCGGTATGCTCCTTGGCACGCTTCTGATGAGCGTTGGGTTCGTCCGGAACAGGAACGAAAAATGGCTGCTGGTGGCAGGGATCGCCATCGTATCCTTCGGATTCATGGGCATAGGGCTTGCCCCAAACTACACTTTCATCCTTGGCGCTACTTTGATCGCGGGCGTGGCGGCGGTACCGGCGGAAGGGAGCTTCATGACGATCATCCAGAAGATCACCCCAGACGCGCTTATGGGCAGGATAAACGGGACCATTGGCGGGTTCATCAACGGCGCGATGCTGGTGAGCATGGCGCTGGCTCCGCTGGCAGCAAACGTGCTCGGGTTGAGGGAAAGCTACGTTGCATGCGGCGTGATGGGACTCGCGGCTGCCATCCTGGGGGCCGCCATCATCGAGGAAATCGTCTGAGCGGGGAGTCAAACACAACAATGGTACCCTGACGAGCGATATCCGGAGCACACCGGGAGACATGAGGAGCTCTAGCTACGAAGGTCTTTTCCATCCGCGTACCTTATTCCATAAACGCGGAGGCGCTAAGACAGCAAAGGCGCAAAACTTTTGGGTAAACATTGCGTTCTTTGCCTCTTCGCGCCTTCGCGTTTAGCTTTGCGCCCCATTGCCGGGAAACGTCATTCTCGGACCGACGTGAGTTCGCCAAATCCCAGGCTCTCCACCGCCATCCCGTAAACCCCGGTGGCCGAAAGGAAAATGTAGACTACGGCGTGCAGCACCAGAGCGTAGCTCAGCGCAATCCCTTGATCGACTCCGAAGAACCCAAGGGTGAGGACGGTCAGGTAGTGGAAGACGCCCACGTACCCCGGGGAAGAGGGAATCACCATGCCCAAAGAGGTTATCACCACCACCCAGAAAGCGGCTGTCACCGGCAGGTGCAGGTGGAAAGCCATCATCACAGCGTAGTAAGCAAGCCCGCTGGACACCCACGACACCAGCGACCAGCCCGAAATCGGTATCGCCAGTTTCGGGACGCGCAACACCGCGAGCCCCACCATGAAGCTGGAAACCTGCGACTCCAGATTCAGCTTCGTCAGCTTCGGGATGCGGCGCTCAAGCCACCGGATGCCGGACTGCAGCCACCGTTCGACGGCGGGAACCAGCGCCAGCACCAGCGTCAGCCCCACGGTCGCCACGCCGAGCGTCAGGAGCGAACGCTGGAGCCACGCGGGGAGGCTCAGCGTCGGTAGGAGGACCACCATGAACAGCAACAGCGTCAGGATGTCCACCAGCCTTTCCACCACGATGGTCGCTAGTGCCTGCGATTTGCTCGCGCCGGTCGCCGCCCCGATCACGTAAGCCCGGATGAGCTCCCCGATGCGAGCCGGGAAAATGTTGTTTCCCAGGTACCCGATCCCCATGGCAGCGAACAGGTGCTTTCTGGGAAGCCCTTCCAGCGGGTAAAACAGCACGCCCCACCGCTCCGCTTTCGTGAGCACCGCCACCAGCAGCAGGAGGAACGCCGGAACAAGGTAGAGGTAATCGGCCTGAAGCAGAGCCTCCCACACTTTCTGGAGTTGCACGCCCCGGAGGGCCAACGCAAACGCGCCCAGACTGATCAACAGCCCCGCCCAGAACTGCCAGGACGAAAGAAGCGACTTCCCTTTCAATCTTCCTCCAGTCTGAGGACGGCCATGAAAGCTTCCTGCGAGATGTTGACTTTGCCGATCTGCTTCATCCGCTTCTTCCCTTTCTTCTGCTTCTCCAGGAGCTTCCGCTTGCGTGTCACGTCGCCGCCGTAGCATTTCGCCAGCACATCCTTGCGCAGGGCCTTCACCGTCGCCCTGGAGATCACCCGCTTCCCCACCGCAGCCTGGATCGGCACGTCGAAGAGTTGCCTGGGGATGACTTCTTTCATCTTGCTGACCAGCTTTTGTCCTTTGTGGTAAATCTGATCCCTGTGCACGATGATCGAAAGTGCGTCCACCGGCTGCCCGTTCACCAGAACGTCCATCCGAACCATGTCGGCGGGGCGATATTCCAGGAACTGGTAGTCCAGCGATGCGTAGCCCCTGGTCCTGGCTTTCAGCGCGTTGTAGAAATCGACCATGATTTCGGCCAGCGGGATTTCGTAAGTCAGGAGAACCCGCTTCGTATCGAGGTATTCCTGGTTCTTGAACCTGCCTCGCCGGGAAGTGACCAGATCCATCACCGTCCCGATGAATTCGGCCGGGGTGAAGATGGTGATTTCGACCCACGGCTCCTTGATTTCGGCGATGTTGTTCTCCGGCGGCAACTCGGACGGGTTGTCGATGATGAGCTCTTCTCCGTTGGTCAGCGTCACCTGGTACTCGACGCTCGGGGCGGTGAAGACCACGTCCAGCCCGTATTCCCGCTCTATCCTCTCTTGGATGATTTCCATGTGGAAAAGGCCGAGAAATCCACACCGGAACCCGTACCCGAGCGCGTTGGAAGTCTCCGGCTCGAACATCAGGGAGGCATCGTTGAGCTGCAGCTTTTCCAGGGCGTCCTTCAGCAGTGGGTAATCCTGCGGGTCCGACGGATAGACTCCAGCGAAAACCATCGGCTTTTGGGGACGGTAGCCGGGCAAAGGCTCTTCGGCCGGGCTTTCCGCCAGCGTGATCGTGTCACCCACGTGGCAATCCCTGACCGTCTTGAACCCCGTGGCGATGTAGCCCACGTCGCCCGCGGAGAGTTCTTCGACAGGCGTCATCTTCGGGGTGAAAACGCCAATCTCCACCGGCTCGGACGATTTTCCGGTGGACATGACCATGATTTCCTGCCCCGATTTCATCTTACCGTCCATCACCCGGACGTAAGCGATCACTCCTTTGTACGGATCGTAGTGCGAATCGAAAATCAGCGCCCGGAACGGGGCATCGGGATCGCCGCCGGGAGGCGGGATGCGCTCTACCACGGCTCGAAGCACCTGGTCGATGTTGATCCCTTCCTTCGCCGATATCCGCAGGACGTTCTCTGGCGGTTCACCAAGCAGATCGGAAAGCTCTTCCACGACTTCTTCCGTCCGGGCTGAGACCAGGTCGATCTTGTTGACCACAGGCACGATTTCCAGATCGTGCTCCAGCGCCAGGTAGAGGTTCGCCAGGGTCTGGGCTTCCACTCCCTGGGAAGCATCCACCACCAGCAACGCCCCCTCGGCGGCTGCGAGAGCTCTGGACACCTCATAGCTGAAATCGACGTGTCCGGGAGTATCGATCAGGTTGAGCTCGTACCTGTGGCCGTCGGGAGCGTCGTACAGCATCCTGACCGGCGAGGCTTTGATGGTGACCCCTTTCTCCCGCTCCAGTTCCATGTCGTCCAGAACCTGATCGTGCATCTCCCGCGGGGAAACCGTGCCGGTTTTCTCCAGGAGCCTGTCGGCCAGGGTGGACTTACCGTGGTCTATGTGTGCGATTATGCAGAAATTGCGAATGAACTCCCGTTTCATTTTGCCTCTTGTCCGAAACTGTACTGGATGAAGTATAGCAAGCCGGTTGTCATTGAGCAAAACGCTTTCTTGAGCTTCGGACATGCTTCAAGCACATAGAGATTTCAAGACTCTTCGTCGCTTCGCTCCTACCAAGAAAACGCTCGTAGGGATTATGTCAACGCAGAGACGCAAAGACAAGTGAGACGCAAAGAATTTTTAAAAATCTTTGCGCCTTACGCAGCATCGCGTCTTGGCGTTCCCTTTCAGTTTCGCCTGACAGGTTTTCTTCCCGTTTGAGCAGCGCCACGCACTGCGGAGTTACTCAGAACGACGGGCGAATGTTCGGGCACCCTGGTGTGTCATTTGAAGACCTTTGCATCCTTGGCGCATCCGCGTTGCCTGCGTTGGTGAAGCTGGTACGCGTGCGCGGCAGATCTCTTCCTCACGTGTCCAAGAGGAACTGTGATCGCCAACACCTCATCTTTTGCTTTCTTTGCGATTTGGC
Organism: Anaerolineae bacterium; assembly: GCA_027016315.1. Lineage (GTDB taxonomy): Bacteria > Chloroflexota > Anaerolineae > S016-19 > S016-19 > S016-19. Next base: position 9,691 of record JALWAP010000030.1, on the reverse strand, counting down.
GTTATGAATATGGTGTCGGTACATGGAATCACCGGTTTCATCAGTGGGAGGCAATCATGGAATCTCTTACCTGGGCTGAAATCGACCTCGATGCAATCGCGCACAACATCCGGGAGTTCAAAGCGCTTGTCGGCGAAAACGTCATGGTGATGGCAGTGGTCAAGGCGAACGCCTACGGTCACGGCGATTACCAGGTGGCCAGGGCTGCTTTGAAATCCGGAGCCGAAAGGCTGGCCGTCAACCGAGCCGAGGAAGGCGTGGCGCTCCGGCTGAAGGGGATCGACGAAACGCCGATCCTTCTGCTCGGCCATAGCCTTCCGGAGCAGGCCAGGGAAATCGTCGAATATCGTCTGACGCCGACGGTAACCACGAAGAGGCTGGCTCTGGCGCTGAGCAAGCTCGCCGGGGCGCATCCCCTCCCTGTTCACGTGAAAGTGGACACGGGCATGGGGCGATTTGGAATCATGCCGGAGGAAGCGGTGGACTTCCTTTCGTTCCTGAAAGATCTCCCCGGGATAGAGGTGGAAGGGCTTTTCACCCATTTCGCCGTGGCAGACCTGGCCGACAAATCGTACACCCGCAGGCAGTTCAGCCGGTTCATGGACGTGGTAAAAGTGCTGAAGGGGAAAGGATTGCTTCCACCCGTTCTCCACGTGTGCAACAGCGCAGCCACGATGGACCTGCCGGAGATGCACCTGGACATGGTGCGAATCGGGATCGCCATGTACGGCCTCCGACCGTCCGACGAAGTCGAACCATCCATCCCGCTGCGACCGGCGCTTTCGCTGAAAAGCCGTGTCGCCCGCGTGCGAACCATCCCGAAAGGCTGGGGGATCAGCTACGGACTGACTTTCGTTCCCCCAGCGCCGATGAAAGTGGCGCTCGTGCCGGTCGGATACGGGGACGGCTACCACAGGCTGATGTCGAACCGGGGAGCAGTGCTCATCCGAGGCACCAGAGCGCCCATCGTAGGCAGGGTCTGCATGGATCAGTTCGTGGTGGACGCCACCCACATTCCGGACGTGGCGGAGGGGGACGAAGTCGTTTTGATCGGCAGGCAAGGCGAGGAGTTCATCTCCGCCGAAGAAATGGCCGGGTGGGCAGAGACGATCAACTACGAAGTGGTCACGAGCCTTCTTCCCAGGGTTGCGAGGAAGTTCTTCGAGCACGGCGAGCTGATCGCCGAAGAAAGCATCGCCGGGTAGTCTGCCGATGAGCCGAGAGCCAGAAGAAAGCCCGAAGTTCATGGTCGACGCCATGCTCGGCACCCTGGCGAAATGGCTTCGGCTGCTGGGATACGATGCAGAGTACGCCGATAGCAGCTACCCGGATTCGGAAATCGTGCGCCGTGCCCGTTCCCAGGGGAGGATCATCCTGACCAGGGACAGGGAGCTCGCGCTGCATCGCAAAGGCGTGAACGCCATCTTGATCGAAAGCGAGGAGCTGGGCGAGCAGTTGCTACAGCTAAAGGAGGCCCTCGGCCTCGATTTCGACCGGCTGGGGAGCAGGTGCGTGGAGTGCAACGTGCCGCTGGTATCGATTTCCAGAGAGGAAGCCCGCCCTCTGGTCCCTCCTTACGTCTACCAGACCCAGACCGAGTTTCGCATCTGCCCAAAGTGCGGGCGCGTCTACTGGCGCGCCACCCATTGGGAGAAGATACAAGAAAAGCTGAAGCAACTGCTAAGCGAAAACGACACCGAAGGATGAATCTCGCTCGAGTGTATGGCCTGTCCTTGGCGTCGACGCGGGGGAAGAGACCCCGAAAAGCTCCAGGGGAGTTTAGGATCTGTGAGCTTTGCGCCTTGGCGTCCCTGGTGTCTTCGCGGAGGAATTTGACGTGCAAAAGAATTGATGGTATTCTTAAAATGAGAAATTTTGTTCTATACCCAAACTCGAAGGAGTGGGAAAATGGCTCAGAAACTCACCAAAAGGCGTCTTTCCATATTGAAACTGTTCTACGATTACCAGGCCAGATACAGTCGCCCCCCGGCCCTGAGAGAAATCAACGACGAAGTCGGGCTGCACTCCACGGGTGCCACATACTACCAGATCACCACACTCCTCGAAATGGGATACCTGGAAAGGTCCGGCGAAGGGGCACGCGGGCTCCGTATCACCGAAGCAGGAATAGAGGCGCTCAAGGAGAACGGATTGATCGAAGGGGGTACCAGGGAATATCGGGGCAACCTTTCGGATACCATCGAGGTGCCGATACTGGGGTTCATCAGGGCAGGTGAGCCGATACCAGGTCCTGGCAGCGGGGCAGTGAGCGAAAATCCATTCGGCGGGGAAACGATCCCGGTGCAGGCTTCTCTCATCAGAAACCCGGAGAGGTTATTCGCGCTGGTGGTGAAAGGCGATTCCATGGTGGATGCATCTGTTCACGATGGAGATTACGTCATCCTGAAAGCGCAGAACACGGCGGAAGCTGGCGATATGGTTGCTGCGTGGATCGTGGATGAGGAATCCACCACGCTGAAGTACATTTATCCACACATGGAGAAAGGGGAGATCGAACTCCGGCCCGCGAATCCGGCTTACGGGCCGATTTTCAAACCTGTCGACAAAGTGAGGGTCGACGGCAAAGTCGTAGCTGTGATCAGGAGCCTGGAAAAACACCACTAAACATCGCTCTGATCTCATCGAGGAGGTGAAGGATGGAATACAGAAGGGTAGGGAATTCGGGAATCAAGGTCAGCGAGATTTCACTTGGAGCATGGTTGACCTTTGGTGAGACTTTGGGGCTGGAGGAAACGGAAGCCTGCCTGCGGGTCGCCATCGACAACGGGATCAATTTCATAGACATGGCGGATGTCTACGCTCACGGGGAAGCCGAAAGGGTTGTCGGACAAGCGCTGAAGAACCTCGGCGTTCGGCGTCAAGACATGGTGCTCTCCAGCAAGGTCTACTGGCCGATGAGCGACAATGTGAACGATCGCGGGCTGAGCCGCAAGCATATCTTCGAGTCGATTCACCAATCACTGAAACGCCTCGGCACCGATTACCTGGATTTCTACTTCTGCCACAGATATGATCCAGAAACTCCGCTGGAAGAAGTGGTCAGAGCGATGGACGATCTGGTGCACCAGGGCAAAATCCTTTACTGGGGTACCAGCGTGTGGAGCGCACAGCAGATCTCGGACGCAGTGGATCTGGCGAAAAGCATCAACGCGTATCGTCCACAGGTGGAACAACCGAGATACAACATGTTCGATCGCCATATAGAGACGGAAGGGATCATGCAAACGTGCGCCCAAAACGGCATCGGGATCACTGTGTTCAGCCCGCTGGCACAGGGAATTCTAACCGGAAAGTACCTCAAAGGGATCCCGAAGGACAGCCGTGCAGCGCGTATGCCGTGGCTCTCCGAGGACGAGGTGGTTTCTTATTCGACAAAGGTCGAAGAGCTATCGGTAATCGCAAACGAGCTCGGCCTCAGCCTCTCTCAGCTTGCGCTTGCGTGGATACTCAGAAGGGATGAAATCAGCTCGGTGATCACCGGAGCATCACGGCCGGAGCATATCGTTTCGAACGTCAAAGCATCTGGCGTCAGGCTCCCATCCGACGTGCTGGCGACGATAGAGGTGATTCTCTCATAAGGTTGAAACAGGCTCTCTCGTTGTTTCTTCCATAGGATACTCCGGTAGCAGCGTAATGAGGGTTCTCCACGATGGGCCCAGACTGATGATCAGCGAGGCAGTATGGCGTGGAGGCGAGACCGTGCCCATTGCGTCCTTCGCTGATAGTTCTTGTTGACAAGTACCGCCCGCGATGATAGAATCGACGTGTGTTGGGGCGCGCCCCCGTAGCTCAAAGGACAGAGCGCCGGACTTCGAATCCGTAGGCTGCAGGTTCGAGTCCTGCCGGGGGCGCCTCTGCCGGGCTAACAACGTCCACACATCATCACGCTTCCGACAGAGCCGAAAGAGAATCTCTCCATGTGCATGTGTTTCCGGAGGCGATACCAATGCGTGCCAAACACAAGTCGTGGTTTTACCGGCGCTTTACGATGCATATTGCGCCATCCCCCACTATCAAGCTGGTTGTCATGGCGCTGTCCGTTGTCGCGGTGATCCTGCTCTCCGGCTGTGCCTCCACGATCCCCCCTGCGCAGCAAACGAGCGACGTGAGCGAAATACTGAAGCACTTTTCCCCATCTCCCACCGTGCCAGCTTGCCCCGACCACCCCACCGGGCTACACGTGCAGTTGGCGCCTCTTCCCGGACAGCGGGGGCTTCACCTGCGGGTTGTTGGTCTGGTGCCGGGGGAAACTCTGAAGATCTACTCGGCGTGTTGGCACAAGCACGGGGGAGGAGCCATGGAAACCGTCGATACAGCCGGACCCGACGGCGTGCTCACAACACGTCTTACCGACGTACAGGACTGTTGGTATGCGGGAGAGGATTTGAAATGCGTGGCAGTGCTGTGGCCTGTTGGCATGAGGGAGGGGAAGGCTCTGGCATGTGTGGAAACCACGGTGCCAGCGTGCTGGACAAAGGAGGTTGGAATGTATTGCGTGCATCTTGGTCTCTGCGTTGCATTGGGAACACTGATGTTCGTCCTGACCATCGTCGCTCTCCTGTGGCCTGGTATCTTCAAAGCCAGCGGGAAGCGAGGAAGAAACGCCGTCGCTATTGCAGGTGCGCTGGCGACGCTGGTTGCCGCCCATTGCTTCGATTGCGCGAACAAACACCTGGAGCTCTACACGTCCAAGACGTTCAACATCTGGCCGCACATCCTTTCTGCGCTATTGTTCGAGCTAATGGTCGCTGCGCTCGTCCTGCTCTTGCTCAGATTCCTCCTCACCTGCGCAAGGGGAGACCGCGTGGCTGGTTGGGTGCTGCTGATCGTTGGCGGACTCCTGGTCTCTTTGATCCCGCTGTACCTCGCCTTCAGGATCAACGTCTTCGGGATAGGCTATTGGGCGCTGTCCAGCCTGACGCCCGACAAGATGCTCTTCTTCGCAAGCGGCGCCGTAGCCGTAGCCGGACTGGTTTCCCTCCTCGCCCGAGGGGGCGACGCGGACAAAGGGGCGTGCAATGCTCGTCCGGGGAAGATGCTACTGGCTCTGATAGCGATCATTACCGCCATCGTGATCCTTGCAGAGGTGGCAGGATCGGCGATCGCTTATGCACCGCGCCCTGCTTCCACGCCGGAACGCAATCTGGTAAGCCTGAAAGAGGTACAGGACAAAGCCGATTTCCACGTTCTGGTTCCGGCACACGTGCCACACGGGTACAAATTCGTGGGTGCTTCGATCGAAAACGGGGACTACGGACAATCGGTAACCCTCGCTTACAAGGGACGATGGTTGTCGGGGAGCAAGGACCTGCACGTCTGGGAGCACAAGTTCCCTAAGGGCAAAAAGTGCGTGTTGCCTCAATATTTCGAGCCGAAGCTGCATCGCCGGGAGGATGTCAAGGTGCGTGGACACGACGGGATCTACATGGAGCACCCACGCATTTTCCCGTTCCCGCGTCCAACGGAGCTGGACTGGTGCGAGGACAACGTGTTGGTGGTGATCAGCGGGTTCGAGAGCAAAGACCACCTGCTCGAAGTGGCACAGTCCATGAAATAGCGTCCGCGAGCCCTGCAACGCTCATCCATGACTTAGTCCGGTAACCGAGCCAATCGCTTTCCTCTGCGAAGGAATCCACAAAAGCGCAGCGCCCCCGAAATTCTGCCGCTACGGAACGCCGCTTGCCATTAACGGCAGGAGGGGTTAGAATCTCCCGTGAGTCCAATTTTTGCAAATCCGATTTCCACCCGTCGGCTCGTGGAGGTGAAATGTGAGCGGCTCGCTGAAAGGGAAGGTAGCAATCATCACCGGCGCCAGCCGAGGGATCGGAAAAGCGATCGCCCTCCGGCTCGCAGCAGAAGGCGTTTCGATCGCCATCGGCGCAAAGACCACAGAATCGACCCCAAAGACCCCAGGAACCATCTACGACACCGCCAGGGAGGTTGAAGCTCTGGGGAGCAAGGCTCTTCCGGTGAAGACGGATGTCCGGTTCGAGGATCAGATAAAGGCCCTGGTGGACAGGACATTCGAGGAGTTCGGAAGGATCGACATCGTGGTGAACAACGCAGGGGCGATAATGTGGCTTCCGGTGGAAGATCTGCCCATCAAGCGCTTCGACCTGATGATGCAACTGAACTGCCGCGCTCCGTTCGTGCTCTGCCACGGAGCCATACCGAAGATGAAGGATTCCGGCGGGCACATCATCAACATGTCTCCGCCCCTGAACTGGCTCCCATACGATGAATGGGCGGGGAAGACGGCGTACCTGATGAGTAAGCTCTGCATGACCCACCTGACGATCGGGCTTTCGAGGGAGGTGACGGATTACGGGATATCGGTGAACAGCTTGTGGCCTGCTGGCGTGATCGATACACAGGCGACCCGGGTTTTCGCTTCGATGCTCGGAATCGATAGGAGCACCAAGTGGTACTCTCCTGACCTGGTAGCCGACGCTGTCATGGAGGTTGTCAGGAGCGATCCGGGCGAACTGACCGGCCAGCAGCTAATCGCGGAGGAGTTCCTGCGGAGCAGAGGAATCTCCGACCTGAGCCGATACGTCGTTCCGCCACCGGTGCGATAAGCCCGCCGGGTGCCCGGCAACTCACTCACTGGAGCTCGATCGATGCCTTCGTGGAAGCGTTCGCTCTACGTAATCGCTTTTTCCCAGGTGATCGCGGCAACTGGGTTCGCCCTGTTCTTCCCCTATCTCCCGTTCTACGTGAAAGAACTTGGAACGAGGACCGGACTGAGCACGGAGTTTTGGGCTGGCGCCGTTTTCTCCGCACAGGGGCTGAGCATGATGATAGCCTCGCCGTTCTGGGGAGTGCTGGCGGACAGGTACGGGCGCAAGCTGATGGCAGAACGGGCGTTCTTCGGTGGGTCCGTGGTGATTTTCCTGATGGCGTTTGCGAGGTCGGCAGAGGAATTGACGATCTTGAGGGCGCTGCAGGGGCTGGTCACCGGCACAGTGGCGGCACTGACCGCTCTGGCCGCGTCCACAGTGCCGAGGGAGGAGGTCGGGTATGCCATGGGGCTGATGCAGAGCGGGTTCTGGATCGGGATTTCCGCGGGGCCTTTGCTCGGAGGGATGATCGCTGACAGACTGGGGTATCGCAGCCTGTTCTTCTTCACCTCCTCCCTCTTGCTGCTGGGAGGACTACTGCTCCTGTTGGTGGTACATGAAGAGTTCACACCATCCGCGGGAACGGACATCGAGCTGCCTTTCGGCTTCTTGAAGGACTGGTGGACGGTTCTGAGGAGCCCTGGAGTGGCGCTGGTGTACCTGATCAGGTTCCTGGTTCAGACCGGGGGAAACATCTTGATGCCGTTCATCCCGCTTTTCGCAGCGGCGCTGTTGGCCAACAGCGCCAGCGTGAACACTTTCACCGGCGGGGTCGTCAGCATTTCGTCAGCGGCCACGGTGGCGACGACCGCTTATTTCGGCAGGCTCGGGGACAAGATAGGGCACAGGAAAGTGCTGGCGATCGGAGCGTTGCTTTCGGCGCTTTTCTATTTCCCGCAAAGCCTGGTGACGAGCGGATGGCAGTTGCTGGTGCTCCAGGCTCTGACGGGTGCGGCGACAGGTGCAATCGCGCCTTCGATGGTAGCGCTGCTTGCAAAGTACGTCCGACCAGGGATGGAGGGGGCGGTTTACGGGCTCGACAATTCGATGGTCTCAGCGTCCAGAGCTGTGGCACCGATGATAGGGGCATGGGTGGTGATGCTGTTCGGGATCAGGTGGACGTTCGCTGTTACAGGCGCGGTTTTCTTGGTGGTGGCGGGCGTGTCGGCGCTGTGGTTGCCGGAGGAGGGCTCGTGACGGGCTAAGGTTGCTGCGGCTGGAGGATGAAGCCTTGTTCGCTGAAGTGGCGATCGAATGCGAAAGCATGGGTAAGTTCCAAACGCCGCATGATTTCGAAACTCGTACAGTCTACCATGCTCAAGCGCCTACGGTCAGCAGACAAAAAGGTGCTAAGAGCTGCTGTATGGAGTTCAGGTGTAACCCAGTATACTTGAAGGATGGGGACTATTCCTTCCTGAAAACCTCGGACAGCTTCCATGCCAAGTCTACGCTGGATGAGTGCAAAACTTTCCAAGAGAATGTAATTAGAGCTTATGAACCGAACGGGCTGGTATATCCACTCGAGCCAGGCCCTCTTGGCTCGCTCGTGATTTTTGTCGTCAGCATCCAAAAGAGCGTAAAGTGCGGAGGTGTCTACGAAGATATTCATCCTTCATACGAATCCGTCAAGTATTCATCGTGTCTTTCTGACACATCAGACTTGCCTGAATGGAATTTCCCGACAACAGACAGAGCGCGTCTGCGGCGTTCCTCAACCGAAATTGCACCATGCGTCTGTAGCCAGTAGTCCACTGCCCACCGGATGATATCTTCCACTGAAACATGCTCCTGTGATGCAATGTTCCTCAAAGCTAAGGATTGCTCTTCGGTCAGTTTCACCCGCGCGCTGACAAATTGCTTCTCCTGAATCCCTTTAGGTGCGTCACTTCCCATCTCTAACTCCCGCGCCGTTTTTCTCGATCCAATTGTACCATACTGATATCTTTCGACAAACCGATGCGCGTATCCGTCTATCCCCCAATCAGACCCTCATACACCATCTCCACTTCCCGAGTCATCCGCTCCTGGGTGAACAGCCGTTCGACCCTTTCCCTGGCAGCTTTGCCCATCTCAAGCCGGACGCTCCGGTCTCGGAGCGATTCTATTGCCTTTGCCAGCGCCTCTGGATCGTGCGGCGGTACCACGCGGCCGGTCACGCCATCCTGCACGACCCACGAGGTGCCAGTGCCGACTTCGGTGGTCACGCACGGCAGCCCGGACGCCATCGCTTCCAGCAGCACGGTGCCGAACGCCTCGGCGCGGGCGTTAGCCGGAAGCACGAAAAGATGGGCTCGCTGGTAGATTTCCGGCAATTCCTCGTCATCGGCTTCGCCCAGGAACTCGACCCGGTCGGTGATTTGTAGCTCCTGCGCCATCTCCCGTAGCGGCTCCAGCATCGGCCCAATGCCGACTACACGAAGTCGGGCGTCCGGGATGCTGCGCATCGCCCGCAGGAGATCGTCCAGCCCTTTGTAGTACCGTAGCCTGCCGACGAAAAGGAGTGTGAACGGCCCATCGTAAGGCTCCGGAGGCGGCGTAAACCGACGATGATCCACGCCCAGCGGCACCACGGTGCATTTCTCCCGCACCTGCGACAGCCACGGCGATGTTTCGATGTACCGGGGACTGGTGGCGATGATGCGGTCGGCGCGGCGCAGGACGCGGCGGAGGATCGGGCCGTAGAACCGCAGGATGGCTTTCTGGCGCACCACGTCTGAGTGGTAAGTGATGACGAGCTTCGACCTGCGTTTCAAAAGCCAGGCGCTCGCCTCGCCCAGTGGGTACGGCGAATGGACGTGAATGATGTCGGCATCCGCCAGTGCCAGCGCCAGCGGCTGGCGGCAGCTCAGCGGCATGGATGCGACGGTGGCAAGCCGTCCTGTCTTCACCACCCGCACGCCGTTCAGCTCCTCGACGTGGGTTTCAAGGCCGGGGTCGCATACCAGGACGGTAACGTCGTGCCCGGCCCGCGCCTGAGCCTCAGCCAGGACCTTAATGTGGTTCTCGATCCCACCGAGGACGGGGAAGTAGTCTTTGTAGAGGTGGAGGAT
>JALWAP010000029.1 GCA_027016315.1 Anaerolineae bacterium | reverse complement strand
TCGGCTCCGTGCCGATGCTGCTCGACCCGGAACGGCACGACAGGCTGGTGGCCGCCATCAGCCATCTGCCGTACATGGTCTCCTCGGCGCTGATGTGGCTGGTGAGCGAGATCGCCGAGGAGGACGAGACCGTCCTGGATGTGGCCGCTTCCGGTTTCAGGGACACGTCCAGGCTCGCCGCAAGCGACGTCAAGATGATGATGGACATCCTGATCACGAACCGGGAACAGGTCCTCGATCTGCTCGCCGCCTACCAGGAGCGCATCTCTCGCCTCGCCGACCTCCTGGAGTCCGGCGACGAGCGCGATCTCTCGGACCTGCTCGGCTCCATCAGGGAATCCAGGATCGCTCTGGGTAGGAAGAAAGGGTGGTAACCTGCTCACCTGCAATGCGGAAGGCTCTGCGCACATGAGAAGGAGGTGAACGTGAAAGCTTTGGTCAGACCCGCGAGGGGCTTGAAAGGCCGGATCAGCGTTCCGGGCGACAAATCGATCTCCCACCGTTCGGTGATGCTGGGTGCGCTGGGAGATGGAGACACGAAGGTACGCGGCTTCCTGCCCGGCGGCGACCCGCTCGCGACCGTCTCGGCGGTGCGCGGGATCGGCATCGAGGTGGAGCAGGCGAGCCAGACGGAGCTCGTAGTCCACGGCAAAGGGCTGCACGGGCTTTCGGAGCCGGAGGACGTGCTGAATTGCGTCAATTCCGGGACCACGGCCAGGCTGATGGCCGGGATACTGGCCGGTCAGGATTTCTTCAGCGTGCTCACCGGGAGCCCGCAACTCCGCAGGCGTCCGATGGGCCGAATCGCCGACCCGCTGCGCAGGATGGGGGCTGACATCGACGGAAGAGGCCGGAGCGGTTACCTCCCGCTTTCGATACGTGGCGGGCATCTCCGGGCAATCGAATACGACCAGCCGGTGGCGAGCGCCCAGGTGAAATCCGCCATCCTGCTCGCGGGGCTGTTTGCAGACGGAGAGACAATCGTCCGGCAGCCCGGCCCATCCAGAGACCACACGGAGAGGATGCTCAAGGCCATGGGCGTGGATGTGCGCACCGAGGGGCTGGTGGTGAGGCTTTCTCCGCCTCAGGGTAAGCTTGCGCCGCTGGAAATGACCATCCCCGGCGATGCGTCTTCCGCAGCGTTTCCGCTGGTGGCCGCGATCCTGGTTCCCGGATCGGAGGTGGTGATCGAGAACGTGGGCGTGAACCCGACCCGAACGGGCCTGTTGGACGTGCTGAAAGCAATGGGCGCGAGCTTCCGGCTGGACGGCGAGCGGGAATCGGGTGGCGAGCCGGTGGCCGATCTGGCAGTGGAGCATTCGGAGATGTGCGCCGGGTTCGTTTCCGGCGATACGGTGGTCCGGATGATCGACGAGTTTCCCATCCTGGCCGTGGCCGCGACCCAGGCAATCGGCACGACAGAGGTTCGGGACGCCCAGGAGCTTCGGGTCAAGGAAACGGACAGGATCGCCGCGGTGGCCGAAGAGCTCGGGAAGATGGGAGCGGAGATAGAGGAGCTTCCGGACGGGTTCAAGGTGCACGGGCCGTCCGAATTGCACGGAGCGGTGGTGGATAGCCGGGGCGATCACAGGCTCGCGATGGCGCTCACGGTCGCCGGGCTGATCGCAAGCGGCGAGACGACCGTACTGGGTGCCGATTGCGCATCCGATTCTTTCCCGGGATTCTTCGAGACACTGAGGGCACTGGGGGCAGACGTGGAACTGGTCTGAGCTATTTCAGGCGGTAGATGGTGACCCCGGGGTTCTCGTAGACGATTTCCAGCTTGCCCCTCCTTGCGAGCTCCGCGAGCGCACGGTCGCTGCCGGGGTAGGCTATCCTCTCGATCTGACCTTCGTAGACGAAGCGAACCCACATTCGCCGGATCGCGTCCCATGCAGTGTTCGGATCGCCGGAAAACACGGCGACCGCCTCCTCCCGACGCGGCAGCACCTCGTTCCAGCTACGCTGCTCAGGCTCGTGCTGTCCAAGCAGCGTGGGGAATCCGGTGAACGACGAAACCCTCAGCGCCCCAGCGCGGTAATAATCGAGCGGCGCTTCGGCTTCCACCGGCGCTCCCGAAACGTGGTCCCAGAGCCAGTTTATCGCCTCGTAATCGTATCTGAGCTTTATGGTGTGGTCTTTCCAGTGATATTCCCCGACCGACATGTATGCCATGCCATCCAGCGTCCCGATCCTGGGCCTGGCGCCCGGGAACCGATCGGCGAGCCTGGAGGGAGTGCCCAGCAGAACGAACACCAGCCCAAGCGCAATCGAGATCTCGACGACCAGCTTGAAGGCTCTGCACGCCGTATCCCAGATTTCGCCCACCATGACGCCAATGGCGATCCCTGCCAGAACCCACGCCTGGATGCCGAACTTGAACAGGGTGTTCATCCGGTACCAATCGCTACCGTCGAGGAAATCCCTCACGTAGAGGAACTCCAGAGCGAGCAGCGTGGCTACCGATGCAAACATCAAAGCGCCGGTGAACATTCTGCGGGGGGACTTGAAAGTGAGGGTAGCCCATGTCAGAAGAGCGGCAAGCACGAACAACAGGGCAGCCACGCTCCTGCCGGACCTGAGCAAGATTGCCGAGAAACCGAGCACGGTAAACAAAGCCAGCGCCAACGGCAAAGAAGCGACTGCCTCCGCCGATTTCCTCCACAGCACCACCAGCAGGTAACCGGCTACGATCGCAACGAACAGTCCCCATATCAAAAGCCAGTATCCGAGCGGGTTGCCGGAACGGGCGAATCCAATGCCGTGGCTCCCGACGGGCGAGTATCGCAGGAAGAACGGCAGGTAGGATAGCGCTCCGGTGCCGAGCACCACCACGAAGCTCGCTGCCGTTCGGAGCGTGGCTTTGCGGCGAAGGAGCTTCAAGAGTATCACCAGCAGGAACATGCCTACCGCCAGCGGCAGGTTCCACGTGTTGCTCACGGCCAGAAGCCCCATGGCGAACCCGGAAGCCAGCATCAGCAGGATCGATTCGTTCCCTGCCCAGAATTCCCACATGAGCGCCAGGTACAGAACCGTGAACGGGATCGCTATCAGGTGCGGGTGGAGGTCGGCAAAGAGAAAGCTCCAGTATGGGAACTCGTTGATGGCAAACGGTATCACCCTGCTGGGGTTCCAGTAGCTGTACGGGATGGCGCGCATGTGCAGGGCCTTCGAAAGCCCGCCGATCCTCTTGATGGCATCGAAAATCTCCTTCACCCCGGCCAGGTTCCCCCAGAAAGCCGTAGCCAGAACCGAGATGCCCGCAGAAAGCGCTTTCTTCCGGCTCGCCAGGGAGTACGCAAGGGAGAACACCGATGTCGTGGTCGAAGCGAAGAGCATCGGGATCGCCAGGTTGAACGAGACGCGGGGAAAAATCCCGCTCAGCCTCGACAGCACCCCCACTAAGTAGAGGCCGTAGTAGTAATAGTTCATGGTGCCGTAAGCGAAGTACGGGTCGTACGGCGGAAAGTGGGTGGTTCTAACGGTCGCGTGCAGGAAAGCAAGTTCCATGAACTTCTCTCCGCCAAACCACGGCTGCCACAAATCGGGATCGAGGATGCGGAACCCGAGGAACAGCAGGAAAGACGCCAGCCAGAGTGCTTCTTCGGCCAGGATGAGTCTGCGCCTGCGTCTCAAAAACCGCACCATCTCCGCCCGCTTCGACCGCCAGAACAGCCAGCCGAGCAACAGCAACGGCGCCCAGGTCGCCAGCAAGGGCATCGTCCCGTTCTTTGCCGCGCCGAGGCTTGCGGCAATCCAGTTCCCGTAGCCGATGACGACCCAGCCGATCAGACGTGCGAATCCCCAGCCTCTGTCCCGCATGTTCGGGAACATGGCGTAGGTCAGAGGCCACGCGCTCAGCCCGATGAGCAGCACCATGAGCCACCACGTGGCAGCCGCCACCGGAGGATACCGCTCGCCGAGCCGGTTCCATCGCCACGGGGTTTCGACTTTCCTCAACCAAACCACGCCCTTGTGCCATTCCGGTGGCGTGAGCAGGGCGCTTAGCTCGGAAGCGGGAAGTTCTTTCGTCTTCTGGAAGATGATCGGGTGAGGATGATCGTAGACCACAAAGCTCTCGTCGGCGCTATCGTCCCGGATGACGAACCGCCCGATGTGCGGGTAGTCCTGGAATTCGGCCACTTTCTCGTACCCGAGCTCCCCATCGAAGAGCCGCCGGTAGTACAGGCTCATCATCGGGTAGCGATCAGGCAGTCTCCCGATGGTCTTGTAGAGCCGTCTGGATGCGATGGCTATGTAGTCGCCGTCCTGCAGGAGGTTTACCAGCTTCTTCTGCTTCGCCCAGCTATCCTCGGCGTAGGCCGGGATCGAAAGGTGTTTGTAGCGCGGCTTCTCGATCGAAATCCCGGAGCTATCCAGCGTGAGAGGGAGGGAATCGTCCCATTCCTCGTTCAGGATCGTGCTCCCGGCAGGCACGTGTTGGTAGATCCAGAGGGATGCCCTGACCCACGTGTGCGTCTCACGGTAGATGTTGTGGAACGCCACCGCCCACAGGAGCGTGAGCCCGGCGACGAGCAGCACCATCGCCGCCCAGCCGTTGGCGAAGAGCAAGGTTTTGCGCTTGCGAAGCCCTTTCCACACGTGTACCGCGAGCCCGGCGGCGTAGACAGTCAGGAACGGGATCAGCGGAGCCATGTACCGCATGAACTTGGCGTAGAAACTCCCGACGACCAGTGCCGTTGGAAGCAACCACGCCATCACGACGATCTCGGCTGCACTGGCTCTTTTTCTGAAGACCCGCCACAATTGCCACCCGAAAGCGATCAACGAGAGCACACCAAGCGGTACGCCCATCCCCCAAAGCACCAGTTGCTTGCCCTGGTAGAGGTACGGGAGCGTGTGGGCGTACTGCCTCGTGTACGGCACGTCCCATTTGCCCCGAACCATCTCCCCTTGCGATGCAATGTTGGAAAGGTAATGCCGGTAATCGAGCAAGGCATACGGGCTCGTGATGGCGAAAGTCAGGAATGCGATCGCCAGCGCCTCTGCAGCTTCAACGACTGCGGCAGGCACGCCATCTTCCTTCCGGGCAAGCCATATCCCGGTCAGGATCGGCAGGACGAGCAAGGATGCGCTGAATTTGGAACTCACCGCAAGCCCGTACCCTACCCCCGCCAGGAACGTCGGCAGGCGGCTTTTGCTTTCGGCCCTTCTGGCGCTCCAGAAAACCGTCCATACGACCCAGAACGTCATTATCAAATCGGTGGTGGCGAAGTGGGATAGCTGGATTTGCATCACCGCGAAGCCGTAAAAAGCCGCGGCAAGCCAGCCCGCGGCATCGCCGTAGAGCTTCCTGGCGAGCAATGTGACCAGCAAGAGGGTGCACAAATCGAACAGCGCCACGATAGGCCTTCCCACCAGCGGGATGTATTCCAGCTCCGGCAGATGCGGCGCAATGAACAGGAGGTAACTCCGCCAGTCCGGCGGCATCAGCCATGCCATGCGCGGTATCAGCCATTTGGCAGCTCGAGGGGCAAAGGCAAAGATGTACAGCGGAAGATGCCCGTAGGCGAAGTCTCGCTCCTTGCCGACGATCTGGCCATCCTCCGGCGGCCAACGGAACGGGTTCATAGGCGATCGAGAGACGTCCAGGAATTCGGAGAAGCTGTGTGGAAGTTTGATGGTGGAGGCAACCCAGACCACGTACCTTTCGTCCGGATGCGGGAGCTGGAGGCTGTCCCAGTTCACCGGCGTAAATCGAAGCCACGCCGAGAACAGAAGCACCGGCAGCACCGCTATCCAGAAGGCCTTTTTTTTCAACGATGTTTTCCAGTTCATGGTCTGAAGGCTGCCTACCGATCGCACGGATTATCGAATCACGGACGAAGCGCGAACGCCGAGCAGAATTCGGGCAGGGCGCGCCGAGCCTGTTCGGACATCACGCCTGCCCAGGCTCACGACGTGACCCCTGCCGCGTTTCAGGTCTCTGCGACCTTTTCCACCCACACCGCCACGTCGTAGTAAGTCGGAGCCGCTCCCATATCGGTCTCGGTCTGCGGGATCAAGGCATTCGTGCCGTGCCCGTCCAGGCTGAACTTCCGCCACCACGGCCCCGGCATGGACACGACCCCTGGCATGACGTCCGGAGCGACCCTGGCCAAGGCCTGCATCTCGCCTCGCTGGTTCCTCAGCAGGACGATGTCTCCATCGGAGATACCCCTGGGCGCGGCGTCATCCGGGTGTATCACAGCCGTTGGCTTGCCCAGTTTCCTCTTGAGATACGGGACGTTGGCGAAGATGCTGTTCAAAGCATAATGCGGCGACGCGGTTATCAGCGCCAGCGGGCCATCGGGCTCGTTCCGCCCCGGAACCTCATGCGGCGGGATGTAAGTGGGCAACGGATCGAGCCCGGCGGCAGCCATCCGTTCGCTGTAGAATTCGCATTTGCCGCTGGGCGTGTAGAATCCACCGTCGGCGAACGGCAGGAACGGCTCCGGCAGGTTGAGTCGGGCGAATCCTTCTTCCAGCAATCGTTCGAACGTGATGCCGCGCATGTGGGAATGATCCACATCGAGCGCCTGCTTTATCAAGTCGACGTCGGAATCACGCAGACACGGCTCGTCGAACCCCATCGCCTCGGCAAGAAGCCGGAAGATTTCCGTGTTGGACTTGGCCTCCCCGAGCGGCTCGATGGCAGGGCGGTTCAGTGAAACGTATGCGTGCCCGTAGGAATCGTGCAAGTCCCAATGCTCCAGTTGCGTGGTTGCGGGCAGGATGAAATCAGCGAAATCGGCAGTGTCGGTCTGAAAATGATCCAGCACGACCGTGAACAGGTCATCCCGCAATAGCCCCCGGATTATGGCATTCTGATCTGGAGAGGTGGTCGCCGGGTTGCTGTTGTAGACAAGCAGAGCCTTGACCGGCGGATCCGGCGAACCTTCCATGATAGCCCGTTTTCTGATCGCCGTGTCCGTGCTGAGGGCATCCCCCAGCCTGGTCATGTTCACCAGGCGCGTTCGCGGGTATCCGAAATCCTTGCACGTCAAATCCCCGAAATGGAACAACCCGCTGGTGCTCAGCAGAACCCCGCCCCCCTGCAGCTTCCACGCGCCGATCAGCGCCGGCAGCAGGGCGATGTTCCTGACCGCCATCCCTCCACCGCCGTGCCTTTGCAGACCGTAGTTCATTCGGATGGCCGAAGGCTCGGTGGTGGCATATTCCACGGCAAGCGCTTCGATGGACTTCGCAGCGATCCCAGTGATACTCGCTACCCTTTCCAGCGGCCATTCGTCGAGCCGGTCCAGGAGTTTGTCGAACCCCAGCGTGTGCCTGGAGACGTACTCCCGATCGTACAGCCCCCTATCCACGATAACTTTCATCATCCCAAGAGCAAGGGCTCCGTCCGTACCGGGCCTGATCGGTATCCACCGATCTGCCTGGGCGGCGGTGCGCGTGCGCACAGGATCGATGACCACTACTCTGGCGCCTTTGTGCCTTGCTTTCTGGACGAACGGCCAGAGGTGCACGTTGGAGGTGATCGTGTTACTTCCCCAGATGATGATGAACCTGGAATGCTGGAAATCTTCGGGGAGCATCCCCACGTTGGCTCCGATGCTGTATTTGTATCCTTTTCCTCCGGCGGCAGAACAAAGTGAATGATGGATACGGCTGGCACCGAGTCGGGCCAGGAATCTGCTGCTCATCGCTTCTCCCTGGATGAGCCCCAGGGTGCCGGAGTAGGAGTTGGGCAGCACCGATTCCCCGCCGAATCTATCCACGATTTCCGTCAGCCTGGACGATATTTCGGCCAGCGCTTCGTCCCATGAAACAGGCCGGAACCGACCTTCTCCCTTCTTCCCAACGCGCTTCATCGGATGAAGTATCCGATCTTTCTGATAGGTACGGGTGATGTACCCCCTGTCTGGCGTCTGTGAGCAAACTTTCGGGCACAGGAATTTCCCGGTTATGGGATGCTTCTCATTTCCTACGAGCCTCACGGCCTTTCCATCGGCCACTTCTACCACATAGGAACACCTGTCCGGGCAATCCCTTGGGCAGACGCCGTACACCAGTTTGGTTTCTCCCACGCTCTTCCTCCAAAAACGATTCACTGGGCGCTATTATACCAGATGGCGAATCGGGTTGCCGCATACGCTCATCCGGCCAGTCCACCTCCATCTACCGCCAACACCGTCCCTGTGACGAAAGAGGAATCGTCGCTGGCCAGGGACAACACAGAACGGGCGATCTCCTCCGGGGTTCCAACGCGTCCAAGCGGGCGGTCGGCAGCCTCTGCGAGGAATCGATCGGCAGGCGTACCTTCTGGGACTCCCTAAGCAGCCCGAAGCCGTTAGGGATGGATGCTTCGCTGCTACGCTCGGCAGACCAAGGAAAAGCACTAAACCTAGGTGCAAAACGAAAAAGCGCAGGCAAGCTGCCTGCACTTGGTAGTGGCGGCGACAGGATTCGAACCTGTGACCCAACGATTATGAGCCGTTTGCTCTACCACTGAGCTACGCCGCCCTGAAAAGATAGTAGCGGGGGCAGGATTCGAACCTGCGACCTTCGGGTTATGAGCCCGACGAGCTACCGCTGCTCCACCCCGCATCGCAAAGCCTATTATACGCACACGAGATAGAATAGGCAAATTCGAGACGGGAGTTTCGGAAACGCCCAGGTGTGAACTCAGTGGATCACCAAGATCTCTCACCGAGGATTCGCCCAGCGCTGGAGCACGGCGTAAAGGTTCAGGTTCCCTTCTTTGCCGTCGGCGTAGAACGTCTCCAGAAGGCGGAACCCTGCCGATTCGGCCAGCTTGGCGATCTCCCTCTCGTCCACGAAATGACAATATCGATACCCGACGCCGCCACTGCGCCAATCGAGCAGGTAGTCCCCTTCTTCCACGTCCGAATCCGCCATGCCCACAAGGCTCCACGGAACGATTTTCTTCCTCATCCGAGGGCTTGTCAGGAATTGCCACGTGGTCAGGATGAATTTTCCGCCCGGCTCCAGCAGCCCTGCCACGTCCCGAAATATCCCCAGTCGTAGCTCGAAGGATGGAATGTGATGGAGAACCGAGATCATGGTCACGACGTCGAAGCGCTGCGCCGGAAGAGCCGCACTCCACCCATCCGACGTAACATCGGCTTTCACGAAACGAGGCTTGACGAACCTCATGTCGGCGGTGGACGACCGTGCAACCTCCAGCAGCTTCCGGGAGGAATCCACGCCTACGTATTCGACGTGCTTCTCCTTCGATTCGAGCCACAGCGCCAGCCTCCCGTTCCCGCACCCCACGTCCAGGAGCCTGCAAAAATCTGGCACATGGGGTAGAATACGCTCCAGGCCGGGCTGGAAAGGCCCCCTGGTCGCCGAGAAGTGCGATGCAAAATCGGCGTAGAATTGTCTGTTTATGTTCAGGAGCTTTTCTTTCGACGCTCGATCCATGATGCCACCCGCGCTAACGGTTTCCCTGCGCGGGTGATTATAACCCAACTCGATCCCGGAGCGACAATGTCAGAACGGTACGGAGAGATATCGGACGAACTGGCCCTGGAACTGGAGCCGATTCTCCGTCGGATCGCTGCCATGCGACAGTTCGACGGCAAGGCGCTGGATCGCGCGATCTCGGATTGGGCTGCTGCAGGACACGGTCACCTGCGGAAGAGCACGCTCTACCAGGCCTACCTCCGGCTGGTCGACATGGGGCGCATGGAGGAAAGCCGGGAGATGCGTCGCAGATTGCAGCTCAAGCCGATCCGCACGAGCTCCGGCGTGGCTCCGGTGACAGTTCTCACCAAGCCGTTTCCGTGCCCAGGCAAATGCATCTTCTGCCCGGACGACGTCCGAATGCCGAAGAGCTATCTTCCTGACGAACCGGGAGCCATGCGGGCGGCGATGAACCAGTTCGACCCGTACAGGCAGACCGCCAGCCGCATAGCCGCTTTCGAGAACATCGGTCACAGCGCCGCAAAGGTCGAGCTGCTGATCCTGGGAGGGACGTGGTCGGCTTATCCGAAGGACTACCAGGAATGGTTCGTCAAGCGCTGCCTGGACGCCATGAACGGCATCGATGCGGGCTCGCTGGAGGAAGCGCAGCGGCTCAACGAGACATCGGCTCACAGGAACGTCGGGCTGGTGGTGGAGACCAGGCCGGATTGGATCGACGTGGACGAAGTGCGCCGTTTGCGGCGGCTCGGGGTCACCAAAGTCCAACTTGGCGCCCAAAGCCTGGACGATCGTATCCTGGAGATGAACAAGCGCGGGCACGATGTGGAAGCGACGAGGCGGGCTGTCCGGCTGCTGCGGCTCGGCGGGTTCAAGATAGTGCTGCACTGGATGCCGAATCTCTACGGTGCGACGCCGGAATCGGATTACGAGGATTTCAAGAAGCTCTGGAGCGATCCGTCCCTCCGGCCGGATGAATTGAAGATTTACCCCACTTCCCTCCTGAGCGGCACGGAGCTCTACAGGCTCTGGAAGGAGGGCAGGTACGAGCCTTACGACGACGAGGTCCTGCTCGATCTGATGATCAGGCTGAAGCTGACGATACCAAGGTATTGCAGGCTCAACAGGCTCATGCGGGACATTCCCTCGCCGAACATCGTGGCCGGGTACAAGCACACGAACCTGCGGCAGATCGTCCAGAACGAGATGCGGAAACGCGGGCTTCGGTGCCAGTGCATCAGATGCAGGGAGGTGAGGGGGCAGCCGGTCGATCCTGCATCACTGCGGCTGGAAATCCTGCCATACGAAACCGACGCTACCCGGGAGTATTTCCTCAGCTACGTCACCCCGGAGGACAAAATAGCCGGATTTCTCAGGCTTTCCCTGCCGAACGAACCCCGTTCGCCGATCCTGGAAGAACTGGAAGGAAGGGCGATGATTCGGGAAGTGCACGTGTACGGCCCGTCCCTGGAAATCGGGAAGGAAAGCGAAGGGGAAGCCCAACACGCGGGCATCGGCGGTCGGTTGATCGCCCTGGCCAAAGGAATAGCCAGGGCACACGGCTTCAGTTGGCTGGCGGTCATCTCCGCCATCGGGACGAGGGAGTACTACCGGAAGCACGGGTTCGAGCTGGAAGAGCTCTACATGCACGCAAAACTGAGCCGCTGACGACGCAGAACGCTGCTACCCTACCCACGGGAAGCCAACAGCGCATCGAGCTGTCTGACTACTTCGTCGGCCACCTCGTCCGGTGTCAGATCGTCGGTCTCGACGACAATGTCCGCGTGCTCGCGGGCGTGTGCGAGCCTGGATCGCTGCTCCTCCAACATCCACCTGGTGAAGCTTTTCTTCCCGAGCCGCTCCTGCACTGTCTCCAAGGACGCGTCCAGGTACACCAAAACCGCTGGCCCTTTGCCGAACCTCGCCCACAGGTCCGGCACATAGGAATGTTCCTGGGAAACCTGCTTTGCCTCGAACCCGCGCTTTCGCAACCGCCCGACCAGAGTGGACTTTCCGGAGCCGCACACCCCGACCACCTTTATCAGCATGGCGATCCCGCCTTGTCCGGTATCGCTGGTCTAACGACAGACGAGCACCGGCATCTCCGCCTTCCGCACGACCTGTTCCACCGTGCTCCCGAAGAGGAACGAGATGAACCTTCTCCTGCTGTAACCACCGATCAGCAGCAGGTCGACCTCCTCGGACTCGGCGACGGAGAGAATCGTCTCTGCGGCATGTCCGGTTCGCCGGACGAACCTGACGCCCTGGACGCCTTTCAGTGCCTGCCTGGCCTCTTCCAACAGCGCTTCTCCTCGCTGCGGCTTCCCGATCACCAGAACCACCAGTTCCCGGTCGCCCGATTCCATGAACCACGCAGCGTACTTGATGGCGTCCCTGGCGCGGGGGCTGCCGTCGTAGGCCGCGAGCATCTTCCTGATCTTCCTCGCTTCTCCCGCCACGCCGAGAACCGGAACCTTCGCCGCCCTGACCACGGCTTCGTAGGTCGAACCGAGGAGAAAGCTGGCCCACGGGGCTCCTTCCCCCCGCTTGCCCATGACGATGAGGTCCCTGCTCTCGGCCGCCTCGCATATCTCCTTGCTGATTATCCCTCGCCTGAGTTCCGTGGTGCATTTGCGACCGCTTTCTTTGCATCGCCTGGCGAACTCTTCCAGGACTTTCTTCCCCTGCTTCTCCAGCAAATCAGCCATTTCCAGAGAAACGTCCATCTCCACCGGTTCTGTGTATGGGATCACCCCACCGTAAGCGATGGTGTAAGCAAGGGGACCTTCCACCAGGCGCACGTCCACCACGTACAGCCCGTGTAAAGTGGCGTTTTCCCCCGTCACCCAGACAGCCTGCTGCAAAGCCCTCCAGCCATCTTCCGAACCATCCACCGGCACCAGCACATCCTCGAACATCTTCACCACCTCCCCGGCCTCATCCGAGGCCAAACGTCAACGGCGAAACGGGCGGAACCACTTTCGAACGTTTTCCGGCGACGACTTTGCGATCCTTTCCCCGGTCATCACCCCGGCAACGCCGAGAGAGCCGAGCTCAGATACGCCGAGAACTGGTTCCCAACAAAGCACCATCTTCCCCGATGCGAGTTCTGCCAGCCGTTTGCACCTCCCTTCCACCAACCGGAAGGTTCGGGTGTCGCGGCAGGCGATTGCTATCGTCTCCCCTCCGGCATCCAGCGCCTTTTCGATCTCCTGCACACTTTCCACGACGATCAAAGGCGCCATCCCAAGGTCCCGAGCATATCCCGCAATCTCCTTCAGGTCTTTCTTTCCAAGGATGCCTGCAAACAGCGCCACAGCGTCGGCACCGAACGCTCTGGCGGCCAGCACCTGGCGGCGGGCGATCACGAAATCCAGCGCTAAGACCGGCTTTCCCGGTACGGCGTTTCTGGCTGCAGTGAGGTGCTCCAGGTCGCCCTGGAAATATCGGTTATCCACCCAAACGGCCAGTGCGTCGGCACCGGCGTCAGCATACAGCCTTGCAGCGTCGGCGGCATCGAACCGATGGGCAAGCAAGCCCCTGGCCGGGGATGCTCTCTGCACCGTCGCCACGATGGCGGGCGTGCGCCTTCCGATGGCGGAGCGGAAATCTCTCGGGGCTGGTGCCATAGCAGCCAGAGCGCGCAACTCGGCTTCCGGAAGCTTCTGTGAATCCGCCTCGATCTCCCGGCGCTTCCAGGCGAGAATCTCTTCCAGAAAAAGCCCCTTCGACCTTCGAACCGTCCGCCTGGAGACGCGTCGGGACATCACCCGGCCGCCTCCTTCTCCTGGCGTTTCCTCCGTTCCTCCGCTTTGCGCCGAATTCTGTTCCACACGGAAGCCATCCCCATGGCACTCCGCACTTCCTTCATCGTGGCGCGAGCCTCTTCACGCATCCGCAGCGTCCCGGAATAGAGGATTTCCTCCACCAGCCCCTTCTGCCCGGCGAAGTACTCACGTCGTTCCCGGATCGGGTCGAGGAAAGCGTTCAGCGCCCTGGCAAGCTTCTCCTTGACCTCCACATCCCCGACTTTCCCTTTCCGATATCGCTCCTTCAGGTCTTCCACTTCTTCCTTGTTCGGGTTGAAGATGTCGTGATAGATGAAGACAGGATTCCCTTCCACCCGCCCGGGGATATCGGCCCTGATGCGGTTCGGGTCCGTGTACATCTGGAAGACCTTCTTGCGGACAGTTTTGGCGTCGTCGGAGAGGAAGATGGCGTTGTTCAGCGACTTGCTCATCTTCGCCTGACCGTCGATGCCGACCAGCGTGGGCACTTCCCCGATCATAACCTCCGGGATCGGGAAGACCTCTCCGTAGAGGTTGTTGAACCTGCGGGCGATTTCCCTGGTGATCTCCACGTGGGCTTCGTTGTCCTTCCCGACCGGAACCAGGTGGGCTTTTGGCAACAGTATGTCAGCAGCCTGGAGCACCGGGTATCCCAGCAACCCGAAGGGAACCGCCTCGCCGAGCTTTGCGGCTCGAGCCATTTCCTTGATGCTCGGGAGCCTGCTGAGGCGCGGCACTGTCACCAACATCTCGAAGAAAAGGTTCAGTTCGTAGACTTCCTGCACGGCGGACTGAAGGTAGATCACGGATTTTTCCGGGTCGATCCCCACCGCCAAGTAATCGAGCACCATGTCACGGATGTTGCTGCCGAGTTCTTTGATGTGCTCCTTTTCCGGCCTGGTGGTCAGCGTGTGCAGGTCGGCTATGAGGAAAAAGCATTCGTATTCGTCCTGGAGGGCAACGCGGTTCTTGAGGCTCCCCACGTAGTGCCCCAGATGCAGCTTCCCCGTCGGCCTGTCGCCCGTGAGAATCCTCTTCCTGGTTTCAGACATGGATGATTCCTCCTGACAAATTGATATCGTCTTGATGATAAAACTCCGCTCCCGATGTTGTCAACCAGGAGTTGCTGAGCAGCGTACATGGGCTCAAACGTATCATGGCTTGTGGCTTTTTCTCACGAACCGCCTTGCGCTATTCCGAGCCAAGGCAATAAGGGTTCGGCGTGCCGAAGCCTGCACCGTGCGAAAAGCCTCAAGCCGAAAGAGACTGTCAAAAGCCGTCTGAAAAGAGGCCACTCAAGATTCTTCGCCGATTACTGACAGATTCAGTGGGGATGCAACGTACTGCGCCTTCGTCGGGCGAAGACGGGAATCTGTCATTCCATTCCAGATAAACTTCCGCTCACAGAGGGAACAGATGAACTTTTTTCTACTGCCGTCTGCCGAACATTTTCTCCAGGGTGCTGGCACTCACCACCAGCACCGTCGGGCGCCCGTGCGGGCACGTCCTGGGGGATTTGGTTTGTTCGAGCTGTCGTACCAGCGCTTCCATCTCCCGTTCCGAAAGAATCTGCCCGCCTTTGACCGCCGCACGCTTGCAGACGGCGCGAATCAGCGCTTCTTCCCGTTCTTTCTCCACCAGGTTTTTCCCTTCCAGGAGCCCGTGGGCAACCTCCAACAACGACTTCCTTGGGTCTTGTTTCTGGAGTATGGATGGGACAGAGCGCAGGATGAACGTGCTCCCTCCAAACGGCTCGACGTCGAACCCGAGCTTTCTGAGGAGTGGCACGTTCTCGGCGACTACGGCCGCGTCCACGGGATCCATTTCGACGGTAACGGGGGATAGGAGCCCTTGCGATGCCACGCTCCCGTGCCCCAGTTCCGCCATCATCTGCTCGTAGAGGATGCGTTCATGGGCTGCGTGCTGGTCGATGAGGTAGAGCCCGTTCGGGCCTTCTGCCACGATGTACGTGGCACCGACTTGCCCCACGACCCGCAACGGCGGGAGTTTTTCCTGTTGCGTCTCTGGG
>JALWAP010000028.1 GCA_027016315.1 Anaerolineae bacterium | reverse complement strand
TTTCGAGTACCTAAGACATCGTTGAGGAGATCTTCACCGCACCGGATTTCAGGTAGGCGGCACAAGTCGTTCCACTTCCTGCTCCCGAGCCACATCTTTACGAGAGATTTTTTTGCACGGACAAATGGGAGATCCAGCCACCCAACAGTTCCGTCCCTCCCGATGGAAGCTTTGCCATCCAACACCTTGACGAAACCGAACTCGGTGGCAATTGCCAGCAGGAAGCCGAGCTTCCCGGAAAGACTTTCATCCGGCTCAACGCCGATCCGGGCGGCGAGCGCCGCCAGATCCTTCTTCCCCGGATGTCTTCCAGCCCACAGCCTCCCCTTGCGATTGTAGAGATACGCCAGAAGCACGGTGAAATCCGACACCAGGGTGTATGGACTGCTGACGCATTCGCACTTGGTGGCGGTCAGCCGGAAACGTGGCACCGGCAACTCCGCCTCGAGCACGGGCAGGAAATCTTCCGGGATCTCGAAAGTCGGAACGATCTTCCCTTCGATCCTGCGAGACGATTCCAGGATCAACCCTTTGTACCAAAGCTCCTCTGTGGGATTGACGGGAGAGCGCCAGGGCTTTTCCCGCTCCATAGCCCCTGCTCCCAACGGGCGACGCTCACCGTATTTGAACGAAAAGAGATCAACCGTGGCCCAGCCTCCCCCCTCGAGCAAAAAAGCCAACGCCTCCCTGGCCCGGGGGGAACAACTCGCAATGAGGTCTCGCAGTAGCTCGTCGTCGCTTGCCGCATCGAGCAGCAATTCCACGCTCCTTTTGTGAGAAGCCTGAGGAATCTCCACCCCCCAAAGCTCCGCCAATCCGATCAGGAAGGATTGTGGCTGTATGTGAAGCCAGTGTCTGAGCGCTCCCATCGAACGACACCCCGTCACCCATAGGCGAATTTCCACCGCGCGAATGGATCGATTTTATGTCATTGTACCCCGAACGAAACACCGAAGTCAAAGCCCCTGCCTGGCGACCGGACACAACTCAGGACAGGTTTGGCATCGAATACGAGGGGGTGGTATAGTGTCTTGGAACGAGGGCAAAAACAGCAGGGGCTACAAATGGAAAACACTGGTAAGCGTTCTCCAGACCGGTGGCCGCCCAACATGGTGGTCTGCGTGGGAATGGTGGTACTCAAAGGCGAGAAAGCCCTGTTCGTCAGGCAAGCCAAGGGGCATTCTCTGGAAGGGGAATGGAGCATACCCTGGGGGCTGGTCGACGATGGAGAAGCGCCGGAAAATGCAGCTATACGCGAGACGCGAGAAGAGAGCGGAATCACAGCGGAGATGGATGGGTTGCTCGGCATCCAAAATTTGCCGAAGCCAGGCTGGTTGGGGATAATTTTCCTCGGCCATCACGTAGACGGAGAGCCAACCCCTGATGGCGTAGAAGCCGACAAAGCAGCTTATCTTTCACTCGAGGAAATGAACGATTCGAAAGACCGATTCGAACCATGGTGCGAATGGATAGTCCGCCGCGTGCTCACAGGGAAGCACACTGTCACGCCTTGCACCAAGGACAACCCTTATAGCCCGCGAAGATCTTTTCTCTGAAAGGGGGACCTCATGTGGCGGTGGTTACGTCGTATCTTTCTGGCAACCCTATGGATCGGCGTAGGTTTAGGGACCGTCCTGACCATCTGGCTATGGAAAACCCTACCTGGGAAAATCCTGGGCGTGGGGTGGGCTTGGTTCGCCGGAGCTTTCCTTGTGGCCCTCGGCCTGATGGCGCTCAACGCCAGCATGGAGATACCGCTTTACCCGCTACCACCTGAAGTACCTCCCTGGGAGGAGATCCGCCGGTGGGCATTCCACATCGCCCTCGGGCTTCTCACCGCGGTCACCTTCACGGCGACCCTGGTTCCTCCGGCTGTTCTTACGCACCTGTTGCTCTTCCTCTCATCAGATAGATCCCCTATGGTGACGGGAATCCTGAAAATCATAGGAGCCGCTGTGTGGGTAGGATGGTTCGCCGGAACACTCATGGCTGCTGCCTGGATAGCGGACCAGCCTTTCATGGAACGATTTCGACGCAATTTCACCAGCCTCATTTCTCCGTCGAGCAGGGACATCGAGACCTTGCTCCGAGAAGTCCCCATCTCACAGGAAGAGAAATCCACATTTCTGGAACGTCTGCACCGAGAAGGCATGAACCCAAAACTCGCATTCGATATACAAAGGACGTTGGCCTCTTACATCGAAAAGACCGATCATGCTCCCAGAAAGCTAACTCTCTACTCCGCACTATACGAAGAGCTCAACCGCTGGCTGGACGAGCGCTCGGAACCTGCAGCAGAGAAGTGACACTCGTCCGGATCTGCGTCCGATTGTCTCGGCAACCTCGGCGTCTCAGGCCAGGACAACTTGGATGCCGCGTGAGCGCAATGATTGCACGAAATCGGCATCAGCGTCGCGATCGGTGACCAGAATGTCCACGGATTCAAGCGGAGCCAAGTACGCAGAAGCAACCACGCCAAGCTTTGTGTGATCGGCAACAATCACAACCTGTCTGCCGATCTTCAAGATAGCTCTGTCTGTCAGGGTTTCAGGCAGAAAATCGTTGGTAAGCCCATGCTCCAGGCTAATTCCGCGGATCCCCATGATGACCTTCTCCGCCCGCACTTCCTCCAAGGACTGCTCGGTGATATGCCCTATGAATGAAAGCTCGCTGGGACGCAGCATTCCTCCAAGGCTTACCACAGTCACATCACGGACCTCCGCCAGCATGTTAACTACCGGAAGGGAATTGGTGATCACGGTGAGCCCTTTCCTCTCCTTTAAGTTCCGTGCAACTTCCAGGACGGTAGTACCAGAGCCGAGGAAAACGCTCTCACCGTCGTGAACAAGGTGCGCGACCGCCTCACCTATGCGTGCTTTGGCCTTGGCTTGCTCACGCGCCCTCACAAGCAATGGTGGCTCAGGGGCCGCTGGTTTGCTCAGAATGGCCCCGCCCCTTACCCGCTGGATTACCCCTCGGCCGGCCAGCGTCTCCAAATCGCGCCTTGCCGTAGCTTCGCTAATGTCGAAAACCTCGCAGATCTCAGCTACGGTAATACGCTGACGCCTTTGAAGCATATCCAAAATAGCCTGCTGGCGCTCCACGTTGGAAAGCCCTTTCGTCTCCTGGGAAACCTCTGAGGCGATAGCATGAGTATGCATAATCGATTCTCCCCGATAAAAAGTCGAACTTCCGCCAAAAGCAAGTATACTCTTGCGAGCGACTTTAGTCAAATGCGATCATATTACTCCAAGCAAAGCTGTACGCCCTTCCGAGCGTGTTGCTTAGGTATAGGATTTGACACGTGCTTGGCAGTACTGTATAATCGTTTATGATCGTTTGACAAATTCTAGCTTGTTGTGTATGATGTCTTATGCATGATTCTGATTGTACAGAGTGAGATCAAAGAATTTACAGTCGTCATGTCCATTTGTAATAGCGCACTACCACGCATTTATTGATTCGGGATGCAGCTAACACGGTTATTACGAGCATCGGGAGGAAAAATTTCCATGAGTATTACACTGGACGAAATCTTGACGCAAGCAGACGCCTGGGAAGAAGCGATAGACAGAACTCTCATTCAATCAAAAACCTGGCTTCCACTCCTCGACACTGCAAGTTACGTACTGTTCACTGGATGCGGTTCCACTTATTACCTGTCGCTCGCTGCGTCATCCTTATTCCAAAGTCTTACACATCGTCCTGCCCGCGGCGTACCTGGGAGCGAGCTGGCTTTGAACGGAGATACCGTGCTTGGGCCGGGAAAGCCAGCACTTGTTGCCGTTAGCCGGTCCGGAGCAACCGGAGAGACTTTACGGGCAGTCGAGCACTTCCAAAAACAAACCGGGGGACCGGTAATAGCCATCACAACTGACAAAGACCAACCACTCGCCACGTTGGCAGACACTGCTATCGTTATCGAAAGCGGGCAAGAGAAAAGCGTAGTGCAGACCCGTTCCTTCTCCTCTATGTACATAACCACCGCCGCCATGGCAGCTATAGCGGCAAAAAGAAGCGATTTGACTAATGCACTACACGAACTTCCTGATTTCGGGCGCCAATATATTCCTAGGGCCAACCTCGTGGCAGAGCCTATTGGCTGGGACCTGCGTTTTTCGCAATTCTACTTTTTGGGAAGCGGTCCTTTGTACGGATTGGCTTCCGAGGCCAGCTTGAAGATGAAGGAAATGAGCCTTTCAGTCAGCGAACCGTTCCATTTCCTGGAATTCCGACACGGCCCAATGAGCATGGCAGGAAGCGGCACAATGATAGTTGGTCTACTCTCCGAACAGAACCGGCAACATGAACAAGCCGTTTTAGACGAAATGAAACAGCTTGGAGCGGAAACGCTCTCCTTGGGAGAAATCGGTTCCACGATAGCGTTTCAATCCGGGCTTCCGGAGCCGTTGCGAGGGGTACTTTACCTCCCCCCGCTCCAGTTGATCGCATACTATCGCGCCATAGCCAGGGGACTTGACCCAGACCACCCGCGGAACTTATCCGCAGTCGTCAGGGTCTTGCAGTAAAAGCAAAATTCATGGAGAATGAAAGGAGGGAAAGTTATGTCTCGAAAAAACCAATGGTACACAATCATCATGTTCGTCTTAGTACTTGCTTTACTGGCAGCATGTGGCGGAAAGGCAACGCCAACCAAAGAACCTGCTCCAACCAAAGCAGCGCAACAGCCTACACAGGCTCCTAAACAGCCAACGAAGGCACCCACAGCCCGACCTACCAAGGCACAAGAAAAACCAACGCCTACGAAGAAGCCACCAGCTAAAACAATTACCCTTCGCGTGTGGACCCACCAAAACGAATCCTTCAACAACGCGTATCACGCGCTGGCCAAAGCTTACATGG
>JALWAP010000027.1 GCA_027016315.1 Anaerolineae bacterium | reverse complement strand
GGTTCGTACCTGATTTCCATTGTGAACGTGGTGGGGAGCCAGGCTGCCAGGATGGCCGATGGCGTGATCTACATGCAGGCGGGGCCTGAGATCGGGGTGGCGTCCACAAAGGCGTTTACCGCGTCCCTGGTGGACGAATACATGCTTGCGGTGCATCTGGGGTTGCTCCGGGGCACGCTCAGCCAGGAAGATGCAAGAAGGCTGTTGGACGATCTCTCCACGCTCCCGAACACCGTGGGCGGCGTGCTGGACGCCAGCAGTCGGTACGAGGAGCTGGCGGCGAAGTTCTATCATTATGAGGATTTCCTGTACCTCGGGAGAGGCATAAACTACCCGATCGCGCTGGAAGGGGCGCTGAAGCTCAAGGAGATCAGCTACATTCACGCCGAAGGCTATCCAGCAGGGGAGATGAAGCACGGGCCGATCGCTTTGATCGACGAGAACATGCCGGTGGTGGTGATTTCGCTGAAGGATCACGTGTACGACAAGATGGTGAGCCAGGTGGAGCAGGTGAAATCGAGGGGCGGAATTGTGATAGCCCTGGCTACGGAGGGGGATGATTTCATTCGCGGCAAAGCAGATTACGTGATCGAGATTCCGGAGGTACCTTACCTGCTTTCCCCGGTGGTGACTGTTCTGCCGTTGCAACTCTTGGCTTACTACATTGCCGTCAGGCGTGGTGCAGACGTAGACCAGCCGAGGAATCTGGCCAAATCGGTCACCGTGGAGTGACGAACCGGTTTGGGAAATGTTAAGAGGGCGGGACATACCCGCCCTCTGGCGTCTCGATAACTACCCGCGTATCGGGGGTTTGGGGCCTTTCTGCAAATCGAACGGGATGGCGCTGTACTTCATCAGCTTGTCCCATCGATGATGTGATTCGATCCACCGAAGCGTGCCGCTCTTGGAGCGCATGACCAGCGAATAAGTGACTGCGCCGTTGCCATAGTACCTCACGCCTTTCAGCAGTTCTCCGTCCGTGATCCCGGTGGCGGAGAAGAAGACGTTGTCCCCTGCGACCAAGTCGT
Source organism: Anaerolineae bacterium (assembly GCA_027016315.1). GTDB lineage: Bacteria > Chloroflexota > Anaerolineae > S016-19 > S016-19 > S016-19. Next base: position 3,881 of record JALWAP010000027.1, on the reverse strand, counting down.
CCAGCGTGAGCACTTTTTCGACGTCGAGCCCGGCTTCTCGGGCATATGCTCGTTCTTCGTCGTTCCTTGGCCAGAGCATCGCCTGCATGTCTCCGCCGATGCACTTGAGCGCAGCGGCGGTGATGACTGCTTCCGGAGATCCGCCGATCCCCATCAGGATGTCGATCCCGGTGTCTGGAAGAGCAGCAGCAATTGCGGCTGCTACGTCGCCGTCCCGGATCAGGCGAATCCTGGCTCCTGCTTCCCTTACCCGCTGGATCAGCTCGGCGTGTCGGGGGCGATTCAGAATGACCACGGTCAGGTCGTCCACGTCCTTGTTGCGCGCACGCGCCACGTTTTTCAGGTTCTCTTCGACCGGTGCGGTGATGTCTATGGCGCCTTTGGACTTGGGACCGACGGCGATTTTGTTCATGTAGACGATGTGCCCTGGGGAGAACATGGTTCCGCGCTCGGACGCAGCGATGACCGCGATCGCTCCGGGCCCGCCTTCTGCAGTCAGCCTCGTGCCGTCAATCGGGTCTACTGCCAGGTCCAGAACGGGTCCGGTGCCTTTGCCTACCCTTTCTCCGTTGTACAGCATGGGTGCTTCGTCTTTCTCTCCTTCGCCGATGATAATGGTGCCATCTATTTCCATGCTGTTCAGGATGAGGCGCATCGCGTCTACGGCTGCTTGGTCTGCTCCTTCCTTGTCGCCGCGTCCCATCCACCTTCCCGCTGCCAGGGCTGCGGCCTCCGTGACCCTAACCAGATCCAATGCGAGATTTCTGTCAGGTGTTTCTACCATCATCAGAATACCCTCCCTGTTTCCAGCATCTTTGCTGTCGATATGCGCCCCACGAGCGCAAATGGCTCACTTCCTTGTGAGCCTGTCCTACACCTGAATACGAAGCGGAGCGTTAGGTTTGGACGAAATAAGTATATGTTTTGATAAAGGGGGTGTCAAAAATCCATCCGTTTGGGAAACGATGCACAAAGTTCGGCGCTGTTGACAGCACAGGAAAGGCTATTTGGGCATGTCCTTCAGCGCTGCATAGGCAGGCCTTCCCCAGACGGAGAACTGAGCCTGCTCGCTATCCGGCTTGGTCTGGTTGTAGTTCAGGTTCCAGACGAACGCCGGGCCGATGAAAGTCCACGCTCTCATCTCCTGGAGTGCTTTTACCAAGTATCTCGCTTGCTCTTCTGGCGTAACCTGCGCGGCGTATTCGTAACCGGGCTTCGGGTGTGGAGAGCTTGCCCATCCGAACTCCGTCACCCATATCTTGGTATGGACGTCGCCATAGCGGATCATCACGTTTCTGTACCTCAAGATGGTTTCCTTGAAGAAGAACGATGGGTGATTCTTGAACCCCGGCTCTTTCGGGTTCCTGTATCCGAATCGCACATCAGGAGGGTTGTTGTATCCGCTTGGGTGCGCCCCAAGCCCGTCGAAGCATCCCCTGGCACCAGCGCGGTAGAGCTGTCGCAGGTACACCACGTCGTCCACGGCATTGTAGCCATCGTTGACGCCGGTCGGGGTCAGGCCTGCCGAAACGACCACCATAGCTGGGTCGCTGGCTTTCACGCCGCGATACGCACTGCAGAGCAGGGTTTTGTACCTGGCCGCATCGATTCGTTCACCACCCCATTCAGTCTTGAGGTTCGGCTCGTTCCAGGCTTCTACTGCCTGCACCCTGCCTTTGTAGTGTGCGGCAAAAGCTTTCATGAAGTCTCCGAAGTCCTTGGGGTTCTTTGGCGGCCCCCCAAGGTTGAGGTCGGCGTTAGCTGGCCTTGCCCATTGGGGGGCTTTAGTTATGGAGACGAGAACTTTCAGCCCCACTTTGTGGAACTTGTCTACTACGGAATCAAGGCCTGCCCAGTTGTACTGCCCCTTGGACGGTTCCAGCCCTTCCCACGGCGCCTGGAATTTGACCCAATGGAACCCGGCATCTTTTATTTCCCTGATCAGCGCGTCTACGTCGGTGCCGAAGGGGTCTACGTTGAAGCCGTAATCGAACGTGTACACCGGCGTGGACACCATGTGCTCTGGGGAAGTGCATGGGATGATCAGAGATTGCCCCACGTATATTAGGTTCGGGTTTATGATATGGTTCGCGCGAGCTATTGCGTTCATGGATACGTTGAACCGGTTTGCAATAGAGGAAAGGAAGTCACCGGGTTGAACCACGTACCGGATGTTTCGGCAGGATGTCTGGGTCGGCGTTGGGGTCGGCGTTAGCTGAGGGGGCGTCGGTGTTGGGGTGGGCGACGGAGTCGCGGGCGTTGGAGTGGGAGTTGCCGTTGCATGTTTCTGCGACGCGGGAATCCAGATTTTCGTACCGACGAACAGGAGGTTAGGGTTTGGGATCCTTGTTTTATTCACCTCGTAGATAACCATTGGGGAAATACCGAACTTAGTAGCAATGCTGGAGAGCGTGTCACCTGACTTTACTACGTACCAAGTTCCATTGCCAGATGGCTTGTCAGGGTCTCCTGATTGATCCACGGAGGGTATCCACAATCTCTGCCCTACCCAGATGTAGTTTGGGTTGTTGATACGGTTCTCCCGCATGATCCGTGATGGAGGGACTCCGTATCTGTGGGATATCTGGCTCAGGGTATTCCCTGGCTTCACTACATACCAAAAGCCGGAACCAATCCTGCTGATATGACTCCCGTTGGCGAGAACGGGTTGTGTTGGTGGGTTCAAGAATATAGAAACCACCACAAGCATGAGAGCCATCAGACCTGTGGCGAAAAGTTTCAACTTACTTTTGGGCATTTGCTCCTCCTGACCGAGCATTGCTTTTCACTGTGGTAAAAACCTATTTAACTCCACTTTCAGTCTCCATTTTACCACAATAATCTCGGAAAGGCAAGAGGGTGCAGCAAGACCAAGTTGTGGTGTTGTTAAGCGAAAAATCCCGCGGTCGGCGAGGATACTGTTTCGTTTGCCGAAGGCACGATTACATTGTTAGAGAGCTGTTCTGCAAAATTTCTCCATTGTTTGGGACAAGGCGGGTACGCCGGGTCGCGTTTTTGACATGTTGTGAAAAGTGGCTATAATGATAGAGCATTTTCGGGACAGTTTTTCTCCTTTTTTAAAGTTGTGGTTTTCTCGTTTGAGAAAGGAGGTGATGGAAAGCATTAGAAACAGTTCGACCCCTCAGGCTGCTAACCTGGTTCTCTGTTTTAGTCGTCTTCTCGTTTTCAGTTCCTTAGTCATAAGGAGGTGAAAGTATGAATTCCGTACTTGTACTGGTTGTTGCAGGCATTGTCATCTGGTTGGGGTACAGCTTCTATGCCAAGAGCATTGATAAGAAGGTTATTAAGCCCGATCCCAACAAGGCTACACCCGCGAAGATGTACATGGATGGCGTGGATTTCATCCCTGCAGGCCGCAACGTTCTGTTTGGTTATCAATTCAAATCCATCGCCGCCCTTGGCCCCATCGTCGGCCCGATCGTAGCAGTTCAGTGGGGGTGGCTGCCTGCGTTGCTCTGGATTCTCCTTGGCGTGGCTTTCATTGGTTGGGTGCAGGATTACACCAGCATCATGATGGGGGTACGCCATGAGGGAATGACGATGGGTGGTCTGAGCTACAAGCTCATTTCGCCTCGCTCCAGGAACATTTTGCTCCTCTTCATCTACCTGTACCTGTGGTTGATCATGGGCGCCTTCGGCAAGATCGTAGGCTACGACCTGATGACCAAGCCCATTGTGCCGTTCGGCATCCTGTCGGTGATCATCATGGGGCTTTTGATGGGGTACTTCACCTACAAGCTGCATTGGGATATTATCTGGACGACCATCGCGGCTGTCGTGATCTCCCTGTTCGGCATCTGGCTTGGAGCGCAGCCGTTCATGGCTAACATCTTCAAGGCAATCAACGGCAGCGACAAGAC
>JALWAP010000026.1 GCA_027016315.1 Anaerolineae bacterium | reverse complement strand
GATTACTACTGCAACCGGGCTGGGCTTTCCAAACCGGCCGACGACTGTGTCCAGAACCCTTGGATTTTCTACTACAACGCTGAGTGTGTGGGAGAACCAAAAGGGTATAGATGTTCCTACGAATACGGCTGGCACCAAAGCGTCTGCTCGACGGCCGATTCCTGTGTCGACAGCGAACACGGCCTGAGGCCGGGCATCTGCGACGCCAGCCGGGGCGGTTGCACCATCGGCACCCAGATTTACAAGACCTGCTGCAATGGGGCTTACTCCGAACCTTGCACCGGCGGCGACCACACTGGTGTCTGTCCCCACGAACATGTCTGGGGCACGGGGGCGGATGACGACTGCTACAACAACGCCCCACCACCAACACCCGGCGGAGGTGGAGGTGGTTGCACTGGCGGATGGGATGATAATTCAGGACACCACCAATGTAGTGATTGGAATAATAACCCCAGCGGTTGTTGGTCTAATGGACAGTTTAACGGCCAACCAAGCTGTGTTTACTGCAGTGATAACACCTGCCGCTGTGGTAGCTGTCCAGGAGGAGGTAGTTGCCCTGGGAGATGTGAACAGCCCGGCCATTCATTGTCCAGTCCGATACAGGTCATTCGGAACTGGCAAAAGTACCAACAAGGGAGTACCCGGTGCAGGAGCTTCGCCCCGCGCCGGGTACGAGGTTTCTACCTGCTCCCTGGCTCGTTGTACTCTTTTTCCTCCACTGCATCCGCTTCCACAGCATCTCCCTCGATGTCCCGGCCTTTGAGCGGGGTGCTTAGGAACTCCTTGTAGAACTCGTGCTGGATCACCAGGTTCATGATCTCGTTGGTGCCGGTCCAGATGGTGATCAGCCGCACGTCCCGGAGCATCCGCTCCACGGGGAAGACGTTGGTGTACCCGATGCCGCCCAGAATCTGCATGGCGTGGTTCACCACCGTCCACGCCGCTTCCGTGGAGAACTTCTTCGCCTCGGAGACGAGCCTGCGCACCTTGCCTGGGGGCACCGTGCCGCTGTCCACCGCTACACCCGTGGCGTGGTTCATCGCCCTGGCCGCATCCAGCAGCGTGAGGCTATCGGCGATCTTGAAGCTCACCCCCTCGAACCGCCGAATCTTTCTGCCGAAAGCGTAACGGCGGTCGGCGTAGCGGGCCGCCACCTCGATGGCCGCCCTGCCCATGCCCACCGCACCGCCAGCGGAAGTCATCCGCTCCGGGATCATCATCTGGTGGAAGACAGCCGTGCCGTTGCCGATTCCGGCTTCGCCGCCCAGCACGTTCTCGATGGGCACCGGCACGTTCTTGAAGACGATCCGCCCCGTCCCACCGCCGCGGGTGCCCATCAGCCCGTAGACGTGGTGCACCTCTACACCGGGCCCGCGTTCGATGAGGAACGCGGTCATCGCTTTCTTCGGATCGTCGATCCCCTCGACCTTGCCGTAAATCAGGAACAGGTCTGCGCCTTCCGCCCCGACGACGAACCGCTTCTGCCCGCTGACGTAGAACACGTCGCCTTCCCGCCGGGCCCTGGTGGTGGCGGCGAAGAAGTCCGATCCGCCCCGCGGCTCCGTGAGCCCTTCGGCCACGGTGAGCTTTCCGGCGGTCATCGGTTTTAAGTATCGCTCCTTCTGGTCGTCGGTGCCGAAAACATGAATCGCCTCGCCAACGATGGAGACCAGCGAGTAGAGGCACGCCAGAGCCGTCCCCAGCACGCCGACCTCCTCTAACGCCACCAGTTCCGAAGTCCATGGCACTCCGCCACCGCCCCATTTCGGGTCGAACCGAAGTCCCAGCAGCCCACGCTTCCCCGCTTCCTCCAGGAACTCCCGCGGGTACGTCACTTTGTCCGCATCCATGTCCAGCAGAAGCTGGCGCGGAACCGATTTGACGAAATCCTGCACCTTCTCCCTGAGTTCTTTCTGCTCTTCCGTCAACATCGCCTCGGTAGACATCTTATCCTCCGTTCGCGAACCGATGGCGGTTCACGAGATTTGTTTTTGCAGCGCCGCTTTGTTCAGCTTCCCGGCGCTCGTTAGCGGGATATCCTCCACAAAGACGAACCTGTCCGGAATCCAGAACTTGGCGATCTTCCCCTCGGAGACTTTGCCCATCATGAACTGGCGCAGTTCGTCCTCCGTCACCTCGCCCTTCGGCTTGATGACCGCCATGGGCCGCTGCCCCCACCGCTCGTCCGGCATCGGGATGACGGCCACCAGCGCCACCGCCGGATGCTCGGAGAGGACGGCTTCCAGCATCCCCGTGGGAATCCACTCGCCGCCGCTCTTGACCGCGTATCCCTGCCGACCGGCTACGTAGAGCATGCCGTTGGGGTAGAAGAATCCCAGGTCGCCGGTTCTGAACCAGCCGTCGACGTAGCTCTCTTTAGTGAGTTCCGGCTCCTTGTAGTAACCCTCCGGCAGCCACGGGCTCTTCGTCCAGACGGAGCCGATAGTCTTGCCGTCGTGGGGCACTTCGTTTCCCGCCTCGTCCCGGACAGATACTTCGACCATCGGTAGGAGCTTCATTCCGGCCCTTAGCCACTCCAGTGCCTCCTCGCTTTCGGGATCGACGCCACGAGGCACCACCGAAATCGCGGTGCCGAGTTGGTCGGAGCCGCCGTAGATGAGGCTGAATTTCACGCCACGTGCCGCTGCTGCCTTCGCGAGCCCGGACGTGAGCGGACTACCGCCGGTCAGGACTTTCACGCTGCCGAATCCAGGCTGCTCCAACAGCATGTGAAGCTGGGTCGGCACCATGTTCATCCACGTCACGCCCTCCTTCTCGATGAGCTTCACCTGGGTTGCCGGGTCAGCGGCGCCGGGGAGCACCAGCTTGGCGCCCACGTAGGCCGGGAAGAACGCCACGCCCCACGCGTGGATGTGGAAGAACGGAATCAGCGGCATGATCACGTCCTCCGCACCTGCGTGGGCTCCGGACGAGTGCAGTGCCAGATGGTGGAACAGTTGCAGCGCACCCAGCAGGATGCTCCGGTGCGTGTACCGGATGCCCTTCGGCTTGCCAGTGGTTCCGGTGGTGTAGAAAATCGAGAAGATGTCCGTGTCATGGATGTCGTCCGCCTCCGGCAGTTCCTGCTCCTTCCCGCCACCGACCAGTTCCTCGTACCGGTACGCCCGCTTGGCGTCCTCCGGCAGCGGGTAGTTTGGATCGTCGCTCATGATGACCCAGTTGGGAAACTTGCCCGTCAGGGGCGCAGCAGCCTTCACGAAGGTATCGGAGACGAAAATCCATTCGTCCCCTGCGTGGATCATGCTGTAGACCAAATGCTCCGGCGGAAGGCGGAAATTGATGGTGTGGAGCACTGCACCGAGCATCGAAAGGGCATAGTGAAGTTCGAAGAACCTGTTGGTGTTCACGTCCAGCACGCCGACCACCGTCCCTTTGCCGATGCCGATCTCTTTGAGGCTGTTGGCAAGCCGCAGAACCCGCCCGTAGAGTTGGGCGTAAGTAAGCCTGGTCTTGCCCGAAACGACTTCCTGTTCGGGGTCGGTGATCAGCGTCCGCCTGATGACCTCGTGTACCACATACTCTCTCATTTGCACACCTCCTCGTGCACTAAGACTGTCGCCAGGGTTCGTCGCCTACCCTGATTTGGATTGGATCAGACCGCGGAACTTCGGGAGCAACCATACAGGGAGCAGTCCTTTTATGACAGTGCCCGTTCCCGTATGCTCCTCCTTTTCCACGACCCCTCTCTGGTGGAACAGGCTTACCAGCTCTCCATCGGAGTAAGGGACCATCACTTCCACTTTCACCATCTGGGCTTCGAGCGTGCTTTTCAGCCGCTCCAGTAAGTCGTCGAGCCCAATTTTTTTCGCTGCGGATATCGCCACGCTGTTCGGGAACGCTTTTGCCACCTTTCGAGCCTCTGCCGGATCGTCCAGCAGATCGATTTTGTTCAGAGCGACCACTATCGGCTTGTCCGTAACCCCCAGTTCCTCCAGCACTTCGCCGACCGCTTTCGCCTGCGCCAGGACGTGCGGATGGGTTATGTCCACAACGTGGAGGAGCACGTCCGCTTCCTGCACTTCCTCAAGCGTAGCCCGAAACGCAGCCACGACCGTCGGAGGGAGCTTCTGGATGAACCAAACGGTGTCGGTGACGAGGATTTCTCGCCCGCCGGGCAGGGATATCCGGCGCGTTACCGGGTCCAGGGTGGCGAAGAGTTTGTCGGCCACCAGCACGCCTGCGTCCGCGAGGGCGTTCAACAAGGTCGACTTACCGGCGTTGGTGTACCCCACGAGCGCCACAACCGGGAGCGAAGCCCTACGCCGCTGCTGACGGTGCACGCTGCGCTGCTTCCTGACCTCCTCAAGCTCCTTCTCCAGGTGCGCGATTCGCTTTCGGATGGCCCGCCTGTCTACCTCGAGCTGCGTCTCCCCGGGGCCGCGCAGCCCGACGCCCGCAGCAGTCCTGGCCGTCTGCCTGCTGAGATGCGTCCACTGACGGGTCAACCGGGGAAGCCGATAGCGGTACTGTGCGAGGCTCACCTGGAGCACGCCCTCTCTGGTGTGGGCGTGTTTGGCGAAAATGTCCAGAATCAACGTGGTTCTGTCGATGACTTTCACGTGCTCCCCAAGCCGTTCTTCCAGCTCCCGCTGCTGCCTTGGGGAAAGCTCTTCGTCGAAGATGACGACATTAGCCCCGGACAGGGCGATTTCGTCTTTGAGTTCCTCGATCTTTCCGGGGCCGATGAGGGTGGCTGGGTAGGGTCTATCCAAGCGCTGACTCAAGCGCCCAACGACTTTTATCCCGGCTGTGCGTGCCAGCGCAGCCAGTTCGTCCAGGGATTCCTCCACGCCAAAGATGCTCCTCTCCCGCGGAAGCTCCACTCCGACCAGTACAGCTTTCTCCTCTTCCTCCCAATTCCCGTCTCGCTGCATCTACGGCTTTCTCACCTCCAGATCCGTCCCATCACACCAGAAAACACCATAAACCCAGCAGATTATACCACCTCCATCCAAACCGAAGCCGGTTACTTTGCACACCTGAACCCGACCACGCGGATGCGACGCGCCGGAAAAGCGAAATCACGGCTGGTGGTTCTCGCGTCGACGTAAGGATGGTTCCACGAGCCTCCGCGCACGACTTTGTACTTCCCAAAGAACGGAGAAGTGTACCCGCTACCCGGATACGGGTGATACCAGTCGGCAACCCATTCCCACACGTTTCCTGCCATGTCGAACGCTCCGTACGGGCTTCTGCCGTCGGGATAGCTGCCGACGGGTGTGGTCCCGGAGAGCACGCCTCCGGCGTTTGCCTTCTCCGGATCGAACTTATCTCCCCACGGATAGCGACGTCCATCCGTGCCCCGCGCCGCTTTCTCCCACTCCGCCTCCGTGGGAAGTCGCTTGTGCACGAACCGGCAGTATGCATCGGCCCCATACCAGCTAACCCACGTAACCGGATGGTTTTCGAACCCTTTCTCCGCAGCGAATCCGTTCCCCACGGCAAGGATGTGGCTTTGCGGATTCTCCGATTTCACGTCGGCGCATTTGTGACCATCGCACCCGTAGAGCCTCCCGAGTCGGTTCAGGAACTCAACGTATTGTGCGACGGTGACTTCGTATTCGTCGATGTAGAAGGCGGGAAGGCTCACCAGATGAGGCGGCTTTTCGTCGGCACGCCCGCCATCGCTGCCCATGAGAAAAGCCCCTGCAGGCACTCGAACCATGCCTTTCGGGGCTTCCTCGCGCCCACGCTCCACGGAGAGCATGAAAGCGACAGCGAAAACGGAAAGCGCGATCGCCGCCAGCGCCAACCACCAACGACGGCGCAAATCAGCCTCCCAAGTACGCTTCCTTGACCTTCGGATTGGCCATCAGTTCGCTGGTGGGGCCTTCGAGAACCAGCTTCCCGGATTCGAGCACATACCCTCGCTGGGCAAACTGAAGCGCCATGTTGGCGTTCTGCTCCACCAGGAGAATGGTGGTGCCTTCCTGGTTGATCTTCTTCAGCGATTCGAACATCTCCTGCATCAAAAGCGGAGCCAATCCCATGGAAGGCTCGTCCAGCAGCATCATCCGCCTGGCGCTCACCAGCGCCCGCCCGACGGCCAGCATCTGCTGCTCCCCCCCGCTCAAGGTGCCAGCTTTCTGATTCTTGCGCTCTGCAAGCCGGGGGAAGATGTCGAACACCAGCTCGAAGTCCTTCTGGATGTTCTCCTTGTCCTTGCGGCCGTAAGTGGCAAGGATCAAGTTCTCCATGACTGTCAGGTTACCGAAGAGCCTGCGGCCTTCCGGCACATGCCCGATTCCGAGCTGCCTGACGACCTTGTGGGCGGGATAATTGAGCAGGTTCTTGCCGTCGAACGTCATCTTCGTATCGGGGCCAACCGGCACCAGCCGAGAGATAGCACGGAGCGTGGAAGTCTTCCCCGCGCCATTCGCTCCGATGATGCAGACGATTTCCCCTTCATCCACTTCAAAGCTGATCCCCTGCACAGCTTTGATGGCGCCATAAGAAACCTGGAGGTTTTCGACTTTGAGTAACATATCAGCTCACCACCGTTCCAAGATAGGCTTTTATCACGACAGGGTTGTTCTTTATCGCCTCAGGCGGGCCTTCGGCTATCACCTCGCCGAAGTTCAACACCTGGATATGCTGACATAGCTCCATCACCATCTTCATCCGGTGCTCGATGAGCCAGATGGCGAGGTTCAGCTCGGTCTGGATCATCCGGATGACGTCCATGATCTCCAGCATCTCCGCCGGGCTCATACCCGCAGCCGGTTCGTCCAGCAAGAGGAGCTTTGGCCTCACCATCAGCGCCCTTGCGATCTCCACCCTACGCTGGATGCCGTAGGGAAGGTTGGAAACCTTGAAGTCCTTGAATTTCTCGATATCGAGCATCTTCAAAAGCTTTTCGGCTTCCTGATCCAGCATCCTCTCCTCTTCGTACCTGCTATTTCCGCCCAGAAACGCCCCGAAGAGGCCGTATTTGATCCGGGAATACGCCGCTATCTTCACATTGTCCATCACCGTCATGTTCGTCCACAGGCGCAGGTTCTGGAAAGTCCTGGCTATGCCCATGGTGCTTATGACGTTTGGGCGCTTCCCGACGATGTTCTTTCCGTCGAAAATGATTTCCCCTTCAGTGGGCTTGTAGACCCCGGTCACGAGGTTGAAGATGGTGGTCTTCCCGGCGCCGTTCGGCCCGATGAGCCCTTTCAGTTCCCCCACCTCGATCGTAGTGTTGAAGTCGTGGACTGCTCTCAAGCCACCGAAGAAGTGAGTGAGATGGTTAATCTGTATCAGCGGCATGGGCCACCTCCTTCTTGCGTCCAAAGGTAGGAAGCTTGACTTCCTGGAACCCAAGCAGGCCAAACGGGCGGTAGATCATGATCAGGATGAGCAACACCGGGATGAGCACCCATTTGTACAACCCCAGAGGCCGGAGTATCTCCGAAAGCAATCGGTAGAACACGGCTCCGACCACCGAGCCGGTTATGGAGTTCAGCCCGCCGAGGTAGAGCATCGCGAGCACTTCCACCGACATGACGATGCCGAAGTTGCCGGGGTTGATGTAGCCCATCATGTGAGCGTAGAGACCACCGGCAATCCCGGCCCAGAAAGCATTGGTCAGGAACGCGACCATTTTCACTTTCCTGGTGTCGACGGTCATCACCTCGGCTGCCGATTCGTTGTCCCTGACGGCGCTGGTGGCCTTGCCCAGGGTCGAGCTGACGTACCGCTGGATGGTGAACAGCGCCAGCAGCGTCCAGATAAAGACCCACGTCAGGCTCGAGAGCGGAGGCATGTGCATGAATCCCCTCGCGCCGCCGATGAAGTTCAGGTTGTTGATGACACCCTGAACGATGAACACGAACGCCAGCGTGATGATGCCCAGGTAGTCACCGCGGGTTCGGAATGACGGTATCGCCACCACGAGAGCCCCGATCGCGGCCGCTATCCCGCCGATTATCAAGGCAAACGGAAACGCATACGGCGCCCATGATGTCGGGAGTACCGCAGGTCCGAAGACGTCGTCGTTCACGAACCCCCACACCATCACGATGGAAGAGATGTACGCCCCGATTGCCATGAATCCAGCGTGCGCAACCGAGAATTCGCCCATCCACCCATTCACAAGGTTGAGGCTGACCGTCAGGATGATGCCGATGCCAATGAGCTTCAGGACCATCAGCCTGTAGTCATCCAACGAGCCCCATATCTCGATCACAGCGTAAAGCACGACAAGGTATGCGATGATGGAGGCCAGTTGCGGCAGGCGGGACATGACCTTGTCGGCCACACCGGAGAGCAGCCTTGCCACAACGTACATCGGAATCAAGTAGACTACGACGACGTACACGATTACGCTGGGTATTTGCGCCGGTTTCCCGAAGATCAGAGAAAGCCCAAACACCGGAGGGACTCCGTTGGACAACCCGATGCTATAGGCTATCACCGACCCGACAGACCACTCGACGAGCGCAGTCGCCAGAGCGCCTATCAGCCATGCCATGGGATGGATGCTGAGCAGATGTTTGACGAGTTTGTCCATCTTGAGTTTCACAGGCCACTCTCCTTGATCATATTCTCAAGTGAGCTGAGTAAGGCTCGCCGAATATACCGTGGGGTCTGAACGTCAGTATCAGCAGCACGATGCCATAGGCTATAGGGTCCTTCAAGGTGGAGACGAAGACCGCAGCCACGATGATCTCGATGAACCCGAGCAGGTAACCACCGAGAGCGGCACCCATAATGGAACCGCGCCCGCCCAGGATCGCTGCCACGAACGCCTTCCACCCAATGAGCATCCCCATGTACGGCTCCAACACGGGATACCCCATCGCAAACAGCACGCCCGCTGCACCGGCAAGGGCAGAGCCTATGGCAAACGTGAGGGAGATCACTGTGTTCATCGGGATACCCATTAGCGGCACGATTGCGTAGTCCACCGACATCGCCCGCATCGCCATCCCGAGCTTCGTCTTCTGCACCAACAGATGAAGCAAGAGCATCAATAGCAGAGAAAGCGCTATCGTCAGCAGCTTGATGTTGGTCACGTAGACCCCACCAATGTTGTAAACTGTTTGCTTGATCAGCTTGTCAGCGGGGAAAGTCTTTCGGCTTGCTCCCAGGAGTGCCAGGTTGCCGGTCTCCAGGAAAATACCGACCATCAACCCGGTGATCGCTGCCGATGCCCTTGGGGCGTTCCTCAGCGGCCTGTAGGCAACCAGTTCCAGCAGTATACCGAGGAACGAGGTCAAGAGCATCGTCAGGAGCAAGGTAATGATGAAAATCACCCAACCGGGGAGCGCCACCGCCCCCGACGCGAAAACACCCAGTAGTCCTAACGTCACGAAAAGGCCGATATAAGAGCCTGTCATAAAAATATCGCCGTGGGCGAAGTTGAACAGCATCAAGATGCTGTACACCATGCTATAGCCCAGGGCGATCAACGCGTAAAAGCTTCCCCACTGGATAGCATTCAGAAGTTGTTGTGCGACTTGAGTCATGTTTTGCCTCCAAGGGTAGGGGCGGCTGCTCGCCGCCCCTGTCTCATGCCGTCACGGGCAGACCTGCTTGTAGAACTGGAATTCGTGCTTCTTGTTGATGTGGACGATGATGGCGCACTTGATCGGATCACCCTGCTCGGTAAAGGTCATCTTACCGGTGATGCCAGGGTACTCCTTGATCTTGGCCATGTTATCGCGGATGCACTTGCGGTCTTTCTGCAGATTGCCGGTCAGCTTGCCGCAGTTCTGGATCGCCTGCTGCAGGATGTGAGCAGAATCCCAGGTCAGTGCGGCCACATCACCAGGCTTGTAGCCGTATTTCTTGTAGAACCTGTCCACGAACTCCTTGGCCTTGCCCTTCACGCCGGAGTAGGCCCAGTGCGTGCTGAAGTAAGAGCCCACACAGTCGTCGCCACAGAGTTTCATCAACTCAGGCGACCCCCAGCTGTCGCTGCCGAGGATGGGCTTGTTCCAGCCAAGCTGATGCGCCTGCTTCACGATGAGCGGGACTTCGTCGTAGTATTGCGGGGTGAAAAGCACGTCCGCGCCCGAGTTCTTGATCCTCGTCAACTGGGCGCTGAAGTCCCTGTCCTTGGTGGTGAAGCTTTCGAACGCTACCACCTGGAGCCCTTCCTTCTCAGCACCCTTCTTGAAGAACTCGGCAAGACCCTTCGGGTAGTCGCTGGCCACGTCGTAGAGGACAGCCACTTTCTTGGCCCCAAGCTCCTCCTTGGCGAACTTGGCGTCCACCATGCCCTGGAAGCTATCCAGGAAACAGCCACGGAACACCCACGGTCGATCCTTCGTGGTTCGCGGGTTCGTGGACCACGGGCTGATCATAGGAACCTTGTGCTCGTTGCAGACGCCGCCGGTAGGCACCGCTTGCTTGCTTGAATACGGCCCGATGATGGCCAGCACTTTGTCGTTGTTGATGAGCTTCAGCGCTGCCGCGGTGGCGGATTCGGCCTTGGACTCGTTGTCCTCGTTGATGACCTGGACCTGGTACTTGACGCCGCCCACGTCCAGTCCGCCCGCCTTCTTGATGTCCTCGACCCACATCTCCAGGGCATACTTGGACTCCTCGCCCACCTTGGGGATGTCGCCGGTCAGCGGCGCATCGTTCCCGATTTTGATCACGCCACCATACGCGGCTTTGGAGCCGACCTTACAGCCGCTTAGGACAAGAGCGGCTCCCAAGAGAAGCAGACCCAACAGAAGAAAGATTCGCAGTTGTTTACCGGACATACTCTCCCTCCTTTACACCTTACTGCAAATATCCCGACAGTGCCAATCACTGTCGATCACGAAAGCCATGAAGAGTTCGTAGAAAGGACTTTTCGGCAACCATTCGACGACGTAGAACAATAGCCAGCGCGAAATGGTCACAAAAGACGACAGGTCCAGCAGTCCAAAGGAGAGGGCACCCCCTTGTTTCGGCAGACGCAACGATCTTCCTGCCAGGCATACGGGAAAGGTAGCTTGCCCTTATCACCTCCCCTGACACTTATCGTCCCTGCCCAAAGTGCTCCAGCAGAGAAAAATGTTGGGATCCGATATCACCGCGCACAATTATACTCTCGGGCCGTCGATGTGTCAAAAAGCCTTAAGTTGCCACAAATTCCATCGGAATAATGTGATGCTAAAGAGTGTGGAGAACAACAAATACACTGCCCCCACAGTGAATACAACGTTTCAGAGGGAACGAAAGTGGAAAGAAACCTACACCCGTGCGTTAGCTCGGGCCAGAATTTTCAGGAAAAACATAGCACAGCAAAAGCGAAAATCACGATTCAAGAGAATATCTCTTCGAGCGGGTTCACGTCGGGCTTATCCTCCGGCGTTTCCCGCATTTCCGCCCAGAACGTCTCATCGTAAGGCCTGGTGTTCAATGCCAGCGGCATCGGTATGGCGTGCCCCACGATCACGATCTGCCGCTTCGTATCCAGGCTCTCGATCATCCCACGCAGCGCCTGCCTGCCGGAGACTCCAGTCAGCACCGCATCTATGTCGTTTTCATCCGTGAGCTTGCCGGTAATCCTGGTGCCGAGCTGAGAAAGCACTTCTTTGTCTATTGCCGAAGGACGCTGATCCACCACCGTTAGGACGACGTGGTATTTCCGCATTTCCCTGGCGATCTGGCCGAACGTCGTCTGGCGGGCGACGGAGGGAGAGAGGAATTTGTGAGCTTCCTCCAGGACGATCATGAGAGGTCTGGGCGCATAGGACTTGTCCCTGGTCTCCTCGTACTTCTCCACCTTCTTCTGGTACAGCGACCGCACTCTGCGGGTGACTATGTTGGAGACCAGGAGGTAATCCAGCGTGCTGCTGTGCCTGCCGAAGTGCAATATCACGTGGGTCCCCCTGTCCAGCAGCTCAGTCAGATCGTCCAGTTGATTGAAGTCGGCCTCGTCGACCACGTAGGGACGACGCTGGATGTCCTTGAGCTTCCTCCACAGAGCAGACAGGGAACCGGAATGAGCGCCCACGTTTTGGGCGAACTCCTCCAGTTCGGCTGGACTCATAGAAAGCAACTCCTTGAGCCAGTTTTCCTTGAACTGATCCCGCAGCAGCCCGATGTTCGCTTCGGTCGTTCCGGTGAGGTTGAGCTCCTGAGCAAGGAGCAGGATGTCCTCCGGCTCCAACTGGTTCAACCCGATTTTGATCGTCCGATCCACAGATCGACCGCTGCGGCTCGCAGCCGCTTCGTCGATGCTCCAAACCTGAACTCTGGTCGGAAACAGGTTCTTGAGTCCCTGAATCCATTTCTTTTCTTCCGATTCCTTCCCGAATGCGTACTCATCGTGCATATCGAAGACCAACGAAACGCCGACTCGCCGCTTGATGATCCCGGAAAGGACGAGCAACGTCGTGAAGCTTTTGCCAGTTCCGCTCTGTCCAAAGATGCCGTTGGACCGCTCCATGAGCTTCTCGAGGTCGAACGGAACTTTCTGGTCTGGCATCGTCAGGGGCGTCCCGACGTAAAAGAGCGAGCCTTTGCCGTCGTCCTCTCCGAAAACCATGTCCAGATACTCCTGGGTCGCACGCTTCAGCACGGCAAAGTGCATTGGGATCGTCCTGGCTGGCTGGGGCTTGAGCGTTATGTCGACAAACTCGTCGGATGGTTTCTCCACGGCGAGGCTCGGCTTGACCTCGACAACGCCGTAGGTCAACGTACCGGTTATGGCCTTGCGGACGAAATCCGCCGATTTCCCCATCGGAGGATCGGATTGGACGCCCATATCGGAGGTTTCCAGCCTTATGTCGGATACGAGGCAGAAGAACATGAACCGTCCACCGTCCACCACGACGAAATCGCCGATCCTCAGGCTCTCGGTATCGACCTCCGGATCGAGACGAACGGTAAGGCCGGAATTGAAAGAACCTCCGGTGACTATTCCAAGCCTTTCCTCCATCAAAAACCTCCACAAATCAAACGGCGGGCCGATGGTTCCAAACCCCCGGCCCGCCCGGTCTCAACACATACCACATCATGCCCCGCCGAGGTAGGCCTCCTTGACCCTTGGGTTCTTCGATAGCTCCTCGGCATTACCCTGGATGTTTATGTAACCGGTCTCCAGCACGTAACCTCGATCGGCGATCGAAAGGGCTTTGCGTGCGTTCTGCTCCACCAGGAGGACACTTACGCCCCTGGCGTTGATGTCCTGGAGAATCTCGAAAATCTCGTCCACCAGGATCGGAGCAAGCCCCATAGAAGGCTCGTCCAGAAGCAAGAGCTTGGGGTCAGACATGAGAGCGCGGCCGATTGCAAGCATCTGCTGCTCCCCGCCGGAGAGCGTCCCGCCCAACTGCCCCAGCCGCTCCTTCAGCCTCGGAAAGTGCTCGAACACTTTCTCCATGCTCTCTTTGATGGCCTTTGGATCGTTACGGATGAAAGCCCCCATCTCCAGGTTTTCTTTCACGGTGAGGGCTGAGAAAATCCGCCTGCCTTCCGGGACGTGCACGATCCCTTTCTTGACGATCTCGTGCGGTTTGGCCCACGTGATATCCTCGCCCATGAAAACTACTTTGCCAGGATGAGGGCGCTGGAGGCCGGAGATGGTGCGCAGCGTGGTGGTTTTCCCGGCTCCATTCGCACCGATCAGGGTCACGATCTCGCCTTTGTTCACGTGGAACGATATTCCATGTAACGCCTGAATGGCTCCGTAGAACACGTTCAGGTTTTCAACTTCCAGGATCCTTTCTGAGCTCGATACTCTCCCATCCAGGACTTTTTCTGTTGTGTTTTTCCCGTTGTCGCTCATCGTTCCCCCCTATGCACCAATCTCTTCCGCCGCGCCCTGGCCGAGGTAAGCCTCGATCACCCTCGGATTGCTCCGAATTTCCTCCGGCACACCTTCGGCGATGACTTTACCGAAGTCCATGACGGTAATCCGGTCGGAGATACCCATCACGACTTTCATGTCGTGCTCGATCAGAAGAATGGTAAGACCGAGTTCGCTCCTGAGATGTTCGATGAACTCCATGGTTTCTTCGGTCTCCCTGGGGTTCATGCCCGCCGTAGGCTCGTCCAGCAACAGCACTTTCGGCTCGAGAGCCAGGGCCCTGGCGATCTCCAGGCGCCTTTGCTCGCCGTAGGGCAGGTTCTTTGCAAAAAG
Organism: Anaerolineae bacterium; assembly: GCA_027016315.1. GTDB lineage: Bacteria > Chloroflexota > Anaerolineae > S016-19 > S016-19 > S016-19. Next base: position 30,940 of record JALWAP010000026.1, on the reverse strand, counting down.
ATCGCCCTTCCCCTTCAGGCCGACGAATTCCAGCAGCTCCAGTGATTTCTGGAGGGTTTTCTCTTCTTCCTTTTTCTTCCTCCGGGAGCGGAAGAGGGCATCCACGTAGCCATAGTGGGTGTGGATATGACGCCCGACCATGATGTTCTCCAGCACGGTCATGTTGGAGAAAAGCCGGATGTTCTGATAGGTCCTCGCTATCCCTTTCTGCGCCACCCGATCGGGCGTGAGAAAATGGATAGGTTCGCCTTCGAGCAGGATTTCACCTTCGTCCGCTTTGTAGAAGCAGGTTATGCAGTTGAACAACGTCGTCTTGCCAGCACCGTTGGGGCCGATGACGCTGTATATTTCCCCTTTCTTCAGATCGAGGCTGACGTTGTTGACGGCGACTAGACCACCGAATCGCTTGACTACGTTGTGGACTTCAAGAATACCCATCGCTCTCCTCCCTACGCTTCCTCGGCGGCGCTCGCCCCGACAGCCCCGCCGTTCTGGCCTGCATGGAGCTCACGCTTACGCGCCGATTCAGGCCACAGCCCTTCTGGCATGAAGATCATCATAGCAACCAGGACGGCCCCGTAGATCATCATGCGGTATTCGGCGAACTCTCGCAGAAGCTCCGGAGTGCCGATAAGAGCAAGCGAACCGACCACCACGCCGGGCAGGCTGCCGACACCGCCGACGATGATAAGGCTCAAGACGTAGATCGATATCAAGATGTTGAAGCTGTGAGGCACCATCGAATTCAGCTTGGCGGCGAAGATCGCCCCGCTGAGGCCGGAGAGGGCGGCGCCGGTTCCGAAAGCAAGCAGCTTGATTCCCACCAGGTTCATGCCCATGGCCTGGGCCACGTCCTCGTCCTCACGCATGGCCATCCATGCCCGCCCAAGCTTGGAGTCCTTCAAGGCGCTCGCCACATACCAAGCTATAACTATCCCCGCCAGGATGAGGTAGTAGAATTGCGTTGGCTGCTTGACCACGATGTGTCCTATCTTCGGTCTGGCGATGCGCGTGAGTCCCTGGGCGCCGCCTAGGATCGGCTTTAGCGCATCGGATAGCACCAGCAGCCGGATGATCTCACCAAACCCCATGGTCACGATGGCCAGATAGTCACCGCGCATACCGAGAACAGGAATACCCAGAAGCACCCCGGCGATGACGGCGAAGAGAATCGAGAAAGGCAAAGCCTCCCAGAAAGTCAGGTGGAACAACCCGAGCTCCTGGGATGTGAGCACACCCATGGTGTACGCGCCGATGGCGAAGAACGCCACGTACCCCAGGTCGAGCATCCCAGCGAACCCGACCACGATGTTCAACCCCAGCCCCATGATTATGTAGAGACCTACCAGGTCGAGCACTTCGCTTAGATAGCTGCCGACGAGCTTCGGCATCAACAGAAGGAAAAGCAGGCCGAGCACCCATGTGGTCGCCTTAACCGCCGTAGGCTGCACGGATTCGACGCTCTGATAGCCGCTCTTCACATTGTCGCCGTAGAAATACCAGAAAATCATAAACCCTACCACCGCAACCAGAGTGACGACGAATCCCTGGATTGAGAATCCTTTCCCGGCAAAGAAGAACTTGCTGATCGACTTGGGTAGGAAAGTCTTCCAGATGTCTGCCAGCAATCCGACCAATATGGTGATCAGCGTGCCGCTTGCAAGAGAGCTACCCCATATGCCAGGTATCGCTTCGATCAACGCCCCGAAAAGCCCGCTCACTGCATTCAACAGGAGCATGTAACCAAACCCTGACCAGACACTCTTCTTGGCGAAAGTAAGCGCCTTTACCAGAGCTGGCGAAGCGTTGACGAACATGGAACGCAGGCCAAGGGGCTTGAAATCTATCAAAAGCACCAGCACTATCAAGAACAGGCTGCTGACGACTCCTATGATAAGGCCGGAGATCGAGGCTTTTGCGATGCTCCTTTTCTCCATCTTCTTGGCCGCCAGGTAGCCGAAAATAGCAATGGTAAGGAACAGAAGCAGCTGGCCTTCGGTGATGAACGAACTAATGAACCCCCTTTTACCGAAGGAAACCACCATTCCGACCAACGAGAGCGCGACTACGACTATCCCGGAAATCAAGGAATAGAACAAACTTTCCTGAAGCCATGTACGCGGTTTGCTCATTTCGTCCTCCTCAGGCCCGTTTCGCAAGACGCTCGCCAAGGATGCCGGTAGGTCGGAAGATCAGGACCAGAACCAGCACGGTAAAGGCGATGACGTCTTTGAGCTGATATGGAGAAGGAATGCCCAGACCATCCAGGAACAGGTTAGGGCCGAGGGCTTCGAAAATACCAAGGAAGAACCCACCGAGCATAGCGCCGGGTACGTTCCCAATACCACCAAGGACTGCTGCGGTAAACGCTTTGATGCCGGGGACGAAGCCCATGAGGAAGAAAACCTGCTTGTAGATCAAAGCGTAGAACACACCGCCTGCACCAGCCATGATGCCGCCCAAAGCAAATGAGAAAGATATCATCTGATCCACATCGATCCCCATGAGAGCGGCTGCGTCCTTGTCCTCGGAAACAGCTCGGATCGCCTTACCGATCTTGGTATTCTGCATAAAGGAGTAAAGCCCTACCATCAGCAGGATGGCAGCTATGAAAACGATGACCTGCACTTTGAGGATGTGGGCTCCGAGGATCGTCCATTTGCCGTTCAAGATCTTCCAATCGGGGTATACTTTGACGTTGGATCCAAACAACCCCTTGAAGAAGTACTGAAGGAAGAACGATGCGCCGATGGCCGTGATCAACGGGACCAACCTGGGGGCGCCCCTCAACGGGCGGTATGCGATTAGTTCCAGCAAGACCGCCACAGTCATGGATACGGTCATGGCAACCACCAGCACTATAAGCAAGCTGATGATCGGATGGGCGTTGAGGAACCCCCATTTGTCCAGGTCTCTGGCAGCGAAGAATCCGATCATCGGGCCGCTCATGAAGACCTCGCTATGGGCAAAGTTGATCATCTTCAGAATGCCGTACACCTGCGTATACCCGAGAGCGATAAGTGCATAAATACCGCCTTGTGCCAACCCGAAGACGGTAAACTCGACCCATTGCCTGCCGGTGTATTTCCCGGCAATCAAGGTGCGGGCAGAACCGTAGATGATGGCGAATGTCACGAGTAAACCTATCACCCACATGGTGATAGTGGTTGTGTCAAGCTTGCCTTTTAGTTTCTCGAACATAGCCCCTCCGTAGAAATCGAGGTAGGGGGGAGTCTTACGAACTCCCCCCTCTAAAACGTCTACCAAACGTTTACGGCTTCCCGACCAGGCCGCCAGACTTGGTGTAGACCACCTCAGGATGCCACTCGCCGGTCTTCTTCAGGGTATCCAGAGTCTTCTGGGTTACCTTGAAGATTGCCAGCGCCTCACCGGTAGCGCAGTCGCCGTACTGGTTGCACGAAAGCGTACCGGTCAGACCATGGTAATCCTTGGTGTGGAACAACGCATCACGCAAAGCCTGCCGCGGGATGTAGAGGGTGCCTTTGCCGTCCTCCACCGCCACTTTCTTGATAGCGTTGGCGAGGAGCATGGTGGCATCGTAAGCATGGGCATGGAAACCACTCGGCGGGTTCGTCCCGTACTTGGCCTTGTGCTTCTTCAAGAACTCCTGGTAGGCTTTACCAGTCACATACGGCCCACTCTGATACATCCCAAGAGCCGCATCTCCAGCCGCCTTACCAAAGTCCGCACTGAAGCACCCATCTGCCGTCATCAGCGCTACGTTCTGCAGCCCCTCTACTTCCTTCGCCTGCCGGGTGATGAACCCACCCTCAGCCACAAAGATCGGATAGTAGATGAAGTCCGGATGCTGCGCCGCTATCCTCGTCAGCACCGGCCTCATGTCCGTATCCCCTACGTTCACTGCTTCCTGCGCCACTACCTTCCCACCAAGCTTCTTGAACGTGTCCGCAAACACGTTCGCCAACTGCTCGGCGTACACACTACCATCGTGAATCGTCGCAGCACGCCTCTTGCCAAGCGCCTTGTACGCAAACTCAGCAGCCAGCGAGCCCTGGAACAGGTCGTTGTGCGCTGTCCTCAGATACCCAGGAACATGGGTCTTTGGATCGGTCAGGTAAGGAGCTGTGTTCGACGGGGAGATCATTACCATCCCCGCATCGGAGATGATCGGAGCTGCCACCTTCGCTGCACTGGAGCAGTTCGTCCCAATCACGCCCACGATGCTCTTGTCAGCCGCCACTTTCTGCGCCGCTGCCTGACCACCTTCAGGCGAGCACTGGGAGTCCTCTTTGTCCAGTTCGATGGGATGGCCGAAGATCTTGCCGCCCAGGTCGTCCACAGCAATCTCGACGCCGTGCACCGTGTCCTCGCCGAGCGAGGCGTTCGGGCCGGAGAGCACAGCCATGACGGCGATCTTGATCGGATCACCCTTGGCGACTTCCACACAGCCGAGCTTGTCGGTGCACTTGTAGTTGGACACCTTCTTGGGCTCGGTCGGTACGTTGGCACCAGCCTGCTTGTTGCCAACGAAGCCACCGCTCTTGGTGTAGACCACCTCAGGATGCCACTCGCCGGTCTTCTTCAGGGTGTCCAGAGTCTTCTGGGTCACCTGGAAGATTGCCAGCGCCTCACCGGTAGCGCAGTCGCCGTACTGGTTGCACGAAAGCGTACCGGTCAGACCATGGTAATCCTTGGTGTGGAACAACGCATCACGCAAAGCCTGGCGCGGGATGTGAACCGTACCGTCTTTCTCGACGACAGCCACTTTCTTGATGGCATTGATGAGCAGCATGGTGGCATCGTACGCATGGGCATGGAAGCCACTCGGCGGGTTCGTCCCGTACTTGGCCTTGTGCTTCTTCAAGAACTCCTGGTAGGCTTTACCAGTCACATACGGCCCACTCTGATACATCCCAAGAGCCGCATCTCCAGCCGCCTTACCAAAGTCCGCACTGAAGCACCCATCTGCCGTCATCAGCGCTACGTTCTGCAGCCCCTCTACTTCCTTCGCCTGCCGGGTGATGAACCCACCCTCAGCCACAAAGATCGGATAGTAGATGAAGTCCGGATGCTGCGCCGCTATCCTCGTCAGCACCGGCCTCATGTCCGTATCCCCTACGTTCACTGCTTCCTGCGCCACTACCTTCCCACCAAGCTTCTTGAACGTGTCCGCAAACACGTTCGCCAACTGCTCCGCGTACACACTCCCGTCATGGATAGTGGCCGCTTTCCTCTTGCCAAGCACCTTGTACGCAAACTCAGCAGCCAGCGAGCCCTGGAACAGGTCGTTGTGCGCTGTCCTCAAGTACCCAGGAACATGGGTCTTTGGATCGGTCAGGTAAGGAGCTGTGTTCGACGGGGAGATCATCACCATCCCCGCATCGGAGATGATCGGAGCTGCCACCTTCGCTGCACTGGAGCAGTTCGTCCCAATCACACCCACGATGCTCTTGTCAGCCGCCACTTTCTGCGCCGCTGCCTGACCACCTTCAGGCGAACACTGGGAGTCCTCTTTGTCCAGCTCGATGGGATGGCCGAGAATCTTGCCACCGACATCGTCCACCGCGATCTCGACGCCATGCACCGTGTCCTCACCGAGCGAGGCATTCGGGCCGGAGAGCACAGCCATGATGGCAATCTTGATCGGATCGCCCGGCCCTACATCCACACAGCCGAGCTTGTCGGTGCACTTGAACTTAGCAACCGGGGCTTTGGTCGGCTCAGGAGCCTTGGTAGCCGCCGGAGCCTTCGTCGGTGCAGGGGCCTTCGTTGCAGCCGGCGCTTCCGTCGGCGCAGGAGCCTTCGTAGGAGTAGCCTTAGGCCCACATGCAGCCAGAACCATGGAGAGTATCACAAGGACACTCATCAGAAAAACCAGCTTCTTGGACTTCATACGCCTTCCTCCTCCTCAAAAGATTTTGTGATCCGAGGTTTTCCGGTTCGGGGTACCCACCCCCAAGGTTTTCACACAAGGTATATCACCCCCTCAAATCCTTGATTTCTGTTAAAGAAAACCTCCATACCCAAAAACGATGTCAGCACAACGAAGGTCAGAGAAGTGCCACGATGGCACCTAAGCTGAGATTATATTGAGAATACAACCGCATGTCAAAAGAACAAAAGTCTAAACAAACCTCATAGGCACATCCACGTGTCCGATCGAACTCTTCAAAAGTATACCACAACGGGGGACAATACCGCCACCGTCCCCCGTCCGAAACCCAACCATTAGCCCTTTGGAGCCTTAGGACATCTCTGTCCTTTCAAGGAATTCAGGTACTCACACACTTCAATGTAAGCCGGAAGTGGTTTCCATTCGTTGATCTTCATCGGCCTTGTGATAGACCACCAGTACTGCTCATCTTGCTCGGTCCAGTCGGAATCCGGCATGTATATCAACGTCATTACCGCGATCCAGGGAGTCCAATGCTCTTTCGCCCACTTGAACGCCCGGACGATGTAATCGGCTTTCTGTTGTTCCGATACCGCATGCCAGCTGTAGGAAGGATGCACTTTATCGCTGGTCCAGCCGAACTCCAAGATTGCAATTCGCTTTCCGGCGTCTCCATGGGCTACCATTATCTTACGAATGTCCTCCACGTGTCTGAAGCAGAAGAACCGCTCGCCGCCATAGAGCGCTTTGTTGGCTTTCGCCTCCGCCGGATCGAGCTCAGGCGGAGCCTTGTAGCCCGCTGCGTGAACCCCCAGCATATCAAAGTACCCGTCGCTGTTGTTCCCCATAGCCTGGTAGAGCTTCTCGATGTAAAGGTCATCGGGCATGGCAGTCTGATCGTTGGTGCCAGTGGGAGACATCCCCGCGCTAATCACAATAGCATTAGGATCGGCGCTCTTGATGGCCTGATACGCAAGCCTCAACATCCTGGCATAACCAACAGGGTCGGGCCTCTTTCCTCCCCACTCCCTGGCGAGGTTTGGCTCGTTCCACACCTGATATGCCTGAATCCTCCCCCGATATCTGGACGCCAGGGCATGAAGGAAATTGGCATAGGCCTGGGCGTCATCGGGAGGCTCGCCAGCCCACGCCGGAGCTCTATCGGTGCGCGCCAGAATCTTCAACTGGAATTCGTCGTGTGCCTGCTTGACTATCCTATCGGCGTGCGACCAATCATATTTCCCCGGAGCAATCTCTATGTCCTTCCAGGCAAACCATTGTTTGACCCATCGGAAACCAGCGTCCTTGATCAACCCCAGGTCCCTATCCGCTATGCCAGGACGCCACCACAGAAACGCCTGTACCCCATAGTCCGGAGAAGTCATCACATCCCCAAACGGGATTCCAGGATTTCCCGCCGGAACTGTTGTGGGCGTGGGCGGTACCGCGGTAGGCTTCGGCGTTGGCGACGGAGGCACTGGGGTGTTCGTGCTGGTGGCCGACGGAGACGGCGAGGGAGTCGCCGTATCGGTGGGCGCAGGCGTTGGCGACGGAGTGGCCGACGGCTCCGACGTGAAAGTCGCTGTAGCAGGCCTCATAGTTGGAGATGGTACCACAGTCACAGTGCGGGTAGGGGTCGCGCTTGCCGTAGGGCTCGCGGACCTGGGAGTGATTCCTGCAGGAAAAGTGCACGAACTCACCAAGATTGCCAGCACGACTGCCAGAGACATTGCTTTGACGTTTTTCATCTTTCCCTCTCCAAAAAGCAAGCGCGAAAAGAACCCACCTTTCCGCGCCTGCAGAAAGCTCCTGGTTATTTAGGCATGCTCTTGAGAGCCAGGTACACCGGATACGGATTCCATGCCGGATCCACGATTCCCCATTGCGCCATCTCAGAACCAGGAGCGACAACAGCAAAGTTCAGGTTCCAGAGGAACGCCACACCTACCCAGCCCCAGGCTTTCATCATCTGGTACGCCTTGACAGTCCATTCCGCCTGATCCTGCCTCGAATTGTCTGCGGCGTATTCGTACCCAGGAGCCGGGGTATCACTGGACGCCCAGCCAAACTCTGTAGGCCATATCCGCTTGTTCGCATCGCCGAACCGAACCATCACGTTCCTGTACATTTCCATGGTGCTCCTGAAGCTCCAGGAATGGTGCGGCGAATTGCACGGTCCGCGGAACCTGGCGTGCCGCTGAGTGATGAACTGGCACGCCTCCGCTCCACCGTGGACCCACGGAGCCACGTTGAAGCCGCTTGGGTGGGCACCCACGGCGTCGCAGTAGTTCTTGAGACCATGCTGGTACATGGCGGTCAGGTAATTGACATCGTCCACCGCACGCCACTGTCCTCCTATGGTGACGTTACCCGCAGGGGTCAGAGCACCGCTGATCACGATCATCTGCGGGCACGCTGCCTTGACGGCACGATATGCGGCGGCAAGCAATTGAACATACCTTCCTGGATCAGGAGGCTCGTTACCCCACTCGTAGTTGATGTTCTGCTCATTCCACGCCTCCACGGCGCCAACACGCCCGCAATACCGCTTCGCCAGAGCGCCCATGAAATCCCCGAAGTCCTTCGGGTTGGAAGGAGGCCCTTCCACGCTGAAGTCCGCGTTCGCAGGACGAGCCCAGCGAGGAGCCTTCGCCACGCTGAACATCACCTTCACGCCGTGTTGCTGTGCCACATTGACGATGTAATCAAGCGGGCCCCACTGATAGTTGCCTTTGCTCGGCTCGAATCGCTTCCATTCGACCTGCTGCTTGACCCAGTGGAATCCCAGGTCGTTGATCGCCGCCATTACCCTGGGGGCCTGGTTGTTGTCCACCATATGGGCCTGAATCCCATAGTCGAAGAAGCCTGCAGCAGCATGGGACACCGGAGCGGTAACCGGTCGGGCCGGAGGCTTCGGAATGTTCTTGACCACTGCTACTTGGGTCAGATCGCCGGTGGCTTTGCTGTATTTGGCAGATATCCAAAGCTTCTGCCCATCAACTTCGATCTGCCACCACGTGCCATCTTTGTTCTTGCCGACGATTTTGTACTCCTTCCCAGGCTTGCTCTTCCCCTTGACGGGATACGCAGTCCCAGGACCGGATCGGAGGTTGATCGGGTCTTCCGTGGTCAAGACCGGCGAAGAAGAGGCCTCTGGAGTCGGCGTGGGCGACGGGGTAGGATTAGGCGAAGGCGAATTCTGCTTTTCCTGCGCGGGGGAGGCAGCAACGGCCAGCTTCGCCGAGACCGGAGCGCTCACGACTGCATCGCCCACAGCCACCGATGCCTCCACGCTCAACCCATTTTCCACCTTGTCCGGGAGCTTGAGCGTGGCCTTAGGGTTCTGAATGTTGGCCTTCGCAGTCGCCACGACTTTGTCCCCGTCCTTTACCTTGAACACAACCTCCACAGGCTCGGACACCGCAAACTTGTCGAGCTTATCCTTGACGAAAGCTTCCAGAAGGCTCCACACAGGGATATCGGAACCAGAACCGCCAGGAAGGTTATCGAGATCGATGCCGTTGATGTTGTAGCGGCTGATCAACGAAAGCTTGTACTGAAGGCTTTCGGCATCTTCCAGCCACACTATGCGCTCGTTACCGCTGTTGTCCTTGTATGCAAACCACTTCTGGTGCAGAGTGGAATCAAGTTGAAGCGGAGAGACGATCCGGTCAGACTGCATGGAAACCGTCACCTGTGCCCCCGGCTTTTCGTCTCCCTCGACCTTGACCTTGCCGAGCAAGGGAAGCACTGCTTTTTCGTACGGAAGGAGCAGGTAATAGTTTCCAGCCCTTTCCACACTCCGACCAGGCAAGACGAAATGCAATTTCTGTCGCTGGACGTGCCCCACGCTCCAGATAGCAAGCTGATCCATGTGACCATCCGGTTTGTACGCCGTAGGATCGACCGGAGCATCTACTATGACCGTATCAGCCGCCTCGCCTATCACCGTCCAATCATACGCACCCGTCTCGAACCTGTCCTCGGCGATTTGCCTGGGCGTATCGACGCGGACGGCAAGTTGCTTGTTCTTGGCGTGGAGTGCCTCCGCCAGGGACTTCACGAAAGCGGAGAACTCCCCCCTCAGGTTAACATCGACATTCCGGAAATCCAGCACCACGCCCGGATACAGACCACCCACCGTGAGATCGACGATGTTGCCAATCAGTTGCTTGCTGGCTTTCTCCGACTTCAAGGTGTTATCTACCAAATCGGTTCGAACCAGCGCCACCCCACCTTCCTTGCCGGCCTGCCAGTTTCTGACGACCGGAACGACGGTGTAAGACGCATTCTCAGCTTTGGAAAGCTCGTCCGGCGAAAAGTCGGTCTTCAAGTCGCCCTGATCGTCTTTAAGGGAGTAGCTGAGAGGGAAGACGTAACTCAACACAGAAGCCCCCTTTGCAGGGACCCCGCTTTTCGAGCCCCAGAACAAGCCTGCCATCTGCGGCTGGCGTTTCGTCTGAAATACGGCGAAGTACTCAACGGGCGCACCGAGGTGCGATTCGAGAACCTCGTCTTCCTTAATTAGCTTACTCGGCATCCAAAGCCATTTGGATCCGTTCCACGCGTACAGGTCCAAGGTTTCGAAAGGCTCCGAGTTGTTTGGAATCGGCACGGAGATCACGATCTTCTTCGGAGCAGGGCCCTTGATGGAAAGCCGATACAGGGGGCTCTTCATCACAATTGTGTCAGGGATCGAGGAAGCAGCCTTGCGCAGATCCTTATCATCCTCCCGTTTCAGGAAAACCTCCCGTGGGATGGAAGAAAGCTTGGCGCGGATATTCCCGCTCAGGCCCTCTGCAGGGAACGTAATCTGCGTGCCGTCGGGGTCCGCGACTCCGCCGCCGGACTTGGCTGGAATGCTTCTGTACCCGGCAGAAACGACCCTCGCCCCAAGGGAAATGGGGGGAAGGAGCAGACTGATTATCAACAAAACAGGAATCAGCACCCCAAGGAACTTGGAACCGCCCTTCTTCTCCAACCAATCGGTGAACCTCTCCAGGAACCGGCTATTTTCACTTTCCATTGCTATCGATACTCCTCCAAGACGTAAAATTCCCGCGTTTCCTGAAGATCATCGACGCGGGGAAATTTCCCGAAGGCTTCGGGAGGATTTTCGAACAAACGATAGTGTTCTTCTCTTGGTGCACGATCCAAAAGCGACTATTCCCATGTTCTCCACCAAAACTGCAGAGGATTTTAGCACACGCCCCCACCAATGGCAAAGAAGAACCTCTCAACGACGTACTGTAACGCTCTATAATCGCGTACTCTGTTAGGAACATAGCTCCACATATATTCCACAAGGGGCTTATTCCTACCGAGCTTCCCAAAACTGCATGAACACTACGAAGATAGAGACGAACCCAAACACCCTCGAGGCTTGAAGCGCGCTATCCGGTCGATCCCGATACCCCTACCCCTGAGTGAATCCGCAGCCTCCAAGCAACTTTACACCACTCGAGACGCACCGAACTTTCCCTTGGCATAGAGTTCGGGATGCCGCCCCCTACAGCCTACGACATGCCCGAACCCGTGTCCAAAGGCCAGAAGGGAAACCTTGCTAAAACAGCCAAAAACTGGGAGAATGTCAAACGGACTACCGCCCAAACCAGGGCAATCTAAACTCTGAAGAGGAGGTAGCAGGTGATCGTAGGGATCAGCAGCGTTACTTTGCCCGATACCGGCCTCGCGACCGACATAAAGATTGCAGGAGAAACCGGGTTCGATTTCGTGGAGCTGAGGGACGAGAAACTCGTGATAGCGCTGAAAGGCGGCAGCCTCACTTTCCTTTCCAAGCTCCTGAAGAAATCCGGCGTTACCGCACACGCCATCAGCCTGCTCGACGACATCCCTTTTCAGGACAGGGAAGGCGAAGCTGCCCTCGAATCCCAATGCTATGCGATGGCTTCTTCCGCTGCAAAACTGGGGGCAAAGTGGATCGCGGCCTCTGTCGGCAAGCCGCCCGCCAAAGCGCCTTCAAAAGCCGAATCCAGAGCGAAGCTCAAGGACCTGCTTTCCCTCTACCACAGCATCGCTCCTCTGTTCGGGCAGGTAAGTCTCGCGTTCGAGTTCACCGGATACCCGGACTCTCCGGTCTCCACCCTGACCGAAGCGAGAAAGCTGATCGACGAAGTAGCCCCGGGAAAGATCGGCATAGTGCTGGATACGTTCCACTTCCACCTTGGCGGGGGTTCAATCGAAGAGATCAAAGAGATGTCTCCCGACGAGATAGCGTTCGTTCAGGTGGCAGATGCACCACCCAATGCCGCAGACGAATCAGACAAGCTTCTGCCGGGTGAAGGCGTAGTAGATCTTCGGAGCATCGTCGATGCCCTGGAGTCCATAGGGTTCGACGGAGCCTACAGCGTCGAGGTAAACGGGAGCAAGTATCGTGGTCTCCATGCCGAGGAGATAGCATCCAGGGCGCTTTCGAGCGTCAAGAAGCTGCTGGAAGGATGAGTCAAGCAGAAGGCTTTTCCTGCGAAAAGGGTCGCAACCTGTGGGCGTCGCTGTGGCGGATATACCGCCGCCGCCAGCCGCCGACCCCTTTCGTGGACGGAGAGACTTTCCCCTGGAGCGATCCGGATTTCGGCCGCAGGATGCTGCAACTGCACCTCGACCAGACCCACGGCGCTGCTTCCCGCCCACTGAACGAAATCGAGCTGCAGGTGGGGTACCTCATGGAGGCTTTACACCTCTCCCCGGGCGACCGGCTACTGGACGCCACGTGCGGGCCCGGGCTCTACGCCTGCATGTTCGCCCGTCGGGGGATAAGCGTCGTCGGATTCGACATCTCACCCGTTTCCCTCGACTACGCCAGCGAGCGCTGCCGGGGAAACGACGTTGCGTTCTACCTGGCCGACGTGCTTCGGCCCGCCGTGGCCGCGAATTCTTTCGATGCTTCCCTGCTCCTCTACGGCCAGTTTGCCGTCATGCCCAGGGAAAGAGCCATCGAAGCGATGGAGCGACTCGGTGGTGCGCTGAAGCCCGGCGGCAGGCTCGCCATCGAGCTGCTCGATCCGGAGAAAGTGGATCGTGGGGAAAGCAACTGGTGGTTCACGGACGATACCGGGTTGTGGGGAGATGCGCCATACCTGCACCTGGGCGAGCGCCACTGGGACGAAAACCTGCAGGCATCCATCGAGCGGTATTACATCGTCGATCTGACAACCGGCAAGACCGACGAATACACCCTGGCCGACCAGGTTTACACGCCATCGGAGATCGACAAGATGGCGAAGGCCACCGGCCTCCAGCTCGAGTTCGTGCAAAAAGCCTGGGGCGGCCTGGACCTGAGCGACGCCGAAGAGTGGATACTTTACGTGCTCCGCAAACCAGAATGAAAACCTCCGGAGGGAATCGGCGTTACAAACCAGCTACTAAGAAAACACCCGTGGTGGAGTTATGTCAACGCAAAAGCGTGAAGACAAGTGAGGCGCAAAGACTTTTCGAGATTCTTTGTGCCTTACGCAGCTTTTGCGTCTTGGCGTTCCTTTCAGTCTATCCCGACAGGTTTTCTTCCCGTTTGAGTAGCGCATTGCGCTGTGGAGCTACTCGGAAGCAAGCGCGTACCCGACCAGCATCCAGGGATCCGTTGAGCACCCTGGCAAAAGCTCTTTCAGAACACGAAGTACCGATCTTAACCGTAACAGAAAAGGAGGTAACATGACCGAAATTCGAGCTGTGCAAGGTAGCATCGATCGAGTGGATTCGGATTTGATAGTCGTCAACTTGTTCGAGGGAGTATCCTCGCCGACCGGAGCCACCGGAGCCGTGGACAAAGCGCTCGATGGCGCGATCTCCGAGGTCATTCGGGTGGGGGATTTCCAGGGCAAGCGCCTGGAGACCGCCCTCCTCTACACACGGGATGCGATCCCGGCGAAGAGAGTGCTGATCGTGGGGCTCGGGAAGCGGGAAGATTTCGACCTCCAGACCGTCCGCGAGGCAGCAGCCATCTCGGCTTCCAGGGCTCGCGATCTGAGAATCGAGAGGATGGCAACTATAGTCCACGGCGGTGGAGCCGGAGGGATGGACTACGCAGAGGCAGCAGCGGCGACCGCCGAGGGAATCCTGCTGGGCCTGTATCGCTTCGATGCGGACAAGAAGTCAAAGGAAGATTCGAAACGACGCGAACTGAAAACGGTATCCATCGTGGAACTGGACGGAGGCAAGATCCCTGCGCTCCAGGAAGCGATGCATGCTTCGGAAGCAGTCGCCATGGGGGTGTACAGGACGAGAGACCTGGTGAACCTGCCGCCAAACGTTGCATCTCCATCCTACCTCGCAGGCGTGGCCCTGCAGATCGCCGAGAAATTCGAGACCGTGTCCGCCACGGTTTACAGCCGCGAAGAGATGGCGCAAATGGGAATGGGTGCTTTCCTTGCCGTGGCCCAAGGCTCTTACGATCCACCGCAGTTCATCGTGCTCGAGTACCGGGGTGCGGAGAGATCGGAGCCCCCGGTCGTGCTGGTGGGGAAGGGCATCACTTTCGACACAGGTGGCATTTCCATAAAGCCGTCTCAAGAGATGTGGAGGATGAAGACCGACATGGGCGGGGCTGCGGTGGTGATCGGCACGCTGGAAGCAGCAGCCCGCCTTGGCCTGCCGGTGAACCTGGTCGGGTTGGTCGGGGCCACGTACAACATGCCGGACGGAAACGCATACCGGCCGGGAGACGTCGTGAAAGCCATGAACGGCAAGACGATAGAGGTGATCAGCACAGATGCCGAAGGCCGAATGGTGCTCGCCGACCTGCTTTCGTACGCTTCCAGGAATTACAAACCAAAGTCCGTGATAGACCTGGCGACGCTCACCGGCGGATGCGTCGTGGCATTGGGCAAGGAAATTGCCGGGCTTTTCACAAAGGAAGAAGGGCTCGCAGAGTCGATCACTCAGGCGTCGAAATCGGTTTCGGAGCCGGTTTGGCGGATGCCGATGTACGAGAAGTACAAAGAGCTGATAAAAAGCGACTTCGCGGACGTGAAAAACAGCGGCGGAAGGTGGGCTTCCGCGATCACAGCGGCGTTATTCCTGCAGGAATTCGCCGAAGACCTGCCGTGGGCTCACCTGGACATCGCCGGTCCCGTGTGGACGGATAAGCCGAATCCGCTTACGCCAAAGGGAGCGACCGGGTTCGGCGTCCGGTTGCTGGTGAAGTTCCTGGAAAACCTTTCCTAAACACACTCCGGCGATAGCGTCAGTGGCGCAGCGTTGCCATTTATGAACACGACGGGCAAGAACTCCCCTGCCCGCCCATGGCAACGCCGTGCCTGCTGTACTCGAGTTTTAGCTGAATAACGATTCACGCGGCACGCTGCTTTCTCCGTGCAGAAAGCCACTTCTGTAACGACCTTTGACTTTCTCCAGACGGAACGCCCGCCAACAGATGCTCAATGCTGATATCCTCATCCAAATCTGGCCAATGGATCCCTTCCCCTGCACCAATCAACCGCCAGTTCTCCCGTTCTTCCTTTGTCCCATGCAACAAGCGCGGATACCAGGTCAACGGCATCACAATAGTTCGCCCATCATCCAGGGCGACAATCAGCTCATCGTCAGTTACCTGCACGTTTTGGGCTCTCGCAACTCGTAATTCAATCACTGAAGTGCTCACCCCACCTCACCAGCCCAGCCCAACAGCACGGAGTGTGATCCGGCTGCCCGGGGGAGCTATCCCCGGGCAGGCACGCCTTCTCACAGCTTCAGAGAAAGACCCTTCTCCAGCACCTTCAGGTTCTCCTCCGCAATCGATGGACGTTGAGACTTGCGTATTGCCTCCTTCAGGGCATCCACCTCCAGGAAGCCGAGACGCTTGACCATCGCTCCAATGCTCATAAGCGCAAGCTCCCTCGAAGGTGCACGAATTCCCGCACTGGCGAAGTCCAACACCACCTTGCGGGCGCTGGTCTCCACATCGGCAAACGCCGGAACGGTGAAAAGCCAGTTCTCTTCCGTCATGCTGCGCAGGTATTTCGCGCCTTTCTTGTACCCATCTTCCGACAAAAGCAGGAGCACGTCCGGTTTCGGAATGCCGGTATAGCGGATCGGATCAGGGGCAAGGATGACTTCGGAGATCGAATGGCCGGTCTTGACCGTGACCGGGTAATCGTCACGCTGCGAAGCCCACAACCCGGAAAGGATGCCTGCAACGCTGAGGATCTTGGCCGACGACCTGACCCTTCCTCCCGCCGACCCGGCCACCACCACGTGGAACTTACGATCGATCGCCGCTTTGAACCGGGGCTCCAGCGCCAGCGGCTTCCTCAGCGGCTGGCCCTTCATCGCGCCCCATTTCTCCATTGCCGCCTGAGTGTACTCCGGGCGGTCACCTTTGTGGAGCAGCCCGGCAGGCCACCCGAGCTTCTGCCTAAGCTCTTCCATCGTCCGTTTGTTCAGCCCGTTGTTCGGAGCGAAATAAGCGGTGCAGATGTCCCAGATGTCCAGCAGGGAAAATCCAGGGTGCACGATCGCCTGCGCGATCCAGTCGCCCAGGTCTCGATCGAACACGGTGCCACGCCAGACGAAATTCGCCCCGTTCACCGTCACGGTGGAAGCCACGTCCAGGGGGAATTCGTAGTTCCCCAGCGGTGTGGTCGAAGTCTTGGCATCGTGCGGCGTGGTCACAGAATGCTCCCCGCCCGTCATCCCGAAGTTGAAATTGTTGAAGAGCAGGACCGTAACCCCGATGTTCCTCCTGGCAGCGTTCAGAAGGTGATGTCCGCCGATCCCAGCCCCTCCATCGCCGATGAGCACGACGACGTGCAGGTCGGGTCTCGCGAGCTTGATGCCGGTGGCGTAAGTCACCGAGCGACCGTGCAGGCCGTGGAAGGCGCTGGTGACGAAATACTGGTCGCTCAGCCCGGTGCAGCCGATATCGCTGACGAGCACCACTTTCTTCGGATCGAGCTGGAGCCTGACCAAGGCAGCGTTCAGCCCGTTCAGTATCATCGCGTGCCCGCATCCGGGGCAAAACGGATATTTCCTGTCGTTTCGGTAGCTCTTGATGGCTTCCATGTTCATGCCTCCATCGCCTGCAGAAATTCGGAAGGACTGATCAACGTGCCGTCGACCTTGTTCAAGCCGACCACCTTAGGCGCTTTGACGCCTGCTTCTGCAGAATGCCGGTAGACCACCCGCTCGACTTCCCGCAGGTACTGCCCGTGGTTCAGCTCCGCCACCACGATCTTCCCGACGCCTGAGGCGGCCTCCAGGATGGCCTTCTCCGGCACGGGCCAGAGGGAGTAGACAGTCAAGGACGATACTTCCTCCCCAGATTTCCTCGCTTCCTCGACCGCTTCCGACATGGCCTGCGCAGTTATCCCATAGCTGACGAAAAGCACTCTTGCCCCTTCGTCCAGATCCACGTCCGCCATCTCGAGCTCGTCCCGCCTCGCCTCGATCTTGGCCCAGAGGTGTTGGTTGAGCCGGTTCACTTTCTCCGGGTCTTTCGTGAGATACCCGTACTCGTCATGGGTCGAAGTGGTATACCTGACCACGTGCGGCCCTCCGTATGGCGAAAACGCTGGCACGCTCTCGGGCGTCTCGAACCTGTAGGGAACGAACGGCTCGTCCGCAGGAGCCATCGGTCTGCTGCCTACCTCCGCTTTGCGGAAATCCTTGAGCTCCACGGTCGCCATAGCGGAAGAAAGCTCTTTGTCGGTAAGGACGAAAACCGGGGTTCGCAGCCTTTCGGCTATGTCGAACGCCTTCATGGTAAACGTGTAACACTGTGGGACGGTGCTGGGGGCCAGCGCGACTATCGGATACCCGCCACTGGTACCCCATCTGACGAACTGCACGTCGCCTTGAGCGCCGGTGGTGGCTGCCCCAGTGGCAGGCCCCATCCTCTGCACGTCCACGATGACCATCGGCGCTTCGGCCATGATGGCAAGCCCGATGTTCTCCGAGTAAAGACTGATCCCAGGGCCGCTGGTGGCGGTCAAGGGGCGGGCGCCAGCCAGCGAAGCGCCGATGCACATGCCGATGGAGGCTATCTCGTCCTCTCCCTGGATGAGAATTCCGCCGACTTTTGGAAGTTCTCGAGCCATGTAGAGGAGAATTGGGGTCGCCGGAGTGATGGGATAACCGGCGTAGAAATTGCACCCGGCATCCAAGGCTCCGCGCGCGATTGCGGTATTTCCATCCACGAACTCACGCATCTTTCCACCTCGAATTAGGATCGTCCACGCAACCTCCGCGGGACGTGATCATGTGAATTATAGCACAGATTCCGGACTCCAGCGGGATGCCGACCTCAAGCCGCCGGTCCGCTTCGAGGCCAATGGCGCTGCGCTGGAAGTTTCTGTGCACAAAGCAAACAAGGCGCAAAGACCTGACAATCTCTGCGCCCGTGATGTCAGCGCGCTCGCTCCAGCCGGGAGGGCGCCCTGATCAAGCTCATCTGTAATCGTAAAACCCCTGCCCGGACTTCCTGCCAAGGTGCCCTGCGGCCACCATCCGTTTCAGCAACGGAGGGGGAGCGAACCTGGGCTCGCCGAACTCCTCGTACATGATTTCGGCGACGTAAAGCATGGTATCCAGGCCGATGTAGTCGGCCAGCTCCAGCGGACCCATTGGATGACCGGCTCCAAGCTTCATGCCGGTATCGATGTCCTCTTTCGTGCCAAGGCCTTGTTCGTAAGCGCGTATGGCGTCGATGATGTACGGAACCAAAAGCCGGTTGACGATGAAACCGGGCGTATCGTTCGCCATGATCGGCGTCTTCCCCATTTTCTCCACCACTTCCCTCGCCGTAGCCACGGTCTCAGGAGCGGTGAGTATGGTGGAAACGATTTCTACCAGCTTCATCACAGGAACGGGGTTGAAGAAATGGATGCCGAGAACCTTGCCCTGTCTGTTCGTCACCGCAGCGATCTCGGTCACACTCAGCGAGGAAGTGTTGGTAGCCAGTATGGTCTCCGGATCGCACAGTTCGTCGAGGCTCTGGAAGATCTCCTTCTTGAGGTTCATGTTCTCGACAGCGGCCTCGATGACAAGATCGCTATCGGACAACTCGGCCAGGTCCACGGTTCCGCGGATGCGGCCCATAGCCGCTTCCATTTCCTCCTCCGTAACCTTGCCCCGGCTGACAGCCCTGCTCATGGACTTTTTGACCCTCTCCAGGCCCCGGGCAAGCAGGTCCTCGTTAATCTCACGAACGGTCACGAAAAAGCCGGTCCTGGCAGCAACTTCGACGATGCCGGCCCCCATCTGACCACAACCAACCACGCCTATCCTCTTGATCTCCATCGATCCCTCCTTCATTAAGCGATCTTCCTTGCTCTCCACCAGGAGCAAACATGGTTTCCAGCGGCTAAATAGTACCACCAGGGAAAAGTAGGAGCAACTGCAAGGTCGTGGCATTTAGCGAACACGTCATAGCCGCCGTTCTGAGTCGAGGCGGTAGTGGTTTGGTCAGGATTCTTCGTCGCTTGCGCTCCCACTAAGAAAACACCCGTGGGGGAGTTATGTCAACGCAAAGGCGCGAAGACAATCGAGACGCAAAGACTTTCAAAATTCTTTGCGCCTTATGCAGCCTCGCGTCTTGGCGTTCCCTTTCAGTCTCTCCCGACAGGTTTTCTTCCCGTTTGAGTAGCGCATTGCGCTGTGGACTACTAAGAAGACACCCGTGGGGGCGTTATGTCAACGCAAAGGCGCGAAGACAATCGAGACGCAAAGACTTTCAAAATTCTTTGCGCCTTATGCAGCCTCGCGTCCTAGCGTTCTTTTTCGGTCTCTCCCGACAGGTTTTCTTCCCGTTTGAGCAGCACCGCGCGCTGTGGAGTTACTCAGAATGACAAAGACCGGGGAAGCAGTTTCAGGATGCCGATTCCCGTCTGACGATTTCGTAAAGGGTAAACGAAAGGCTTCCGTCCCTTCGATAGAATCGCTTCAAAAGCCGGAGCTTCAAACCCCGATACTTCAGGGCAGCCTCTATCGGCGCCCTCTCCTTCGTCTCCCAGGCCGGGATCACGATGAACGCAGGCTGTGGAAGCACTTTTTCGCTGTTCTCGGCCAGGTACTCGGGGGTGAAGTAGTACCGGAGGTCTACACGGTCATCGAAAAGGTAATAATCCCAGTACCATCCCAGCCAGTGGTGATAGAGCACGGAACCTGGCGGCGCCTCCTCTTCGAAAAATGTGGCCGCGCTCGCTATCCCCTGGTGCAGCCTGTGTTCGCCTCCGACCGGCAGCTTCCCCTCTATCGCCCACGGTATCCCGGCGGCAATGGAAACAACCAGTAAAAGGAAAAGCAACCTGCGCACCTGCTTGCCCCGACGATCGCGTCCCAACATCTGAAGCCCACGTAGTGCAGAAAGAACCAGCAGCGGATAGAGCGGCAGCAGGTACCTGTCCCAAATGCGGAAACTCACCACAATGTGAAGGAGAAGGTACGCAACCGAAAAGGATGCCAGAGCGAAATCCCAGCCCCGCCACCTGGACGTGGTCTTGCCCAGCAGGAACAAAAGCAGCGCCACCGCAACGACAGCCGCAGGCCAGATCGAGAAAGCATCCCCAAGCAGCCTGCCGAGCTCGATTGCTTTCCTCCCCCACCTGGCTACCGGCTCCAGATAGATCCCACCATAGGTGACAATGCTCCTGTCCCAAAAGCTCGGCCTGAAAGCCCACCGCAGCGAATCCCACCAGGTCACCAGGGCAAATGGGATGCCCAGGCCTGCGACGAATTCGAGCCAGTCTTTCGGGCGGGAGGCCTGTTTCAACATGGCAAACAGCGCTATCGGGATGAACAGGACGCTCTGTTGCTTGCTTGCGTAGGCCAGCCCCCCGGCCAGCCCCCCGGCGAAGAAATTCCCCGAAGCGACACCCAGAAGAGAAGCAAAAACCCACAGCGCAAGGAACGGGTCTGTGAGCGCTGTAGGAGCAAAGAGGAATTCAAATGGAGCCAGCGCAAGTACGACCACCGCTGCCAGAGCAACGGTATCGTCGAACCACCGGCGAAACAATGCCCACAGAACCGGCAAGAGCGCGAAACTGGCGAAAACGTTCAACACCCGAGCCGACGCTTCACTCACCCCCAGTAGCTTGAAAGCCCCCGCCAGAGCGTAAATGAAAAGCGGCGGCTTGTCCACGTACACGCTGAAGAGCCATGGATCCCTGCCGCTGGCGATCAGGCGGGCCCAGTAACCGTAGAGTGCCTCGTCCGGATGATACGGAAAAGCGTTCCAATCCCAGGCCCTCAAAGCCCACCCGATCAGCAAGAAAATCACGAGCACCGCCTCTTTGCGGAACCGACGGGGGAGGTGGTTCAAAGCCGATTTCGAGGAAGACATTTCACGTCAAAGAGGAAATTCCCGGGCGAACCCTGCGGCCGCTACAGAAAACGGATGAAATCGCAAGTCGACATCGCGATCCTGCATCGCATGAATGCCTGCGCCGGAACCCGCTATTGGGCACGCCGTCCACAGCTCAATCCGTCACCCGGTACTTGATCAGCGTCCAGACGGCCTTGAAGCCGTCTTTCCAGGAGATCTTCTTCCCTTCGCTGTACTCCCGGCCCGCGTATGAAATGGGGACTTCGTAGATCCTGTAGCCACGCTTCAACACCTTCGCCGTTACCTCCGGTTCGAATTCGAAGCCGCGTGACCGAAGCGGGATATTCTTGATTACATCGGCACGGAAGGCTTTGTAGCATGTCTCCATATCGCTCAAAATGGTATCGTAGAGGATGTTCGTCACGAAAGTCAGGAATTTGTTCCCAAGCATGTGGGTGAAGAACATGGCCTTCCGGGGGCCTCCAAGGAACCTGGAGCCGTACACCACCGCAGCTTTGCCTTCCAGGATAGGCTTCAAAAGCTTCGGATAATCCTTCGGATCGTACTCCAGGTCCGCATCCTGGATCAGCATCACGTCGCCCGTAGCATGCTGGATCGCCGTCCGAACGGCCGCGCCTTTCCCCATATTCTTCTCGTGATAGAAGACCTTGATGTCCCCACGCTTCTCTTCTTCCCTGAGGATGTCCCGGGTGCCGTCGGTGGAGCCATCGTCTACGACGATGATTTCCTTCTCCATAACCACCCGCTCTGTATCCAGACCATCGTCTATGCGCTCTATGTCGACTATCACGTCGAGCGCTCTGACGATAGCCAGTATCGCCTTGATGGTCTTCTTTTCGTTGTAAACCGGCATGAGTATGGAAAGTTTCCGAATTTCCTCAGGATTCGCTGTCCCTTTACCTTTTGTCATGTGCTTCCCCTGTATGCTATAATTTCAATCGAATTCATTTTGCAAGGAGACAAAATGGAAGAACATCTGAACCAAGAGCCTCAGCTTGCAGATTTTCATCCGGACGACGCAATTGCAGAGATCCCACCGGAAGAAATTCCTCCCGGACCGGTAACAACACCCGAAGGGGAGGAAAGCGTCGGGCTCACCTTCTCCGATGGCTTCCAATTCGGCTGCGGCTTTGCTCTGGCGATAACCCTTGCGGTCATCCTCGTGATCTTCGGGATACTGTTTTTAAGCTTGCTGCTATCCCTGGTCGGGATCAACATATTGCACAGCCTCTTGGGATTCGCAGTAACGCTCTGACTCCGCAACATTTCTGCAAAAGATGGGGGCGCAGCTTCATGCTTGCGCCCTTTTCTTTTGCTCACTCCTCTTCCTTCGAGGCTCCCTTGGCAGCTTCGTAGGCGATGATTATCGCTTCCGCGACTTCCTTCATCGGCTTTCTGGTGTCCATGCTCATTTTCTGTATCTTCCTGAACGCCTCGGCCTCGGTCATTTTGTACTGATCCATCAGGATGCCCTTAGCCCTGTCCACGAGCTTCCTGGTTTCCAAAGCCAGCTTCAGGTTGCCGACCTCTTTCTTGAGCGCCATGAACTCCTCGAAACGGGAAATGGCAACCTCGATTGCTGGAGGAAGATCGCTTTCACGGAACGGCTTCACCAGATATCCGCCAACACCGGCTTCCAACGCTCGTTGCACCAGGTCTTGCTGGCTGTAAGCGCTCAGAAGGAGCACTGGAGCGATCCTTTCTTCGGTCAGCACTTTCGCGGCATCGATACCATCGAAATCCTGCCCCTCGAATTTTATGTCCAGGATCACCAGGTCAGGGCGAAGCTCACGGGCAAGGTTGACGGCACTCTTCGCGTCCCGCGCCTCCCCTACCACCAGGTAGCCAAGGTTGGTAAGCATCTCCTTCAAATCCATCAAGATCAGAGTTTCGTCGTCGGCGATTACGATCCTCTTCTTACCCATTTTCTCTCTCCTTTGCAATCGCTTTCGGGAAGCGAATTTCCGCTACGGTGTAGTCACCCTCCCGCCTCAACCGGAAGGTGCCGCTGAGTTCGTTCTGCGTCAGAGAATTTACGATCTGAAGCCCAAGACTGGACACCTTGCTCGGATCGAAATTCGGCGGCAGCCCGACCCCGTTGTCCCTCACCTGTATGCGCACTTCGTCGCCAAGGTCTTCCAATTCTACCATTATTTCGCCAGGCTTGGGAACTCCAGCCTGCCCATGCTCGATGGCGTTCTGGAGCAATTCGTTGACGATGAGGGCACAGGCCGTCGTATGCTGGGGAGGCAGGTACACATCCGCGCCGTCGAAATATATCTTGATCGGCATCTCCCCGGACAAGAGCTCCTTGGTCTGCCCAACGATCCTTTTCAGAACATCCTTGATGTTGATGGTCCTGCCGCTGCTATGGGAAAGATATTCGTGGATGGCAGAGATGCTCAGGATGCGGCTTATCGCCTCCTGGAGGGCTTCTTTCGTTTCCGGGCTCTGAGCTCGCCTCTGCTGCATCCTCAAAAGGGACGCCACGGTCTGGAGGTTGTTCTTCACGCGGTGATGGATCTCCTGGATCATGGCGTTCTTGACCTGGATCTCCCTCTCCTTCAGCTTTTCTTCCGTTGCGTCGTGAACGAGGATCAACGCGCCGTTGAATCCCCTGCTTTCCCTACCCGCCTCCATCCTCTTGAAGATGGATAACATTTCGGGGCACTTCATCGGCACGATCTTGCGCACCCACAACCGACCGCTTTCTTCCCCCTCGTACTCCAGGCATCTACCCGCAGATAGAGCGGCCTTCACCAACTCGGCATCCCTGGTTCCGGTCTCCACCAGGCGATGGCCCACCAATTCCCCCAGCAGGCCGATGCGCCTGTAATGGTTCATAGCCACGCCGCTCATGTATTTGATCGTTAGTTTGCTGTTCACGTACAGGATGCCATCCCACTCCGTGAATGGGGTCAGCTCCCCACATGTGCGCAACTCCCCGGAACAGCACATCCTCTGCAAGCATCTCACGGCTTTCTGGAAAACGGGGCTCCTGTGACGCTGTCTTTCGTGCTCGATGAGGTTGGTGTAGATGGCGGCTGCCACCGGGATGTGCTTCCCTTTGTACTTCAAAGGAACTGCCTGCTGGTAGACCGGCGCCGTTCCGGGAAGTATCTCGAGTTGTCGCACGCCGCTCTTCCCTTCCGTCACCGCCTCCCATATCTTCGGCTCCTCTTTTGGAGAAACCATGCGCCCTACGATGAAATCCCGGAAAAGGGGAGCCATGGAATTGGGCATCGCCTGGGCAAACACGACCAGAGAGTTGTGGTACTTGCAATAGAGGAGAATGTCGGAACGGCTCACGTCGGTGGTAACCCTGAGCCCGGCAACCACATACTTGAGAAAATCCCGGATCTCCTGATCCAGCTTCCGGCACGGAGACCAGTTGACTTCTACTTTCTCCGACTTTCTTCCCATGGCAGTCGTCCAGCATTCTCCGTCATCGGCAGGCCCCAGAGCCTGCGCCTATGAGAAAGCCGATGGCCTTCATGTGGAGCCATCGGCTTCTTTAGTGTCGGGGCGAGAGGATTTGAACCTCCGACCACTTGAACCCCATTCAAGTGCGCTACCGGACTGCGCTACGCCCCGATGTCACTGAAAATTATAGCAACGAGGGCAGCGTAGAGCAAATCCGGTGGGGCGAAGTCTGCGTCCCCGCCCCAGAGTTCACTTCTGGCAGAAAACCAGGTCGTTTCCGCCAGCGTGATATTCGTATGACTTGCCGTTTGCCTCCAGCACGATCTTGTACCCCGGCAGAACCACCTGGGCATACATCTTTCCCTCTTCCGGGCAGCCGAGGCTTGTGTCAGGCCACTCCACCGACTCGATGGATTTCAACGAAATCTTTTCCTCTGAAATGCCCAACCGCTTGGCCAGGTCTTTCCTGGCCTTTTCGACCAGCGAAGTCTCCTTCACCGTAAGCCCCTCCTTCGCCGAAGCCACGTGGGACGCTGGCTTCGAACCGCCGCATCCGCTGAGCGCAACCAGCACGATCAAAAGGATGCCTACCGCTATTTTCCTCGACATATCAGCCTCCTGAAGCTCTGGTCAGAATCTCTTCGGCCTCCTCCAGCTTCACTCCGCGGACGAACACTTGCTTTTCCCTTCCGGTTGCACCCCTCAGAATTTCCACATCGCCCTTCGGAACGCCGAAAAGCTTTGCAAAGAACCTGACCACGGCTTTGTTGGCTGCTCCCTCCACCGGCGGGGCACTCACCTTCAGCTTGACTGCATCTCCGTGGAAGCCTGCAAGCCCTTCCTTTCTCGATCTCGGGATCACGTGAACCGAAACCACGACCCCGCCTTCCACGGCACGGATGCTCACCTTGCTTTCCTCCATTTCCTAAAACCCCACACCATCGAGTACACCAGGATCACGAGGAGGCCTGCGATTACCATCCATTTTGTAGACGCCTCCGGGATGCTGGTGGTTCCGTATGTGGAGTATATCCTACCCATTTCCACGCGCAAATTCCCCTGCGACCGAACGTATTCGATCACGGCATCCGTCATCGGGATTTCTGTGTGATAGACATCCGTCCCGCGCGTGAGAACCGAATATCCATCGTTTCCTTGCGCGATGTAACTGTTCACAGCGACCCTGTACGTGGCAGCCGGATCGATCGGTTCGTACCTGGTTCCATTCCAGACCTGAACATCCACGATCCGCGCTCCCGAAGGCTGCCGCGGGTTCCACCAGAACCTCAAACCGCTGACCTGGGGAAACCGGCCACTCGGAGCGTATAGAAGCCGGGCAAGCCCATGCACGCCAGCTCCGCTGCCAGCGCGAACCAGAAACCGCGCCGCAGAACCGTATCCGCTCTGCCCAACGCCGATCTCCAGCGCTTCCAGGAGCTGAGTGCCGGTCAGGTTCATGTCCACGATCTCGTCGCCGTACGGAAGCGCCGAAAGCACCTGCCACGGGAACACGTCCCCGGCCTGGATGCTTGCGCGCACGGCGCCGGAGTTGATCAATGCCACCTGCACGCCGTCCGACGCCATCTTCCACCTCATGGCATCGGCTATCACATCCCCCAGGTTCGTCTCGTGCTTCCGGATACGATAGTAGCTCCCGTCGAGCATCTCGCTCGAAACCCCGATGCTGGTGTGCTCGAACCCGGCGATCGGCGCTTTGAACCGCTTGACCATCCCAGACATCTCACGATCGTGCCGGACGCCGGAATCGAGGGGGTACAGGCCGCCAGAATAAGCCGAGACCCTCCCCGCATCGTCGAACGTAACCGAGAGATCGCCCAGGTACTCTCCCCATTTGCCGGACGCCACCACCAGCACCTGATCTCCGGAAGGCGACCGAACCACCGTCGGATACGGGCCTGCGGAGCCCGGCAAATTTCCCAGCAACGTGTGTGAATGCCCGCCCACTATCACATCGATCCCCTGAACGGAGGCGGCAAGCGCTTTGTCGCGCTCGTATCCGAGATGGGAGAGCAATACGACTTTGTTCACCCCCTGCGATCTGAGCCCGGCGACAGTTTGATTTGCCGCGGCTACCGGATCGCCGACGGAAAACCCCGGAAGCCGGTTCGCCCGCATTACGTCCGGCGTGATAAGACCGAAAATCCCGACTTTCTGACCCCCGAATTCCTTCACGACGTAAGGAAGCACTTTGCCGGAAAGAGGAGACGAAGCCGGAACACCCAGGTTCGCTGCCAGCAACGGGAATCTGGCCTCTCCGGCGAACTGCGCCAGCGCCGAATCGCCCAGGTCGAACTCGTGTTCTCCGACCGCCATGGCGTCATAGCCAATCCGGTTCATCACCCACGCGCAGGCCTCACCCCGGTATTCGAAGAAATAGAGCGTGCCGCGGAACACGTCTCCGGCATCCACCAGCAGGACGTTACCGCCCTGCCTGCGGATCTCTCTGACCAGCTCACGCCTCCGCGCCACGCCGCCCAGATGATCAGCCGTCGGTTCGAAATGACTGTGGGTGTCGGATGTGTGGAGGATTCTGATGGTGATTCCATCGGCGCACGCTTTACCCGCGCCCGGGAAAAGCGCCGCCAGCGCCAGCAAGAACGCGAAAACGAATGTACACAGATTGTTGCACTTCATGGCTCGTAGAACTTCGGAAAAACGCGGGGCGAATTGTGCTCCCGACACGGGTACGGACGCAGAACAGCCTCACCCAACAGTGTGCGACGGCTCTTCCTTCTTCGGCAGCGCGGGGTAGATTCGCACCGCCAGCAGCGCGGCCAGGACGCACGGAAGGGCTACCAGCACCAGGCGCTCCACGGTATCGAAATCGGTGCCTTTGTTTGCCACGCCGAAACCCACTGCGGCAGCAATTCCCAACACAGTCACAGCCCACGAAAGCCACGCAGCCCGCTGATCCGAGCGGCAAAAGTACGCTATCGCCGGGATCAGCAGGATGGGGACAGCCTCGATGGCAAACATCGCGGTGTTCGCCATCGGCTTGAACAAAGCGTAGTCCGGCTCGAGAAGCATCACTGCGACCAGGAATTCCGCCATGGCAGCAACGGCTACAGACCGTGCTCCCCACGATGCCGCGTGGAGCATCCCGGCAGTCACAGCGAACATCTCCAGGCTCGCGAAGAAGAGCATCCCAAGCAGAGCCTCACGCCCGATGACCTTTGCAGGCACCATCGCCAATTCGCTGGCAGCAACCGCCCCCAGAAACAACACCAGAACCACCCAAGAATCGACGGGGATCGACTTCCGCATCGTCCACATTTGCCACAAAAGAACCGGCAACGAAAGTCCCAGCACCGCCAGGTAAAAATAGACAGCCCAACTCGACAACCTGACGAAACCACCCAATGCCCACAACCCGGAAACCCAGCTTCCGAGGAAGAACCCCCACGAGGAAACACCCCACAGGTCGAAATCAGCCATAGCGTTAACGAGAAGCACCACCAAAGCCACGGCGACGGCTACAAGGGTGGCAATATCTTGATGCCTCGCTGGGATCGCCAGGGCCGCGACCGGATACCACGCCGCGAGAAGCCACAACACAACTTTCCCGACGGAATCCCGGCGAATGTCCAAAGGTGCCTTCACGACTCCCTCCCCAAGAGCTTCTCGGCAAGGGCACGCAAGTCGTCCTGCGCCTCACCTCGAACGCCTGTGTTCTCCAACGCCGTCATTGCGAGCTGGTGGGCTTCGGCGGCCAGCGTGTTGGCATACGCACGCGCCCCGTACTCGTCCAAAATCCTGGCCGCCTCTTTCGCTTCCTGCGGCGTAATTTTCTCTTTCCCGAAAATCCGGGTGAGTGGCTTATCGTCGCTGTCACCAAACTCCTTCATCAAGCCAAAAATGATCGGCAGCGTTTTCTTCTTTTCGAGGACGTCGCTTGCGGCCGGCTTCCCTGTTTTCTCCTCGTCGCCCCAGATACCGAGGATGTCATCTTCTATCTGGAACGCGATCCCCAGTTGCTTCCCGAAGGTGGCGTATCTGGCGGTTACCTCGTCATCGGCACCGCCGAGCAAAGCCCCAAGGAATGCGGACGTGGAGAGCAACGCGGCGGTCTTCCCCTCGACCATCCTCAGGTAATCCTCCGTGGTGACGTACATTCGTTCCTCGAAGCTCATGTCGAGGAACTGACCTTCCGTCAGCTCGATGCAGGTTTCGTTGAACCGGGTGATCGCCCGCAGTATTCGATCTCCCGGAACGCCCGTTCCCTGGAGCCTCAACAAAGCCCTGTAAGCGAGGGAATACATCCCGTCACCGGTGTTTATCGCTTGCGGCACACCCCAGACAGCCCAGACGGTCGGCCGATGGCGTCTGGTCGGGCTGTTATCCTCGATGTCGTCGTGAATCAAAGAGAAATTGTGCAAAAGTTCGACAGCGGCCGCCCCCGGGAGAGCATCCTGCGCATCTCCCCCAACGGCTTCCGCTACGGTGAGGAGTATCACAGGGCGCACCCGCTTGCCGGAATTTCCCCTGGCCGGGTTCAGATTCCTGTCACGCCAGCCAAGGTGATACTCCATCATCCCATAGAACTCGGATAGCTCCGGAGGCACGTCCCCGAAAACCGCCCTGATCTCCGATTCCACCATCGGGATGTATTTTTCGAACCGCTCGTTTAGCCCCATTCCGCTTCTCCGATCACACCCGGTACAGCCTTCCCGGCTCCCTGAGCGCCTCGACATCCTTTGCGCCGGAAGCAAAACACGCCACCTGCAACTGTTTCGATATCAGCTCGATCTCCTCGACCACAGCCTGGGACGAAACCGAAGCCGCCTTCAGAAACGGCGACGCCATCCCGGCCAGCGAAGCGCCAAGCGCCAAAGCCTTCGCCACGTCGATCCCGTTCCTGATGCCACCGCTGGCGATCACCGGCACGCCAGGAGCCGCTTCTCGAACCATCAGCAGCGATTCCGCCGTCGGGATGCCCCAATCTTCGAACGAAGCGGCAAGCCGCTCCCAGCGCTCGTCCGGAGCACGGAATCTTTCGACCTGACTCCAGGAAGTTCCACCCGCTCCAGCCACATCGATCGCCGACACCCCCGCGTCGGCCAGCCATTTTGCCACCTTCCCCGAAATGCCCCAGCCCACTTCCTTCACCACGACCGGGACATCGAGAGCGCGACATATTTCCTCGATCCTGGACAGCACACCAGACCAGTTCCAATCCCCATCGGGCTGCAACGCCTCCTGCAACGGGTTCAGGTGCAAAATCAAAGCGTCGGCCTCTACCATCTCAACGGCGCGACGGGCTTGGTCGACCCCATAACCGTAATTCAGCTGCACAGCCCCCAAGTTCGCCATCAGCAGGATATCCGGCGCCACCCGACGCACGCGGTAGGTATACTCCAGGGAAGCGTCCTCCACGGCAGCGCGCTGGGATCCGAGTCCCATCGCCACGCCCGTGGCCTGTGCGGCCTCGGCAAGCCGCAGGTTCACCGTCTCCGCCTCGGAAGTACCGCCCGTCATCGACGAAATGAGGAGCGGAGTACGCAGCTTCTTGCCAAAGAACTCCGTGGAACAATCCACCCGCTCGAGGTCCACTTCCGGCAATGCCTGGTGGAGGAAGCGGAACCGCTCGAAGCCGGTGGTGAGCCTCGGAAATCCGACCTCCTCTTCCAGCGCTATGCGCAAATGGTCGGATTTCCTGCGCTCATGTCTCCCTTCCATCGAACCTGATTCTCCTCGAACGTGATCACGGACAAAATACCCCAAGTGAGCGCGTAATGCAAGTTACATCCCCGGTCGACGCCCTCACCGCTGCTTCTTAGCCAGCAGTTCCCTCACCTGCTGCCCGGCATGGAAGGAAGAACGAACCAACGGACCGGACTCAACCCACAGGAAACCTCGCTTCATGCCTTCTTCATGCAGCTTTTGGAACTCCTCCGGAGTGTAGTATCTGGAAATCGGCAGGTGATACCGGCTCGGCTGCAGGTACTGGCCTATGGTGAGAATGTCCACATCGTGCTCCCGCAGGTCGTCCATAACCATCAGTATCTCGTCCCACTCCTCACCAAGCCCAACCATGATGCCGGATTTCGTGAGCGCATGGGGGTCCATCTCCCGGGCCATTTGCAGCACCTTTAGAGAACGTTCGTATTTTGCCTGCGGCCGCACGGTACGGTAGAGCCTTGGCACCGTTTCCACATTGTGGTTCAGCACCTCGGGGTGCTCGTCCATCACCATCTTCAGGGCGTCCGGATCTCCCTTGAAATCGGGAATCAACACCTCCACGGTGCAGCCAGGCTGAATTCGCTTGATCTCGGCTATGGTACGTGCGAAAATGTGCGCCCCCCCATCGGGCAAATCGTCCCTGGTGA
>JALWAP010000025.1 GCA_027016315.1 Anaerolineae bacterium | reverse complement strand
ATTAAGGTCGAATAAAGGGAAGGTCAGAACGCGGAAATAGCGGGCACAGGTTCCTATGCCCGCACTGTACAGGAGCAGGTGCAAACAAAAACTTCTTCGAATATCACTGAAGCGAATATCATTTCGTTCATTGCGGCAAAATGATAGCACTTATCTCTTTGGATGGCAAACGGGCTTTAGTTCTGTTCATGGCTCGCTTGTTATCTTTGGCGCTTTCGTTCGATCTGGAGTATAATTTGCCAAACTGACCGGTCGGTCTATCTGCGAGAAGGGGGTGCTTTTTGGGCACGAAGAAAGAGTCGCCGGAGAAGCGCAGAAACCAGATTCTGGACGCGGCCATGGACGTGTTCGCCAGGAGGGGCTTTCACAAAGCCCGCATGGACGACATCGTCCGGGAGTCCGGCCTGAGCAAAGGCGCCATTTACTGGTATTTCAAGAGCAAAGACGCCATCATAGCGGCGATACTGGATCGGATTTTTTCGCGGGAACAGAAAGCGCTGAAGGAAGCGCTGGCAGCAGAAGGCTCCGTCGCCGGACGCCTCGAAGAGCTGGTTCGCAGAAGCGCACGCCACACCCTGAGCCTCAGGTTCTCCATCCCGCTGATGTTCGAGTTCTACGCGCTTGCGGCGCGCCACGAACAGGTGCGGGCGGCCCTTCAGCGGTATTACGCAGCGTACCGCGCCGACCTGGCGCGGCTGGTTCAGGAAGGCGTGGACTCCGGCGAGTTCGCTCCAGTGGATGCGGACAAAATGGCGCTTGCCATCATCGCCGAGTTCGAGGGGCTCATCCTGCTGTGGGTGGTGGACCCGACGAAAGTGAACCTGGAAGAGGATGCCCTCCGCGGCCTGCGACTCATCATCGGGAGAGCGCAGCGGGAGAGGGCGACGAATCGAACATGTGAGGAGGACGAATGAGCGAACCGGTAATTCGCATGGAAAACGTGACCAAGGACTACCCCATGGGCGAGGTTGTCGTCCACGCCCTGCAGGGGATCGACCTGGAGGTGGCTCTGGGGGAGTTCATCGTGCTGCTGGGGCCGTCCGGCTCCGGGAAGACGACGACGCTGAACCTGATGGGCGGGCTGGACAGGCCCACGTCCGGCCGCGTGATCGTCCAGGGCGAGGACATTGCCCGGTACAGGGACAAAGAGCTGACCCGGTACCGGCGGGAGAAGGTCGGGTTCGTGTTCCAGTTCTTCAACCTGATTCCGACCCTCACGGCGCGGGAGAACGTGGAGTTCGCGCTGGCGCTGCTGGACGGCAAGAGCGGCGACTTGGAGAAGCAGGCTCAGGAACTGCTAGAGATGGTGGGGCTGGGCGATCGGGCCGACCATTTCCCGTCACAACTCTCCGGCGGTGAGCAGCAGCGGGTCGCCATAGCCAGGGCGCTGGCGAACCATCCCCCGCTGATGCTCTGCGACGAGCCCACTGGCAACCTGGACGTGGAGACTGGCCGTAGCGTCCTCCAGGTGATGCGGGACCTGAACCGCCGGGAGGGCACGACTATCGTCCTGGTCACCCACAACACGGCCATCGCACTGATGGCTGATCGGGTGGTGCGGCTGCACAGTGGAACCATCAAGGAGATCACGGTGAATCCAGAGCCTGCCCCCGTCGGCACCCTGGAATGGTGATCGGCGTGGGGGTGAGGGAAAACGCAAAGGCGCAAAGGAGCGCAAGACGCAAAGAAAAAATTGGTAGCGCTCAAAAGTAGTGTGATGAACTTTGGAGGGAGTTGTAGGGCGAGCCGTCTGGCTCGCATGGTCGAGCTAGACAGCTCGACCCACATTTCCGCGGCAGATTCGTAGGGGCAGGGCTTGTCCTCGCTCAGGGCGAGTCGTCTGGCTCGTCTGGTCGGGCTAAACAGCTCGACCTACATTCCCGCGGCAAATTCGTAGGGGCGAGGCTTGTCCTCGCCCAGGGCGAGCCGTCTGGCTCGCATGGTCGAGCTAGACAGCTCGACCTACGTTCCCGCGGCAAACTCGTAGGGGCGAGGCTTGTCCTCGCCCAAGGCGAGTCGTCTGGCTTGCCTGGTCGAGATAGACAGCTCGACCCACATTTCCGCGGCAGATTCGTAGGGGCGAGGCTCGTCCTTGCCCTGGGGTAGGAGAGGGCAAAAACAGTGCTATCCCACCAGTTCTGAGCGCCACCAAAAAATCTAAAAACCTTGCGTATTCGCTTCTTGGCGTCCTTGCGTTGGGAGCAAACGTCCTTAACGAGAGGAGTAACGATGAACAAGATACTTTTCAAGAAGACCCTCCGGGACATGAAATCCGCGTGGGCGCAGAGCCTGGCCCTGGCGGTCATCGTGGCTTTGGGCATCGCTGGGCTGATTTCCATGGACGGCGCGTACCGTGACCTTTCCACGTCGTACAACTACGCCTACGACACGCTTCATTTCGCCGACGTGACTTTCTCCGTCGGGGCAGCGCCGGAGGACGTGGTGCAAAAAGTGGCCCGGTTGGACGGCGTGGAGGCTGTCGCGGGACGGCTCATCGTCGATACTGGCTACGAGCTTCCTTCCGGCGAGCCGATCCGTGCCCGGTTCATCGGCATGCCGACGGCCGGACAGCCCGCGGTCAACGGGGTGCACGTCGGCGAGGGGAGATACCTGCGGCCCGGCGACACGAACGTGGTGCTGGTGGAGAGCCATTTTGCAAAAATCTACGGCCTCCACCCCGGCGACGAGGCAACACCCATCGTCAACGGCAGGAAGACCCCCATGAAGATCGTCGGCGTGGCGTCCAGCCCAGAGTACCTCATCGTCAGCAGGAGCAAGCAGGACGTGCTCCCTTCGGCCAGGACGTTCGCCGTGCTTTTCGCTCCGCTCCCGCAGGTGCAGAAGATGTTCGGCATGGAGGGCAAGGTCAACGACATCGCCATCCGGGTCGAGCCAGGAGCAGACCGCAGCAAGGTCATCGAGGAGGTCAGAGGCGTCCTGGCGCCTTACGGCATCGTCAGCATCACCCCCAGGGAACACCAGCCGTCCAACGAGGCGTTGGGTCTCGACCTGGAGGGGTTCAAGGAGACGGCGTACCTGATTCCGGCGCTGATGCTCTTCGTGGCGGCCATGGCGGTGTACATCATGCTGAGCCGGACCGTCCACGCGCAGCAGCCGCAGATAGGCCTGATGAAGGCGCTGGGCTACGGCGACGGTTCCGTGATGCTCCACTACCTGGTGTATGCTGTGGCCATCGGCGTGCTGGGGTCGGTTCTGGGCATCCTGACGGGACAGCCTCTGGCGACCACCATCACGAAAGTCTACACCGGGGAGCTCGGCATCCCGATGGTGAAGACGCAGCTCTACCCCGACTTGTGGATCGGCGGGGTCGGCATGATGCTCCTGTTCGTGGTGGCCGGGAGCATCGGGCCTGCCAGGACATCGGCAAAAGTCGCTCCAGCCATCGCCATGAAAGTGGACGCCTCGACGGCGCTGGTCAAGGGGCGCACATCCATCGTCGAACGGCTGGTCAGGTTGCCGTTCTGGCTGCGCCTGCCGGTGAGGGACGTGTTTCGCGTGCGCCGCAGGTCCATCAGCACGGGGATCGGCGTCGTCTTCTCGATCATGCTGGTGGTGCTGGGGTTTGCCTTCATGGATTCGATGAATTTTCTGTTCGACCAGGGGCTGATGCAGAACTGGGACATGCTGGCGCAGTTCAGCATGCCGCAGACGCAAATGGTCTCGAAGACGGTGGCTTCCTGGGGCGGCGTGAGGTATGTGGAGGAGCATGTCGAGATGCCGGTCACCATCAAGGCCAACGGGAAGAGCCAGAGCGTGCTCCTGTACGCGGTGAAGCCGAATACGAAGATGCCGCCGATAGAGCTGGTGGGGCCGACGAAAGATCTGCCACAGGCCCTCTCCGATGACCGGATCGTGCTCACGGACTACATGGCGAAGAAAATGGGGCTTCGGGAAGGGGATGAAGTGGAGGTCTCCACTCCTTTCGGCGGCCTGAAATTCAAGGTGGGCGGGATTTCCAGGGAGTACATCACTTCGGTGGCGTATGTGTCGCTGGAGAGAGTGCGGGAGCTGGCTGGAGCGAAAATCTTCAATGCCCTCTACATCAAAGCCGACCCGGCCCGGCAGGTCGAGATCAAGAAGAAGCTCTACCACCTGCCCGGAGTCGCCAACGTGCAGATCAGAGAAGTGATGATGAGCGACATAAAATCGTTCATGGGGCTTTACTACGCTTTCGTCGGCATCATCTTCCTGTTCGCTGCGATCCTGGCGTTTGCCCTGCTGTTCAACACCATGACGGTGAGCGTGCTGGAGCGCCAGCGGGAGTACGCCACCATGCGGGCCATCGGCGCCAGCGGCTGGCGGATAACGTGGCTGATGACGATGGAGAGCCTGATTTTGTGGGCGCTGACTCTGCTACCCGGCCTGTTCCTGGGCTGGCTGGTGTCGTACTACGCCATGGGCACTTTCAACTCCGACCTGTTCGTTTTCTACCTGAAGATTGCTCCCCGGAGTTACGTGCTTTCCGCCGTGGGGATACTGGTGGTGATGCTTCTTTCGGCGCTGCCTGCCATCCGACACGTGAACCGGCTGAAGCTGGCCGAGGCGATAAAGATGATTACGTGAGGATCGTCAGCGTTTAGGCTTCCAGCCGAGCCTGCGCAGGAAAGCGATGTCCTCTTCCGTCAGCGGGGCCGAATCGAGCAGGTCTGGCCTTCTGAGGAGCGTGCGCAGCAGAGCCTGTTTCCGCCTCCACGCGGCGACGGTTTCGTGGTCGCCGGTTCGGAGCACGTGGGGGACCACGTGCCCCCGGAACGATTCCGGACGTGTGTACTGCGGGTACTCGAGCAGGCCGGTAGCGTGGGAGTCCTGATCGGCTCCCATTTCGTACCCGAGGGCGCCGGGGAGGAGCCTCGTCACGGCGTCCACTATCACCATCGCCGCAAGCTCACCGCCCGAGATGACATAATCACCAATG
>JALWAP010000024.1 GCA_027016315.1 Anaerolineae bacterium | reverse complement strand
TGACTGGAGACGAAGCAGTGGCAAATCTGAACATAGTTTGGGCGATTTTGATATTCGCCATATTGATACTTTCGATCGACGTGCACGAGTTTTCCCACGCCATGGTGGCGTACAGGCTGGGCGATCCAACGCCGGCGCGGCAGGGCAGGCTGACGCTGAACCCGATAGCCCACCTTGATCCGGTCGGTACGCTGATGATGGTCTTCGCAGCGCTCTCCGGCATCGGGATCGGCTGGGGGAAGCCGGTGCAGGTGAACCCGTTCTACATGAAAGGCAATCCGAGGCTGAAGATGGGGCTGGTTTCCGCCGCTGGCCCTACCGCAAACGTGGTACTGGCGATCCTGGCCGGTTTGCCGATCCGCCTCGGTCTGGTCCATGGTGGCGCGATTGCGACGTTCCTCCTCTACGTGGTTTTGATGAACCTGGGTCTTGCGGTTTTCAACCTGATACCGCTTTCCCCGCTCGACGGGTACGCCGTGCTGTTGGCGATATTCGAGTACTTCAAAGCATGGAACCTGGCCGACGAGTGGGCGCAGCTCGAGAGATGGGGGCCTGGATTGCTCCTGACCTTGCTCATGATCGACTGGTTCATGCCGGTGCACGTTTTGAGCATGTTGCTGTGGCCGCCGGTGAGGTTCATGATGCGCATAATCGTCGGGGGATGATCGCAGATGCCCCTGATCGAATTCGATAGAATTCCGTACAGGGTGGGCGAGTTCTTCAGGGCAATCACAGCCCGCCCGAACCCGAAGGTGGCGGAAATCGCATCCGGATACCTTTCCCCGCCTCTGCTGGAGCTGTTCGAAAAGATGTCACCGTACGATCAGGCGCACTGTGTGGCTGTGATGCAGCACCTGCTGGAGATGGGTGAAACCGATCCCGACCTCCTCGCAGCGGCGCTTTTGCACGATGTGGGGAAATCGAAGATAAAGCTTTCTGTGTGGTACAGGGTCGCTGCGGTTCTTCTGAAGAAGAAACTGCGGTTTTTCGCCTGCAAGACGCCGGGCAAGCCGATTTGCTATTCGGTCTACGTGCAGGTTGAGCATCCGAGGATCGGGGCGGAGATGGCAAAAGAAGCCGGATGCTCCGAAAGGTGCGCCAGGCTGATACTCTACCATCAGGCTCAGGACCCTCCGCTGGATCCGGAGGAGCGCAGGATGGTGGCGGCGCTTCAGGCGGCAGATAAGGAGCTTTGAATGGGGAAGAAAGGCAGGTTCTCGATAGCCATAGTGGGCCTTGGGTTCGTGGGCACGTCGATAGGGCTTACGCTCCAACGTGAGAAAGGCGATTACGTGGTCGTCGGGCACGACCCGGACCGTGATGCCGTGGCTCGCGCGAAGAAAGTGAAGGCCGTCGACAAGACTTCGTGGAACCTGGTGAACGCCTGCGAAGGCTCGAACATGGTCATCCTCGCTGTGCCGTTTCACGAAGTGAGGGCCACGATGGAAGCCATCGCTCCGGCATTGGAATCCGGCGCGCTGGTAGTCGATCTCTCCACGGTGAAGAAGCCGGTTCGGCGATGGGCGGAAGAGTACCTGTTCCCCAAAGGGATCGGGTACGTGGGTGCCGATCCAATCCCGCCCATTTCATCGAAGCCGGAGCCTTCTGCGGATGCGTTTCGGCACGGGACGTTGGCCATATGCACATCGCCGGGTACCGAAGATGTGCCCTTGCAGATTCTCACCGGCCTGGCCGATAGGATGGAAATGAAAGTGTTGTTCATGAGCGAGGAGGAACACGATTCCCTCCGGGCTGTGACCACCCACCTCCCGATGTTGCTCGGCGTTTCCTTCCTGAACGCCACCGCCGGGCATGAGGCGTGGCGGGAGATACGAAGGCTGGCTGGCAGGGAGTTCGACGCTCTCACGGGCGTCGCATCGGACCCGGAAGAAGCGGTTTCGTTGTTGGCAGCGAATCGGGAGAACATCGAGAGGTGGCTGGGGATCTACCTCCAGGTTCTGGAGAAGTGGCGTTCTGCTCTCCAGGGAGGACAGTCCGAGGCGCTTTCATCCAGCCTGTCGGATCTCCTGGCGCTACGGGATGAATGGAGGGGAGCTTCGATCTCCGGCAGATGGGAAGAGCGCCAGACACAGGAAATTCCCAGGGAAGGCATATTCTCCCGCCTGCTCGGAATCCACAGGAAAGATTCCAGGTGAACTGAAAGGAGTCCAATGAGCAAATACAGTCGATCCATATCGGTGGCGATGCCAGCGTACAACGAAGAACCAAATATCGGGGCGATGATTGACTACGTGGTGAGAACGATGGAGCCACGGTTCGAGGACTTCGAGGTGGTGGTGGTGGACGATGGCAGCCGCGACCGTACCGGAGAAGTGGTCAGGGAGATTGCTGAACGTGATCCAAGGGTGAAGCTGGTGGTGCATCCAAGGAATCTCGGTTACGGCGCCGCCGCATTTTCAGCGATGAGCAACGCCACGAAAGAACTTGTCCTTTTCACCGATTCCGACCTGCAGTTCTACCTGGAGGACATCGACCTTTTGATGCCCTGGGTGGAGAGCAACGACGTGGTTGTGGGCTACCGGGCTCCAAGACGCGATCCGTTCCTTCGGGTGCTCTACGGCAAAGGCTGGAGCTTCTTGATAACGCTCTTCTTCGGATACGCAGCGCGGGACGTGGATTGCGCTTTTAAGCTCTTCCACAGGGAGGTTTTGGAGGACGTGCTGCCGAAGGTTGTCGCCAGGGGTGCGACTTTCAGCGGCGAGCTTTTGGTGCGCATCAAGCGCGCTGGATACTCGATAAAGGAAGTGCCGGTGCGCCACAGGGAACGGCCTGCGGGTGCTCCGACCGGCGCAAGGATTGGCGTGATAACACGCGCGTTCAGAGAACTTTTCCTGCTTCGCTGGAAGTTTTGGTTTGGGAAAAAGTAACGCCATTACGGAAAAGCCCCCGCACGAGGGGGGCTTTTCCTTTTGGGCGCTGCGGCACCTAAAGGATCGACCTCAGAGGTGATGCCGCAGCGCCAGGTTTACGTCCTAACATTTGCATCACCTCCTTTTCCCTGAGATAGCGTCATTCCAGACGGGCGTACTTGTCCCGGAGTTCCAGGGTGAGCGCTTCCTCCCGGCTCGTCAGTTCTCCTACCTGGAGCTCCAGGTTCAAAGCGATCTCGAACCCGGTTGCCAGCGCCACCGCGGCTCTGTGGAACGATACCTCGGAGCCAAGAACTTCGGCGAGGGTGGTTGCCCGGTTCCGAAGCAGTTCCCTCAGCGCAGCCTTTCCCTCCTCGTCGAGGTTCAGGAACTCTGCGATCTCCGTCACGTCCCCGCCGAGGGGGATGGCACCGTGTTGCAGCACGAAACCCTGCGTGCGGCGCTGGGCGCTGCCGATCAGCTTCTTCCCGCCGACGCTGATTTCGTATGCCGAAGGGACTTCGAAGCATGCAGCGCTCACGTCTTCTCCTGCTCGAGCCTCCGGCCCGGCCTGTTCCACTTCCACTCCGAGCAGCTTCAATCCTTCGATCAGCCCGAGGCTCAGGCGGCGATACGCATCGAGAACCCCGCCAGCCAGCCTTGGATCGGAAGGGGGAGCTGCAACGCTGTAAGTGATCTCCCTGGCGTGCAATACGGCTCTGCCGCCCGTCGGCCTCCGGACGACGTGGTACCCTGCGGCTTCGCACGCCTCCAGGTTCACCTCCGACAAAGGTTGATTCTTTCCCAGGGAGAGCGTTGGCGGGGACCAGGAGTAGAACCTTATGGTCGGCGGAGATGACCCTTCTGCCACCAGGGTTCCGATTGCTTCGTCGATGGCCATGTTGGTGGCCCCGTCGGATGAGCCATGCAGGAGCAAGCGCCACTTCGATTTTGCCCACGGAGACATATGTACTCCCTCCTCGAACCTGCTGTTATTTTACCAGGAGATTCCCGGTTTGCACAAAGCGGTTGGGGGGCAGGCCCCGATGCGAGTCTGGCGGGATGCAGGGGGAGCAGGGGAACGAAGCGAGGAACGTCGGGGAGCCGTCCCAAGGCGAATCCTTTGCCCAATTCACTCTATGCTGCTATCATTGTGCAGATTCGACACGATGGAATGTGCGAAAACGATGGAACCGCCACGCGATGCCGCCCAGAGAATCGAACAGCTCCGTTGCGGCGGCGTGGCTTTGAACGACTAAAGGGGAAGTGGAAGGGTTTGCAGGATGGAAAAGACATTCTGGGTGGTGAGAAAACGCTCGGTCCATCGGGAAAAGCGCCGAGGGCCGGGCTTGATGAGCTGGGTTTGGAAGCTGACCGTCGGGGTCTTGTTGGCGGTGTTTGTTACCGTTGGGAGCATCGTGGCGTCTGTGGCGGGCGTCACCGCTGGGGTTTACACGTACTACGCCAGACAACTCCCGGATCCTTCGGCCATCGAGCACCGTCAGGAGAAATTCGAGACCACGAAGATATACGACAGGACCGGGAAGCATCTCCTCTACGAGGTAATCGATCCAACCAGAGGCGACCGGACCTACGTGCCGCTCGATCAGATTCCAAAGGTGTGCCGCCAGGCCACCATCGCGTTGGAGGACAGGAGCTTCTACCAGAACCCAGGTATCAACCCCAGGGGAATCTTGCGGGCTTTCGTCTCCAACCTTCAGGGAAAGGCGATCCAGGGCGGCAGTTCCATCACGCAGCAGTTGATCAAGAATGTGCTCATACCGCCTGAGGAACGGTACAAGCGCTCCTACGCCAGGAAGATCAAGGAGATGATCCTGGCGTTGGAGATAACCAGAAGGTACCCCAAAGACAAGATCCTGGAGTGGTATCTGAACAGTAATTACTACGGCAACTTCGCGTATGGCCTTCAGGCTGCTGCGAAGACGTACTTCGACAAGAACGTCCAGGATCTGGACCTGGCGGAATGCGCCATGCTGGCGGCGCTGCCCCAGTACCCGGCCAGGAACCCGATAGACGCACCGAAAGCGGCCAAGCGGCGGCAAAAGAAAGTGCTGGA
>JALWAP010000023.1 GCA_027016315.1 Anaerolineae bacterium | reverse complement strand
CGGCTTGATGGTGACCAGCCGGTAGAGGAGCAAAGCCATGAGGATTATCAAAGCCGAAAGTGCAATGCGCGTCGGTATATGCAAGTTAACCTCCATTTCGGTGTTCGTTTCTTCCATCAAGTCCTCCGGGTTGCCTTGTGCAGCTCAGTACGCTCCTTCTCCGAGGATCACTTTCGGGATGGTGCGCAGCAGGATGGTGAAATCGAGCCACAGGCTCCAGTTTTCGGCGTAGTAAATGTCCAGCAGCACCATGTCGTCGAACGAAAGCCTGCTCCGCCCGCTCACCTGCCACAGCCCGGTGATCCCCGGAAGCACCTCCAGGCGCTTCTTCTGCCACTCCTTGTATTGCTCCACCTCTTCCGGGATCGGCGGCCTGGGTCCAACCAGGCTCATATCGCCTTTGAGCACGTTGTACAACTGCGGCAGTTCGTCGAGGCTCGTACGGCGCAGGAACCTGCCGACCCGCGTGCGCCTGGGGTCGTCTTTCATCTTGAAGATCGGGCCATCCACTTCGTTGTGCTCCATGAGCTGGGGCAACATCTCCTCCGCCCCCTCTACCATGGACCGGAATTTGTAGATGGTGAAAACCTTTCCCCGCCTGCCCACTCGCTTCTGCTTGAAGAACACCGGACCGGGGGAATCCAGCTTGATCGCGATCGCTATCAATCCCATCAGCGGGGAGAGGAGCACGAGCGCCATGCCGGAGAGCGCGACGTCTATCGCCCGTTTCAGCAACAGGTTCCAGCCGTGAATGGATATCTCCTTGAAGCCGATCAGCGGTATGCCGTTGATCTGCTGGAGATCGAGCTTGTTGAGGCTCATCTGATAGAAATCAGGCACGATCCTCGCCCTCACGTTCGCCCGGTTGCACTGGCTGATCAGCTTTATGATTTTCCGATGGTACTGCCAGGGAAGGGTTATGAACACTTCGGACACTTCCCTTTCCTCCAGTATCTTCGGCAGATTGTCAAGGGAGCCCATCGCCTTGAACCTTCCCAGGTCCTTGTTGCCTTTTTCCGGGTTGTCGTCCACGAACCCCACCACCTGGTATCCAAGCTCGGGCCTTGCGGCGATGGATCTCATCAGCGCCCTGCCAACTTCTCCGGCGCCCACGATGAGCACTTTGTCGATGCCGATCCCTTTTTTCCGCAGACGCGCCATCAGCATGTGCTTGGCAGCCCGCACCAGACCAAGGATCAGCACGATCAGGAACGCCGCTTCCAGGAACAGCAATCTGGAATAAGCGAGGGGCCGGTAGAAGAACGTGAGCGCAATCAGCAGGATGATGCCGTTAGTCGTTCCGTTGAGAATTTTATGAAACTCTTCGAGGAAGCTTTCGCCGCGTTGAGGTGAATAGAGTCTCTCCAGGTTGAAGAGCACGAACAGCAAGGCGGTCAGGATCAGGGAGGCCGGGATGTACCTGGAATAAGGGACATAGTTCGCTGGTTCGATGGCGCGGAACCATTGCAGCTTGTACCGGATCCAGTACGCAAGCGCGAACGAAACGTTTATCAATATGGCGTCGAGCAAAACAAGCGCTCCGTGAATCCAGCGCTTCCAGCGTTCGTAATTCATCCCGATTCCCCGGCCAAAACCTTCCTGTAGACTTCCACTGTGGCGCGTGCGGTCTCATCCCAACTGAATTTTCCAGCCTGCTCGATCCCGCGTCTCGAAAGCTCGCGGCGCAGATCGACATCCTTCCAGAGGGACAGGATCGCTTCGGCGAGCTTTTCCTCGTCCTCCGGTGGGACGAGGATGCCTGCATCCCCGACTACCTCCGGTATCGACGAAACGT
Source organism: Anaerolineae bacterium (assembly GCA_027016315.1). Taxonomy (GTDB): domain Bacteria; phylum Chloroflexota; class Anaerolineae; order S016-19; family S016-19; genus S016-19. The sequence goes on along the minus strand of JALWAP010000023.1, from coordinate 3,166 downwards.
CGCTCGCCACCACAGGTGTCCCGCACGCCATCGCCTCCAGAACCGGCAGTCCAAATCCCTCGAAAAGCGACGGATACACGAACATACCAGCAGCATTGTACCACAAAGGCAGGTCTTCATCAGGTACGAAGCCGGGGAAGATCACACGGCTATCCATGTAAAGCCTGTGCACGGTCTCGAAGACGTCCTGGTAGTACCACCCCCTGGCTCCAGCGATCACCAGATGGGGCAGGGAAGGTTCTGCTTCGAACGCCCGGGAGTAGGCTTTCACGAGCCGCACCAGGTTCTTCCTCGGCTCGAGGGTTCCGAGAAAGAGGATGAAATCCTTCGGCAGGCCCCATTTCCGCCTGAACCGGTCCACCTCATCTTCTGGCAGTGGGTGGAACTCCTCAGAAATCCCTCCGTAAGCAACGGCGATCCTTTCCTTCGGGATTTCCCAGAACCTGACGATGTCGTCTTTCGTGCTTTTCGAGATGGCGATGGCCATTTGCGACTTTCGGAGCGTGGATCCCGTCATCAGGCTGAGGTAGAAGCGCTTGAGTGGGTTGAACGCTTCCGGGAATCGTTTGAAACTGAGGTCGTACACCGTCACGACCATAGGGCCGTGGCCTACCAGGGGGCCGGCGAACGCCAGCGCGTGGTAGAGGTCGGGCGAAATGCGCTCCAGGAGAATCGGTTGCACCGTTTGCTCCCAGACGATGCGCGCCAGTGGATTATCCGTGGGCCACCGTGTGCGATGAACCTTCATATCAGGCGGCAGCGATGCTTTGTGGATGCCGGTGAAAACCTGGTACGCGAATTCGTCTGAAGCATCTGGCAGATGCTTCAATAGCTGGTAGATGTAGTTCCGTATTCCTGCGCTCCTGTACCCTGCCCTGTCGGTCAGGAGTTGAGCGTTCAGAGCGATGTTTTTCTTTCCCACGTCAGAATCCCTCTGCCGGTACCGTGTTTTCCTCAGCCACGGCTTCGGTCGGTCTCACCGCTGTACACTTCGTTTTACCACCAACCGGAGTAAATCCGCAACGATGGAAAGCGTGGATGTCCTTAAGAGACAGAAGATCAGTTGAATCCGAGCTTTGCCGTAGCGGATGGTGCTTTTGGGATGATGCCCGCAACTCTAATGTATGGTTTTCTCGTTGCCGCATCTTGTGCAGCCGTTTGGCTGGACGAAACGGATGCGATATGGCATCATATTCATAGCCGAAGCTCGGAGGTGTCCCGATGAAGAAAGCCCTTGGGCTTGTGATCGTGCTGTTCGCTCCCTACCTGATAACGGTCGGAGCTGCCATGCTGTTCATGCAGCCCCTTTCGATAAAGGTCGAATACTCGCGCCCCGGCTTTCCGCCCGATCGGTACGGGTTTACGAAAGCCGAAAGGTACAGGCTCGCCGTCATCGGATTGGAATCGGTCGTACTGCCAGGGAAGCTGGATGACCTGGCGGCTGCCAGAACCGACGATGGAAAACCGGCGTTCAACCAGCGTGAAGTCCGCCACATGACCGACGTGAGAAGGCTCGTTGCTCGCTTACAGGCGCTCTGGGTGGCGATGGCGGTTCTCGCCATTGCAGCGACCTTCGCGCTCAAAGAGGGGGCCAGGAAATACTGGGGGTACGGCGGGGTTTTCACCCTGGCAACGCTGGTCGTGCTTACCTTGCTCGTCTGGTGGAATTTCGATTGGTTCTTCACTGAATTCCACCACCTCTTCTTCCAGGGAAACACGTGGTTGTTCCCGGAAACAGACACGCTCATCCGCCTGTATCCATGGCGGTTCTGGAACGACCTGACCTGGGGCGTCGGCATCACAGCGATCGTGGTATCGGCGTTGCTTGCCATCTATGGATTCGTGGCGGGGAGGTGAGAGCATGCCGATCCACGTACTTCCTCCAGAAATAGCCGCGAAAATCGCCGCAGGCGAAGTGGTAGAACGACCGGCTTCCGTGGTCAAAGAGCTCGTAGAAAACAGCGTGGACGCCGGCGCGACCGACATCAAGGTCGAGATCAGGGAAGGCGGCATCCGGCTGATCAGAGTCTCGGACGATGGGCACGGGATACCTTCAGAAGAAGTCCCGCTGGCGTTTGCGAGGCACGCCACCAGCAAGCTAAGCACAGCGGAAGACCTGGAACGCATTTCCACGCTTGGCTTCCGAGGAGAGGCGCTGGCCAGCATCGCCGCGGTAAGCAAGGTGACCTTGCAAACCAGGCACGAAAGCGAGAAAATCGGTACCCACGTGAGGCTCGAAGGCGGCGATATCGTCTACAAAGCGCCACGCGGTCTGCCCAAAGGCACCACCATCACCGTCGAGAACCTGTTCTACAACGTTCCGGCCAGGCGCAAGTTCCTGCGCTCGCCGAGGACGGAAGCAGGGCACATCCATCGGGTAGTCACCCTCTACGCCATGGCGTACCCCGAAATCAGGTTCTCCCTCGTCAGCGATGGCCGTAAGGTCTTCCAGAGCGCAGGCGACGGGGAGCTATTTGGGGTGCTGGCGCAGGTAATGGGGCTGGAAATCGCAAAGAAGATGATCCAGGTATCGGGAGAAGAAAGCGGTGTAAAAGTTTCCGGATACGTGGGCGCTCCGTCCGTCCACCGATCCGATAGGACGAAAATCATCGTCTTCCTGAACCGCCGCCTGATAAGGGATTCGCAAGTCAGCTACGCCGTGATCCAGGCCTATCACACCCTTCTGCCGGTCGGGCGGTTCCCCGTAGCAGTGCTCTTTCTGACGATGGACCCGGCCAAAGTGGATGTCAACGTGCATCCCACCAAGGCAGAAGTCAGGTTCCGGGAGCCGGGCAAGGTTTTTAGGGTCGTACAGCGGTCTGTCAGGGAAGCACTCGTGGAATCCTCACCGATCCCGGAAGTGGCCCCGGATGTGTGGCAAGGCCCGGACACGTTCGTCCCGACCAGAAGGGAAACGACGCCGCCACCCGCTGTCGAAGTGCAAATCCCCTTGGACCTGCCGCGCGAGCCGGTTCGCGCCCAGATCACGCCTCAGGAAGATGTCAGCCCGAAATGGCAGGAGGGCGGACGACCGCGGGTCCCAGAGACGCAACAGGAAAAACTCCCGCCGTTGCGGGTCGTGGGGCAAGTCGGTGCCACGTACATCGTGGCAGAAGGCCCGAACGGGCTCTACCTCATCGACCAGCACGCAGCCCATGAACGCATC
>JALWAP010000022.1 GCA_027016315.1 Anaerolineae bacterium | reverse complement strand
AGCTTTCCTTTCCCATTCCTCCAGCCGTTGCTTCCCTATCATAAACTCGACATAGGGTCTGCCCAGAATTCTGGAGAGCAGCATGGACACGGTCCCGCCGGTGAGCATCCCGATCAAAGCGTAGAACCCGCCTGCCGGGAACCCAAAGAGGAAACCGGCTATAACCTGTACCAGATATCCCGGTATCGGAGCCACCACTATCTGCAGGGCGTTCAGGAAGATCAGGGCGGCCGGCCCCCATTTCCCCCATCTGGAAACCCATGCCTGGATTGCGTCTCGACTTTTGAAAGTCTGGATGAGGACGGCGCGGTATTCCCACGCCAGGTACAGCAGCGCGATCCCCAGCGCGGTCATACCGGCCACGTATGCTATTCGGAAAGATCTCTTGTTCGGATTCATCCCCGGGCATGCCTCTTGCAAACTCTCATCACTTCCGAATTATACCCCGTGGACCTCTTCTGTTCCATTATTCCATGGTTGGCTGCAAATGGTTCGGGCGATAGGCCCTGCAAGCCCCGAACATCCCAGTTGGTACGGATCGTGAAAATTTCAACTAAAGATTTGACTCCTTCAGATAGATTAAATATAATAGTGACTGAGAAATAGGTTATATCTACAAAAGGAGACCTATGCTATGGGCGGACGGTCAAGACGATTCACAGGTTTCCATCTAATGTTTCCACGTTCGATTGTGTGCTCCCTAATTTCGAACCGTTTCCAGGTCCTCTGGGGTTGTATCGACAGCCCCTGTTATGCGAAATCCGAACAATGGAGGGAAGAACCATGAGCAGAGAAATCACCAGAAGGGATTTTCTCAAAGGAAGCGCAACCGTCGGCGCCGGGATGCTCTTCCTGCGTCCTTCCGGAGGAGGCATTTTCAAAGCCCCTCGCTGGCCGAAGGATGGCAAGACACACGCAAAGAACGTCTCCATCGGCGCTGAGTGGTATCCGAGCATCTGCACCATGTGCGCCAATACCTGTGGCGTCAAGTATGCCGTCAAGAAAATCGGCGGGGTCGAGCGGGCGGTCAAGATCGAAGGGAACCCGAAACATCCCTACAACCTTGGGAAGATTTGCGCCCGCGGTCAGGCCGGTGTCCTTCGCACTTACAACCCTGACCGGATAAAGACCCCGCTGATCCGCGTCGAGGGGAGCAAGCGAGGTACCTGGAAGTTCAGGAAGGCTTCGTGGCAGGAAGCGTACGGCTACATCATGAAGAAGATGCAGGAGAAGAAAATTCAGCCCTTCGAGATCGCCATGGCCGGAGGCTGGATTACCTGCGCCATGTACAAGCCGTACATAATCCCCGGTGCCCTCGCTCTGACCGTGCCGAACATCCTCGGCACGCCCATCCAGCACTGCGTATCTTCCGAGCACGCAGGCTTGATCTCCGTCACCGGCAACTTCAACGTGCACGCGGAGACGATACCGGACTACGGGAATGCCGACGTGATTTTGTCATTCCAGAGCAATGCCTCGGTTGCGGGCATCGCCACCGGGCGAGGAAAGAGGCTGGGCGAAGCCCTGGCAAAGGGTGCCAAGCTCATCGTCCTGGATCCGAGGCTCTCGGAGATGGCGGCGAAAGCAACCATGTGGGTGCCCATCAAGCCCGGAACCGATTCGGCGTTCATCCTGGCGATGCTCCAGGAGACTGTCTACGGCAAGCACTACGACGAGAAATTCAGCAAGAGCTACACCAACGCTCCGTTCCTCGCCTACGACGAAAAAGGTATGCCAGTTCCGGCCATGGAAGTGAACGAGAAGACCGGTATGCCGAAGGCTTTCTTCGTCTACGACGAGAAAAGCAAGAAAGTGGTGAAAGTCCCGGCTCCTGCTGGCAACAATCTGAAAGATGCAGACGGGAACGCCATCCAGCCTGCACTGGAGGCCCCCGATGGACTGGAATGGAACGGAAAGAAAGTTCGAACTGTGTTCCAGTTCCTGAAAGACCGTGTGAAGGACTTCACCCCGGAGTGGGCGTCGAAGATAACAGACATCCCCGTCGAGACCTACAAAGAGATCTTCGACACATTCTTCTCCGCCAAGAGGCCGCTGATAGAGCCGGGATGGTATGGATCCAGGTACGCCAACACCACCCAGGCCCGCAAAGCCCAGGCCATGATCATGGCACTGATGGGGCGGATAGACACCGGTGAGGGCGCGTGGAACTTTGCCGGAGCGTACCGGGAAGGCGTGGCGGCTTTCTGGGAGACCATCTGGGCCGGCAAACAGCCATCGTCCGGGGTCGGCATCCTGATGCCGCTGGGTATGAAGAAAATGTTCTTCGACAATCCCGACGCATGGCCGCACAAGCATCCCGCCGTCAACGCTGCCTGGAACCAGGCGCAGGCAAAGTCCGGCAAGAAACCGATCCCATACAGTCTTTTCGGCGACATGGGCTACCTGGAAGCTGCCGACGGCAAACTCCAGTGGGACGGCAAACCGTACCGGTTGCGGGCGCTGTTCTCGGTGGCAGCCAACCTACCCAGGAGCGCGCCGGACGACAAATGGGCAAAGGAGTTCATCGAAAAGATGGACCTGGTGGTGGTCTCCGATATCCTGCCGACCGACATGGCCCTCTACGCCGACGTGATCCTGCCGGATTACACCTATCTCGAGAAAGGAGACCCGCTGTTCCACGCCGAGATGTCCCCGGATGCCGCCCTCGTCGCTCGCAGACCCCTCCAGCCAGTTCCTGGTGTCCAGGCAAAGCACCTAGTGGAGGTGGTCTACGATCTGGCAAATGGCATGGGCGCAGGCAAGAAATACCTCGGGATAATGAGCAAACTGAACGGCTGGGATCCGAAAGTCGTGATGTCGGAGATGGAGCGGGTCAAGAAAGGCGAAAGCATGGGCGTGGTGCTGCGAGACATAGCCGTCAAGCACGTGGCCAAGAAGACCGGCAAATCGTTCGATGAACTGGACAAGCTTTTCACATCCGACGGAGTCCTCATCGTGGAGACGGCCGAGGAAGGGCTGAAGAAGGCCGGAATTCCAAGGAAGTACCCCACGCCGCTCCCATCGGGCAGGCTGGAAGTCTACAGCCTTCTGTTCCTGAATTTCGTCAAGATGGCAGGGTATCTGGACCTGTGGGATCCGCTGGTGGCATACGTGCCACCTCGCTGGAAGGACGGCATGAAAGACACGGACAAGCCCTCCGGCAACGAGTTCTTCTTCGCCCACGGCAAGACTCCTTTCATGTCTTACACCTCCACCGCCGACAACCCGCTTTTGATGGCAATGGTCGGGGACAAAGACATGGAAAGCGAACTGTTCGGCCTTTGGATCAACGCCGGCAAGGCCAGAGAACTCGGAATCAGGGAAGGCGACACGGTCAAGGTTACCAACACGATCTCGCCAGATCATGTCATCGAGGTAAAGGCGCACCTCACCGAAAAGGTAAGGCCGGATACCGTGTTCCTGTCCGCAGCGTTCGGCATGGAAAGCTCCGCATTGACCTTCGGGTTCAACAGGGGCACAGCGCTGAACAAGCTGATACCTTACCGGGTCGACAACATCACCGGAGGCTACAGAGCCAACGAGTTCACCGTTAAGGTCGAAAAGGCTTGAGGGAGGCAAAAATGGCACGATATGGAATGGTAATGGACTTGACGGTGTGCCTGGGGTGCGATGCCTGCGTGGCCGCGTGCTCCATGGAGAACGAGACACCGTTCTGGAACGAAAAATATCGAACCCACGTCGAGCGGTGGGTGGAAGGCCATTTCCCGCAGGTGAAGGAAGTCTTCCTGCCCCGGCTCTGCATGCATTGTGAGAACCCTCCGTGCGTGGAAGTCTGCCCCACCGGCGCCAGCTACATCGACGACGACGGAGGCTTCGTCCTGGTGGACGAAAACCTCTGCATCGGCTGCGGGTTCTGCGTGGAGGCGTGCCCCTACGACGCCCGCTACCTCTACGAAAAAGATGACCTGGACGAAGGCCGGAAGCTCTTCGGCAGCGCCCTGCCGCACCACGTGGTGGCAGTGGACAAATGCACGTTCTGCGTGGACAGGGTACACGAAGGGCGAGAGCCAGCGTGCGTGGAGACTTGCGTGGGTCACTCCCGCATCTTCGGCGACCTGGACGATCCCAACTCCGAGGTTGCGAAGCTGGTGAACAGCGGCGTTGCCAAGCCGCTCAAGCCGGAACTCGGCACCAAGCCGAAGGTGTTCTACGTCACCAAACACGTGGACGAAAGGTCGCTGGAGGCTCTGCCTGCCGACGATTATTCGGCCCAGGTATCCAGGGCGTGGCAGGACTACGAACAGCCTGCAGGTAGCATCATCCTCGGCGCTGCGGCGGTTGGGCTTGCTGCGCTGTACCCCTACGCCAAGAAAGGTGCGGAGGAGCATGCCAAGGAGATTGCCGAGGAACTGAAGAAAGAGGAAGCTGCCTCGGCCGAAGGGAAGAAGGAGGCGTGAGATGGCGAAGAAAATGCGGATAGTGCCTCGGTTCAGCAAGGCTCAGCGGATAGCACACTGGACGTTCGTGGCGGCGTTCTTCACGCTGCTGATCACCGGGTTGATCCTGTACATCCCCTGGACTTCCACGTGGGCAAGCTGGAAGGTGTTCGGGTGGAGCTGGGAGCGGCTGTTGCACAGGATAGCGGCGGTGGTGCTGCTGCTTGTGCCGCTGTACTACCTGCTGGCCGATCCCCACGGGCTCTGGGAGCTGGTTTACGATTCCTTCTTCAGTTGGGACAAGGACGACCTGAAATGGCTTCCGCACTTCATCCCGTACGTTCTGGGTAGGCCAGGGCATCTGCCGCCGCAGGGGAGGATCAACGCCGGCGAGAAGCTGCACCATGCCACCATCATCATTTTCTACTTCCTGATTGCGGGGAGCGGGTTGGTGATGTGGCTTGGAGCGCCGATCCTCCATCAGGCAGCGTATCACGACCTGGGGCTGGCGATGGTGCTGATCCACGACATCTCCATGTTCGTGATGGCGATACTGACGTTTGGGCACATGTACTTTGCCTTCGTGTACGGGGC
>JALWAP010000021.1 GCA_027016315.1 Anaerolineae bacterium | reverse complement strand
CGCAGTTCGAGAGCCAGACAAAGGCAAAGCTCGGCAACGCGGAGGTCAAAGGGCAGGTCGAATCGGTCGTGGGAGAAGCATTCTCCCAGTGGCTCGAAACTCACCCGAAGGAAGCCAAAGCCATCATCACGAAATGCCACACGGCCGCCAGGGCACGCCTGGCCGCTCGCGCTGCCAGGGACCTCGTAATCCGCAAGAGCGCCCTGGAAAGCATGACTCTGCCGGGCAAGCTGGCGGATTGCTCCGAGCGCGACCCTTCGAAAACCGAGATATTCATCGTCGAGGGGGACAGCGCAGGCGGTTCTGCAAAGCAAGGGCGCGATAGGCGCTTCCAGGCAATCCTGCCCCTTCGCGGCAAGATTTTGAACGTGGAGAAAGCCCGCCTGGACAGAGCGTTGGACAACAAGGAAATCCAGGCCCTGATCACGGCGCTTGGGACCGGAATCGGCGACGATTTCGACCTTAAGAACCTCCGGTACCACCGGGTGATCATCATGACCGACGCCGACGTGGACGGTGCGCACATCACGACCCTGTTGCTGACGTTCTTCTTCCGCTACATGCAGCCACTCATCGAAGCGGGACACCTGTACCTTGCGCAACCGCCCTTGTACCAGGTGAAATACGGCAACAAGCGCACGTATGTCTACTCGGACCAGGAACTGCAGAAGATCCTCGATTCCCTCGACGGGCAAAAGGTCTCGATCCAGCGGTACAAAGGTCTCGGTGAGATGAACCCGGAGCAGCTTTGGGAAACGACGATGAACCCGGAAAACAGGATACTCCTGCAGGTCTCACTGGAAGATGCCGCCGAAGCCGACCGAACGTTCAACATGCTCATGGGGAGCGAGGTCCCGCCGAGGCGGAGGTTCATCCAGACACACGCGAAACTCGTCAGAAATCTCGATGTATGAAAAGGAGGTGGTACTCTGGAATCTCGTGAACTGGCAGGGAAAATAGTCTCTCTGGCGGAGGAAAAGCAGGCGGAAGACATCCTGCTTCTGGACCTGAGGCCGGTGACCATCATCGCAGATTATTTCCTGATCTTCACGGTCAATTCCGAAAGACAATCCGACACAGTGGTGGAATGGATACGTGAAGCGCTGAAGAAAGACTTCCGCCGCTCACCGCTTAACATCGAAGGAGAATCCAGAAGCGGCTGGGTGTTGATGGACTACGGAGACGTGATAGTCCACGTCATGTCCGAAGACCAGAGGGCTTACTACAGGCTCGAGGAGTTGTGGAAACAGGCTCCCGTTGTGTTACGAGTCCAATGAAGTCAGAGCGAAGGGGCGGGTCTTGAAACCCGCCCCTTTCCTTCCTCTGGAACACCGTGGAGCAAAACCTTATTCCTTGAGCATTTCCTGAATCCTCGCGACGACCATCTCGAGCGCCACGGTGTTGAACCCGCCTTCCGGGATTATCACGTCCGCGTACCGCTTGCTCGGCTCGACGAATTCAAGGTGCATGGGGCGGACGGTGTTCAAATACTGCTCGATCACGGAATCCACAGTCCTGCCACGCTCGTGGATGTCCCGCTTCAACCTTCGGATGAACCGAATGTCCGCATCCGTATCCACGAAGATCTTCACATCCAGGAGGTTCCGGATTTCCGGCAACGCCAGCAGCAATATCCCTTCCACCAGGATCACCCGGCTCGGGTAGACGGTTCTCGTCTCCTTGCGACGGGTGTGCGTGGTGAAATCGTACAGCGGGACTTCCACCGCACGCCCTTCCCGCAGATCTTGAATGTGCCTGGCGAAAAGCTCGTTGTCCAGACTGTCCGGATGGTCGAAATTTCGCTGACTCCGCAGGTTTGGTGGAAGGTGACTCAAATCTTTGTAGTAGGAGTCGTGCGGAAGGTAAGCGATCCGCTCCGCCCCGACCAGTTCCAGAATCCTGTTCGCAACCGTGGTCTTCCCCGAACCGGTTCCGCCCGCAACGCCGATGGTAAGATGCTTCATCTGCCCGCCTCACTTTCCGATCCAATGACTTCCTTCAGCAGGTCCCGCTGCCTTCGCCGCAGATACCTCCTGCGGGGCGAAAGAAGCGATGCCACGAAGAAAATCGTCGTCGCCGTCAGGACGATAGTAGCGCCGGATGCCACGTCGAGCCAGTAAGAGAAAAACAGCCCGGCCACGGAACTGGCGACTCCGATGATTACCGAAAGGAGCATCATCTTGCCGAAGTCCTCCGTCAGTTGATAGGCGGAAGCTGGCGGAATGACCAGCAACGCCGACACCAGGATTATGCCCACGACCTTGATCGAAATGACAATGGTCACCGCTATCAACCCGAGCAAGAGGTAGTAGACGCTCCTGGCCGGAACCCCTGTGACCTGCGCCATTTCCTGGTCGAACGTGACGAAAAGCAGCTCCTTGAAGAAAAGAAATACCATCAACAGCACCAACGCTCCCAGGGAAACACTCAGCACGAGGTCGCTTTTCGTCACCGCCAGCACATTCCCGAACAGGTACCCAAAGAGATCAAGGTTGTAGACCTTCATCATCCCCACGAAGAATACACCCAAAGCCATGGTAGATGCAAAGAAGATGCCGATGGCCGTGTCCTCCCTGATCTTGCCTCTTTCGCTTGTCCACCCGATCCCCCACGCAGTGAACAGGCAGAACAGTATCGCGCTGACGAAAGGATTGACACCCAGGAGGAACCCGAGCGCCACTCCGCCGAAAGACGCATGGGCAATCCCCGCTCCGATGAACGAAAGCCCTCTGAGGACCACGTAGGTGCCGATGATGGCGCACACGGTGCCGATCATCACGGATGCAATCAGAGCCCTTTGCATGAATGTGTAAGCCAGTATCTCCATGATGCCTACCTCTCCTCCTTCTTGAGGTCCTCCAGTCCGATCACTCCGGCCATCTCCTTCTTGACGACCATGTGCGGCATCGGACCGTGCAAGAACAACATCGCGTCACAGCCGTACATCTTATCGAGGGCCTCTTCTGTGAGCACCTCTGTGGGCTTCCCATGCACCACCAACGACTGGTTTATGCACGCGACCCTATCCACGTACTGAGAAACGATGCCCACGTCGTGGGACACGAGAATTATCGTGATCCCCTTTCCGTGCAAATCGGAAAGGAGGTCGTAGATGCTGGAGCTGGTGGCCGTGTCGACGCCCGTGGTCGGCTCGTCCAGGAGCAGCAGCTTCGGGTTCACAACCAAAGCCCTGGCGACGAGGAGCCTTTGCTGTTGCCCGCCGGAAAGGGAGCCGAACCTGCGGTCGGTCAGGTCCTGCATCCCCACGCTCTCCATGGCCCGCATCGCCGCTTCCTTATCCTCCCTGGATGGCCTGCGGAAAAGCCCTATCTTCCCGTACAACCCCATCAACACGATGTCGAACGCCTTTACCGGGAAATTCGGGTCTACGTTCGTGACCTGCGGCACGTACCCGATCCACGTTCGCCTTTTCCCAAGCTGCTTAGGAGGAACGCCGAAAACCTTCACAGTCCCGGCGATTGGCTCCATCAGCCCCAGGATCGTCTTTATCAACGTGCTCTTGCCAGCGCCGTTAGGGCCCAGGAGCGCCAGGAATTCTCCCTCCCTCACCCTCATAGTGATGTTCCTGAGGGCAAGGTGGGTCTGGTACATAACAGAAACGTGATCGAGCTCCACTACGAAATCGTTTTCGGTCATTTCAGCGCTTTCTCCATCTGAGAAAGATTGTATCTCATCAAATCGATGTAAGTTTCACGCCCTGGCACGCCGCCAAGCGGATCGAGCACCACCAGCTTGATCCCGGTCTCGACGGATATGACCTGGGCAACTTTCGACGAGGTCTGCGGCTCCGCGAATATCGCTCCGGCGCCGGCCGCCTTGATCTCCTTAACCATCTTGAGGATCTCCGACGGAGAAGGCTCCTTCCCCGGGATCGGTTCTATGACGGCCACCCTCTGCAGGCCATACCTTTTGGCGAAATACGCCCATGCCGGATGGAAAGCAACGTACTTTCTGGAAGAAAAGTGCGATACGGTGACCCTGATCTCCTGATCCAAATCCTTCAATTGCTCTATGTACCGCTCGGTGTTTTCCTGATACACCTCCTTGCCTTCAGGATCGGCCTTTATGAATGCATCACGTATCAGCTCCACCATGTGGATGGCGTTTATCGGGTCGAGCCACACGTGCGGATTTCCCCTGCCGTTATCCCCCTGAAGGATCTGAAGCCCTTCGGAGGTCTTCACGACGATCAGGTTCGGGTTGTTCGCGGCGCTTATCGCCTTGTCCGCCCAGAACTCCAGGCCAAGCCCAACGAGCACGAGCACGCGGGCGTGTCTCAAGTCCTTCAACTGCGATGGCTTGAGTTCGTAGGTGTGAGGGCTTGCTCCAGGAGGAACCAAAACCTTCACCCTCACCCTGCCACGCCCCACCTCTCTGGCGAAATCACCGAGTGGGGGAATGCTCGCCATCACCAGCATTTCGCCCGAATCCTGCGGTTCGGCTTTCTTGCTGCACCCGCTCAAGAACCCCGTCGTGACCATCGCCAGGATCAGAAAAATGGCGACGAATTTCCTCATTTCCCACCTCCTTCGTTGACACGCTCCCTGCACCGCGGGCAATATCCAAAGACCTGCAACCAATGATCCGTGATCTGAAATCCAGTCTCTTTTTCGAGCCTTCTAAGCAAAGCTCCTATCTCCTCGTACCCTTCGAATTCGATGACCGCCCCACATCCCTTGCATATCAGGTAGTGCCTGTGCTCGCCCGGCTCGCTGAGGGCGTAGGAGTGGCAGCCAGATTCGCCGTGTAAGCGCTTTGCCACCCCGATTTCGCCCAGTATCTCCAGCGTCCTGTAAACCGTGACTATGCCGAGCTTCGGGTCTTCTTCCTTGCCCTTTTCCAAGATTTCTTGCGCCGTGAGCTTCCTGTGGCTCTGGACCAGAACCCGTATCACGGCCCGTCGGGCTTTCGTCAGCTTGTATCCGCTTGCCCTGAGGGTCTCGATGACCTCTTTCTCGTCCATACCGCTGCCTCTGGATTCCTAATTGAAACCGTGTTTCAATTATATCCGGAAC
>JALWAP010000020.1 GCA_027016315.1 Anaerolineae bacterium | reverse complement strand
GAGAAGCAAATCTGGATAAAACCACACCTGGTAATCCGCAAGTCCACAGGAAAAGCTCCAGGAAACACGATCGAAAGGGGGTGATAGCAGGGGAAACTACAGATCGGATGCACAAGCTAACGTTTTTTAGCAGTCAATTTAATTTAGGAGGAAAGGAAAATGAAGAACCGTAAACTACTGGTGATCGTGTCGGCGCTGCTGATCGTCGCGATGATGGCGGCGGGCTGCGCCAAGCCAACGCCAAAAGTCATCGAGAAGAAAGTCGTCGAGACGAAGGTAATCGAGAAGAAAGTCGTGCAAACCAAGGTGGTCGAGAAGAAAGTCGTCGAGACCAAGGTCGTGAGGCCATCCAAGATCGTCGAATTCTGGACGACCGACAACGAGGCGAAGCGAGTCGACACCTACGAGGCGATCGCAAAGAAATACATGGCGAAGCATCCTGACGTAGAGATTAGGATCGTGCCAATCGAAGAAGCAGGCGTGTCGCAGCGGATCGCCACGGCTCGGGCGGCAAACCGACTGCCGGACATCGTCCGAATGGGGGTCGAACGGGTGGCGGCATTCTCCGCCGACGGCCTGCTGGACGAAGACGCTGCCACGGAGGTGATCAACAGCATCGGGAAGGACGACTTCCGGGCAGGCCCGCTGAGGATGGTCACCGATCCATCCACCGGCAAATACGCCGCGGTGCCGTTCGATGGCTGGATCCAGGCGATCTGGTACCGGGCCGATGTCTTCAAGAAACTCGGGCTCAACCCGCCGGTCACCTGGGACGACATCGACGCCGCATGTGACAAGCTGCCGGGGCACGAAGGCCTCCTCTACGCACTGACGCTGCCGACCGATCCCGGGCAGAACTACCCTCAGCAGGTGTTCGAGCAATTCGCCATGTCCAACGGTGCCTGGCCTTTCGACAAGGACGGCAACGTCACCATGGACTCGCCGCAGATGATCGAGACACTCAAATTCTACACCAGTCTCCAGAGGTGCGCGGTGCCTGGCCCGCAGTACTGGCGAGGCGCAAGGGAAGCGTATGAGCTCGGACAGTCCGGTATGCTCTTCTACAGCACCTACATCATGGACGACCTGGTCGAGGGCTCCGGCAAGGAAGGAGGCGGCAAGGTGCAGATCGCCGTTCCCGACCTGGCAAAGAAGACCGGGTTCGCACCGAAGATGGTTGGGAGGCATGGCGATTCCGCAACCTACGGCCAGTTGGTGACACTGGCGATCATGAAGGGCGCCGACCCCGTTGCAAAAGACGTGGTCAAGTTCTTCATGACCGGGCAGAACTACCAGGACATCCTCGCGCTTGCTCCGCTGGGCAAAGTGCCTGTGCTGAAGAGCGCCGTGGACGGATGGCGGAAGTCGAGCAAGTACTTCCAGTACTACTCTCCTGACACCATCAACCAGATCGCCAACGGCTACGACTCCATGCAGCGGTGGATATTCCGCCCGGACTACAACGCAACCGAGCGAGCGGTCATCGGCGACATCGAAGGAAGGCTGCTGATTCCGCAGGTGATCAGCAAGATAGCGCTCGAGAAGAGCATGACGCCTGAAGAAGGTGCCAAATGGCTCCAGCAACAGGTCGAAGAAATGCTCAAAGAGCGCCAGAAACAGGAGAAAAGCAAGTAACGTAATGAAAAGAGACGGCGGCTACTCTTAGAATAGCCGCCGTCTTGCTCCATTTCTCACTTCGGGAGGTGCCATGATGTTCAGCAGGGAATCCTTCAGAAGCCGATGGAAAAGCATGCACGCCAGAGAAACCCGCCTGGCGTGGGCACTGGTCTCCCCAACGGCCATAATCGTCTTCGGCCTTGTTCTGTTTCCCGTCTTCTTCAACATCTGGATCAGCTTCCACAGCGTCACGCTAAGGAACCTGAACGACGTATTCCACGCCCCGTACGTCGGATTCCAGAACTACAGCGCTGTGTTCCATGATTTCGCATTCAAATACCACAACCTCAAGAACATGGGCGCAGCACTGAACAGCGTCGTCTATTCCATTTCCTCGACAGTGCTAGCGATACTCTTGGGACTCATCGCCGCCCTGTTGCTCAATCATCCGTTCAAGGGCCGCGGGCCGACGAGGGCTGTTTTCCTCTTCCCCTACGTCGCTCCCATCGTGAGCGTGGCCTTTGTGTGGCGCTGGATACTCGATCCAAGGCCTTCCGGCGTAGTCAACGATTTGCTGATGCGTTTAGGACTCATCCATCTGCCCAAAGGATATTTCTCCACACCGGGCCTGGCGATGATCCTGGTCATACTCTTCGACGGCTGGCGCTATTTCCCGTTCGCCATGCTGATGATACTCGCACGCCTGCAGGCGATCGACAAAGCGCTCTACGAAGCTGCCGACGTGGATGGGGCAAACGACTGGATCAAGTTCCGATACATCACGCTACCGGAACTTCGATACATCCTCGGCGCGATCTTTCTCCTCCGCCTGATCTGGACGTTCAACAAGTTCGACGACATCTTCCTGCTCACAGGGGGAGGCTTCGGAACGCTGGTGCTGCCGGTATTGACTTACCAGTTCAGCTTCAAGCTGTTCAACTTTGGGAAAGGTGCGGCCACCTCGATGATACTCCTCGCCGCCCTGCTGATCGTGATGGCCATCTACATCCCCTTAGTCATGCGAAACGTGGAGGAGTGAGGCGATGGCAAGCTATAGAAGCGGTGAAAGCAGAACTTATATCGACCACCTGGCGCATTGGTTGAACTGGAAGAAGTTCATCTTCCTGCTGGTTCTGACCGTGTTCCTGGTTACAATCTTGTTCCCGTTCTACTGGATGGTGGCATCTTCGTTCAAGACGTATGCGGAGATAGGCGGCAGGCACCCGGTCTACATCCCTAGCGCGCTGCGATGGGATGCATACGACGAACTGTTCGACCCCAAGAACCCGAGCTACTGGGATTTCGGCAGGAACGTGATCAACAGCATCCGGGTTGCAGTACCGACTTCGTTGATTGCCGTGATCCTTTCCACACTCGGAGCATACGCCATAGCCAGGCTTCGGTTCAAAGGGAAAGAAACCTTGCTGAACAGCATCCTGATCGTCTACCTGTTCCCAGGCATATTGCTCATCATCCCGCTGTTCGCCATGCTTGCGCAGATAGGGGCAAAGCTGGGGTTCGAAGTCCAAGACAATCTCAACATCCTGGTGCTGACTTACCTCGCGCAGACGTTGCCCGTGGCGCTCTACATGCTCACGAACTACTTCCGCACCATCCCGGAAGAAATCGAGCAGGCCGGACTGATCGATGGATGCAGCAGATTCAGCGTGATCTGGCGTATCACGATGCCGCTTTCCATACCGGCGCTCGTTTCGGTCGCTCTCTATACTTTCATGATCGCCTGGAACGAGTTTCTATACGCTCTGGTGTTCCTGAATTCTCGGTCCAAGTTCACCATGCCGATTCAGATAAACACCATCTTCAACTCACCGACGCCACGGCCTCATGTGGTGATGGCAGCGTCCACCATAATGACGATACCCGTCATCATTCTCTTTCTGGCGCTGGAACGGTTCCTGGAAGAAGGGCTGTCTGCAGGCGGCGTGAAAGGCTGAAAACGAAGGAAGCCCCTCTTCGGAGGGGCTTTCGCTTGACGGATGAGGAAGCGGGGGCAATTCACTGGCCTTTCGCGATGGTAAAGTTACCCTTCCAACATTCCTCTTGCTTTCATCTCCGAAAGTATCAGGCTGTTGTAGATGAAGGAGTGCACGGGGGTTTCGACGCCGACGCTCCGCCCGAACCGCACCACAGCCCCATTCTGCGATTCCAACTCCGAGGGCCGTCCCGCCATTATGTCTCGCTGCATCGACGCTGTGGAGGAATACGGGAGCGAATCCACGAAAGCCATCGTCCGTTCGACGATGTCGCCCCTCAGGCGCACGCCGAGGGCTTTCGCCACTTCCACCATCTCCTCGATCGCCCTGAGAAGCATCTCCCGCGTGCCGGGGTACTCCCGCAACGCTCCAATGCTCGCCCGCGTCACCGCACCCATCCCGCTAACAGACGCTATGAACACGAACTTTTCCCACATCCTCGCGACGATGTCGTCCGGGATTTCAGCGGAGATGCCAGCGTCGACCAGCGTCTTGTGCAACTTCAGCACCCGTTCGCTGCGGCGGTTGTCCAGTTCCCCCAGCGCTATATGCGGCTCCACGCCAGTGTGCTTTATGTGCCCCGGTTCAGCGATGAAACTGATGATCTGACACATCCCACCGAGCACGTGATCCCGCCCCAGCTCCTCCGCCAGTTGTGACGGCGCTTCCACACCGTTTTCCAGCGGCAAGACCACGGTCTCGGGGCCGATCAGCGGCTTCATCGAACGCGCCGCCTCCGGCACCTGCCACGCTTTCACAGCCACCAGTACCGCGTCCACAACGCCAACCTGGGAAGGATCGTCGGTAGCGGATACCGGAAAGAGGTGAAAATCGCCTTTGATGCTATCGACTCGAAGCCCACCGGAGCGCATCGCTTCCAGATGTCGTCCGCGCGCGATGAAAGAGACGTCGTTTCCGGCCAGCGCGAGCCTGCCGCCGAAGTACCCACCAACTCCCCCTGCCCCGAAGATCGCTACCCGCATGAAACCCCCATCGCCCAAAGCTACCATTTCACCTTCACGCCCGCGCTCTGCTCGATCCATCCACCGCTGTGCGCCGTCGGCGGGTCTATCACCTTCACATGGCACGAGAGCCTGCCGGGCTTCAGGTGCTCCAACTGCTCGTCGAAAATGAAGTCGTACTCCTCGCCCGGAGATGCGGACTTCGGGATTGCCAAGTCGACCCATACCAGGGAAGATTCTTTCTTCCGCACCAGAATCTTCCCAAAAGTGGATTTCGGCTCCGTGACCCCGAACCATGCCGACCATCCACTAAGTTCACCCTCCGGCTCTGCACCGGCGATGTTCGCATCGGTGACGGCTTTTGTGGTGAACCGAACGCGAAGCACCGCGTCCTTAGGCAAAGCGCTTCTGTCGATCGTGATGGTGGGGCGAATGTCCTGTTCGGCAACGCCAAAGAGCGAAAACCGGAATTTGGCCTGAGCGCCCGGGGGCATTTCCAGGATCACCTTGCTCTTTTGGGCGATGTTGTTGTCCCACTTCACGTCCCAATCGTGCTGCACGTGGTCGTCTGCCGATTCGAGCTTCACGAGGATGCTGTAGATGGTGCTCTCCGGAGGCGTCCATGAAAGCGCTCCGATGAAAGGCTCGCCCGGGTACACCTTTTCCGCCTCCACCTGACCGATCTCGACCCACCTATCTGGCCATATTGCTGGCGACGATGGAGCGACGAAGACGTGCGCTACGACATCGTAGGCCACGGCCGGGCCGGAGTTGAACACCCGAACGAAAATGTGGTTTGGGCGCCCTGCGACCAGCGGCTGGTGCTCGTACCCGCCATCCGCCTCCCTCCTGACCCAGATATCGGGGCTGTCCCACGTTGTGCCTTCCGTCGGAACCGAGCCGGTGTCCTCTTCGTTGTCCCGGATGTACACGTCGGCTTCCGAGTACCTGTCGGCGCTCAAGGCGGTCTGGCCGTAAAGCTGGAAATACTTGTACGGAATGGTACCGTATCCCTGGCCGAGCACGCTCTGGCTCGCCCAATTGGCCCAGCTATTCCGCACGATGAAGTAGCCGCCGCCGGGGTACCTGTCGTCGTCCACGTACCCGACTATCGCCATCGCGTGGCCGCCAGCCGGTTGTTCTCCTGGCAACGGCATGGATATTTTCCCGTACCTGATCACGGCCGGGTTGCGGTACCAGCTGTTGAAAACCGGTATGGTGAACGCCACCACCTTCCTATCCGACAGGCATGTCTTGATGTCATCCACGCTGGTCGGGTTGATGGTGATGGTACGGGAAGTCCGGTACTTCTTTGCCGCTTTGACGGCACCTTCAGGAGGCGGGCCCTGTCCATCCGGCCCGGTGCGTCCCATATCGTCCGAATGGGCTGGTTCCGGATTGTACGGCCAATCCCGCTCTTCTGGCTCTCCAGACTCCTCCAGACCCTTGAAGCCCACGCTCAGGTAGGTGCCGCCGTAAGGGGTGGAATCCGGCGGAATGCCGTCGTGTTCCTTGCACCACCAGTACAGATATTGCTCGGACAAGTCGACGTGCTTGGGGTCGGCTCCGGCTCTAATCTCCAGGTATTCCCGTACAGCGGTGGTGGCGAAAGCAACGCACGTTCCCCTGTTCCCCTGATCCCGGATGGGCGGCATCTCCTCCCGATAATCTATCGTCTGGGGCAAAGCCACCGGATGCTTGACCGTCACGTAAGGAGAAAGCCGGGCTGCTGCCATGAACTCGGACATGGGCGGCGGAAGAGCGCCCGTGGTGAACGGTCCGACGACTTCCTCGAATTTTGCTCTGTGCAGAGCCGGGAGTTTGGGCGTGAACTTAGATAACTTCTGCAGGAACTCTTCCTCTTGCTCCTGGGGCACGCCCAACAGATCGAGAAGGAGGTCCCTCGTATCTTCCATCTCAGCAAGGGCTGCAACCTCTTGCGCAGACTCGATCCCAAGCTCCCGCAAAGCGTCTACCTGCTCATCGGTCAGCCAATCCAGCTTCGAGAGGGAGACACCACGCGGAATGAGCGATTTAATTTTTTTCGCCGCTTTTCTCATTTAAATCCTCCTCTCTATGCTCAGGCAGCGCCCCAAGAGGCATACTGTTTGGTTCCACAGGCTTTTCCAGCGCGGCAAGTTCTTCCTCCTTGAGAACGCCTCGACACTCTTCCACGATGTTATCCAACGTGCGGTCAGGCACACTCAAATACTCTCCCAGAACCTTTTTCATCTCGTTTCCTTGAACCACTAATCCGTATAACTGCTGCACAGAGTATATCCCAAGCGATTCGAGCTTCTTCCTGGAATCGTCGGACAAGGAAGTGACGTACACCAATGGCAATTCCCTGTCTCCCGCGGCCGATGTCGACCCCATACCCCCCTCCTCAAGAAGATTTGGTGCCCTGGAATTTGATCTCCGTTTTCTTGAACCTGAAGTGCGGACACCGGTTCCCAGGGACTGCACTGCTGACCACATAGGGCTGATCGAGCAGGCATCCGGAGTTCTCGTAATATACGCAATTGTAGCAAGTCCGCAGATGGTACCCGCAATACGGGCACTGGTCCGCAGGGCTTGGATTCTCCGTAGGACTCGCTCCGCCGCAATGGTAGCATCGATACGGATTGAACTGCAACGGCAGAAGTAAAGAAGGAACTTCCTCCTCGGCCTCAAGTTTGCCAGACGGATATTGCGTAACCGAATACGGCTCTCTTATGGACTTTTTCTCGGCCTTTATGCGCGCCAGCTCTATGCCGGAGATGGCATCCAGCGCCTTGCGAGCGTAGAGCGGCACCGCGGCGGTCGATTCCGGATGCTTGAGACTCTCCAACAAAGGCTCCAGATGCTTCCTGAGCCGGGGCCCAGCGACCCTGTTGAGCACCACGAAAGCGCTCTGGCGGAACCACAAATTCGCCTCGCCTTTGGCAAGCTCCTCCAGCAAGGGTGGAATCACCGCCTCTCCAAGGGACACCAGCCCGTCCACTGCAAGCCACCTCACGCCGTAGTTCGGGTCGTCCAGCAACGAGATGAAAATTGGCACCACATCCTCGTCGTGGATATGTTGGAGCGCTTTAGCCGCGTGCCACCTGATGTGGTCGTCGGTGTCGGACGCAGCTTCCTTGAGCACAGGAATGGCATCGGAGCCGATGTTGCTCAGGGCCTCGGCTGCGGCTTTGTGGACATCCTTGTGAGGATGATAGAGATGCTCCTTGATCACTTCCAGCGTGTCCGGACTTCCGATTTTCCCCAGAGCGTTCAAAACGGCGACCTTTGCCTTCGGATCCTCGGTCTCCAAAGCTTCCAGAAGCTTCTGGATGGCCTCTGAAGCTCCCATCTCACCGAGCAACTCTGCCGCCAGGTATCTGGTTTCTGCATCTTTGCTATCCAGGAGTTGAAGCAGCGCCTCCACCTGGGCTTTCTTGACCTCCGGCGGCATCTTGGAAAGACACAGGGCCTTCGTCTGCAATCTAAGGCTGCGGTTGAGCGGCGACGATGGCGGGGCTATGGTCACGGTCATCCCTTTCCACAGCCCCGTGGCGCAGAATTCGATCAGTATCTCCCAGAAATCGACATCAGCCTTCTTACTCATACGGTCGAAAATGGCTTTGTGGACTACGGGGTCGAGGCTGCTCATATGTTCCAGGAGTAACTCAATGGCTGGGGGAACCCCTTTGACCGCCAGATTGATAAGCCGGTCGATTTGTTCCGACGGGGTCAACCCTGCCAGTTCCTTTACCATCTCTTCCCAAGGGGTGGCACTCTCGGTACCCATCGGAGCCCTCCTTTCAAGCCACTACCCAACGACACGGAACGTTTTCGACCTCCTCCCTCTGTGAGAATCTTACCCCCTTGCGAATAGAATGTCAACCCGCACTACTCAAGCACCGGACGCAAAAGAGAGCCAACAGAAAGCTTCCACTAACTCCGTACGATGCCTCACACGCGAGCGCTGGCAAAACCCGGGCGCGTCGCCGCCATCCTGTGATACAAGGTTTCCCCTAACGATGAACCAGAAGCCTGACGGCATGGATTCACGAAAGCAGCACATTAGAAAGGCATTCTCCGGGTAAAAACGTGGCAGGCCTCGTAGCCTGCCACAGGTTTGATATCACCCCATCAACGGCAGGTACATCTGGTCGATGTATTCTTTCAGCATCCGGCGAAGGCTGAAGTACGGAGCAACGCTCCTGATGCTTTCCTTCATTATCGAAATCCATACCCGGGGCAGGCCGGTATCGTCCCTGCCGAAGAAAACCGGTATAACGCAGTTTTCCAGCACGTTGTAGAGGCTGATGGCGTCGTCAGCGTCCTGGGCATCCGGGTTGTCGTAATCGATCACCTTGCCGATAGCCCAGCCGTTGGCACCGTTGTAAGCTTCCGGCCACCACCCGTCCAGCACGCTGGCGTTTATCACGCCGTTCAAGGCTGCTTTCTGCCCGCTGGTGCCGCTCGCTTCCCTCGGACGCCGAGGGGTGTTCAGCCATACGTCTACCCCTTGCACCAGCAGCCGCGCCATGTTGATATCGTAATTCTCCAGGAACACGATCTTGCCTTCGAGCCCGGGATACTTCGAGAAATTCACCACCTGTTTCAGCATGGCCTTTCCCGGCTCGTCCTTTGGGTGGGCCTTCCCGGCGAATATGATCTGAACAGGCCTGTCCGGGTTGTCCACGATCTTGCGAAGCCGTTCGATGTCCCTGAAGATCAGATTCGCGCGCTTGTACGTCGCAAACCTCCTGGCGAACCCGATCGTCAGCGCGTTCGGATCGAGCACGTTGGCAGCCGCGTCCACTTCCTCCTGCGGCGCTCCGATCTCCCTCTTCCAGGCGCTGTACCGGTTCCTCACGAACTCGATCAACCGGTCGCGGAGCAGTTGCTTGACTTTCCAAAGCTCCTCGTCGGGAATCTGCAGGAGCCGATCCCAGAGGGACTGGTCGTCCAGCCGATCGTACCAGCCCTCGCCCATGTATCGTGTGTACAACTCGTAGAGCTCCGGAGCGAGCCAACTGGCCGTGTGCACGCCGTTGGTAATTTGACCGATGGGCACTTCGTTCTCCGGCTTGTCCGGCCAGAGGAAATGCCACATCCTCCTGGAAACCGCTCCGTGCAGCTTGCTGACGCCGTTCCTCCTGCCGGAGAATTTCAGCGCGAGCACAGTCATGCTGAAACTTGGGCCCCAGGGCTGATCCTGGCGCGCCAGACCGAGGAATTCCTCCTTGGAGAGGTTCAGTTCTGGCCAGAAGTTCCAGAAGTACCGCTCCATCATCTCGAACGGGAAGACATCGTGCCCGGCGGGCACCGGCGTGTGGGTCGTGAAGACCGTGTGCGCCCTGACGTACTCCGTCGCCTCCTGGAAGCTCTTACCAGCGGCGACCTGCTCCCGGAGGAGTTCCAGCACCAGGAACGCAGCGTGTCCTTCGTTCATGTGCCAGACGGCGGGCTGGAGTCCCAATGTCCTGGCCGTGCGCACGCCGCCAATCCCGAGCACTATCTCCTGGGCAAGCCTGGTTTCCAGATCCCCGCCGTATAGCCTCGCCGCCAGTTCCCTGTCCCTCGGGTCGTTTGGTTCGACGTCCGTATCCATCAGGTACAAGTTGTTCCTCCCGACCTGGATATGCCAGACGCGGGCAAAGACCTTCCTCGCCTCGAGCTGAACTTCGATGCGAATCTCATTGCCTTCCGCATCCAGAGCAGGCCTGGCTGGGACCCGTTCGAAATCGAGCTTTTCGTAGATGGCCTCCTGCGTGCCGTCGGCGGCTATTTTTTGCGTGAAATACCCCTGTGGGTACAGGAACCCGATCCCCACCAGAGGCACTCCCATGTCGCTGGATTCCTTGCAGTGATCGCCGGAGAGGATTCCAAGGCCACCTGAGTAGATAGGCAGCGATTCGTGCAGCCCGAACTCCGCGGAAAAGTACGCGATGAGGTTCCCTTCTTTGTCGGCGTGGTTCTCCCTGAACCACGTGCTCTCCGGGTGCATGTAGGCATCGAAATCGGCCATCACCCTGTGGTAGGCCACCAGGTAATCGGAATCCGCAAGCTGTGAGAGCCTTTCATAGGGGACTTCCTGCAGCAGCCTGACCGGATTGTGTCCGACCTGTTCCCACAGGTCTGGATCGATCCTCCTGAAAAGCTTGATGCCACTTTGATTCCAGCTCCACCACATGTTGTAGGCAAGGTCTTCCAGGCGGTGGAGGTTTTCGGGTAGCTTGATTTTCGGCGTCATGGCAACCTCCTTCGGGCGGCGTACGATTTTCCGGCACGTCGCTTTGCGTTCCGTGTTCCAGATTCGGGCGATTCTACCACACACGCCTCACCTTTTGCCAAGAAACTACACCACGGGTTATCATAGGGCTTGCCCTGTGATATTCTCCGCTATCAAAAAGATTTCGGTCGGGGCGTAACTTTGCTTCGAGACGGCGGATATCGCCGGGGCGATCCGTCGGGTCATCCCACCCAGGCTGGAGCGAAGATGAAAGAAAGCATAAAAAGGGAAGCCATTCCGCTGATGGTGCTGATTCTGCTGCCGTTGCTGTGGTTCTGGCCGGTGGTGTTCGGCGGGAAGACGCTCATCCCTTTCGATAACCTTTACACCTTCGAACCGTGGCGGCACTTTGCGAAGCAGATGGGCGTTACGGTGCCACACAATGCCCTCTTGAGCGACCTCTTGCTCGAAAACTACGCCTGGAAGCATTTCATCATTGAATCGATTCACGCCCACAGAATCCCACTGTGGAACCCCTACCTTTTCACCGGCGTGCCGTTTCTCGCCGCCGGGCAGCATTCGGCGATGTACCCGTTCAGCGTCATTTTCTACACGTTCCCACTCTGGCTTGCCTACGGGATCTTCACGTGGACGCAGATCGCGCTGGCTGGAATCGCCATGTACGTCTACCTGCGGGTGCTGCACCTGAGGCGCGTGACAAGCCTCTTTGGCGCGGTAACTTACGCTTTCAGCGGCTTCTTCATCGTCAGCGTGGTCTTCAGCATGATAATCGCCGCGGCAGCGTGGCTGCCGTTGATTCTCGCTGTGATAGAAGCGATGGTACAAAAGCAGGCCAGGAAGGGAGACTCGCCTTTCTCGCCAGTGCTGTACGTGGTGTTCGCAAGCCTGCTGCTGGGCGTTCAGATCCTGGCCGGGCACGTGGAGATAACCTACTACGTGCTCCTGGTTAGCGCATTCTACGCCGTGTGGCGGCTGGCGTGGCTCAAAATTGTGATCCGCTCGTGGAGGCGGGTGATCTCCCTGGCTTCCTGGATGCTCGTTTCGCTGGCGTTCGGGCTGGCGCTCGGTGGCATCCAGCTCATTCCGCTGTACGAACTCGTGCAGCACAACTTCCGCGAAGGCTCCGTGACCTACAAAGACGTGGTCGGGTGGGCGTGGCCCATAAGGCAGGTGATAACTTTCGTGATTCCGGACTTCTTCGGCAACCCGTCGCACCACGCGTATTTCGACATCTGGAAGCGCACGTGGGTGCCGGTCACGCGCAACGCGCTGGGGCAACATATCGACACGGTGTTCTGGGGTGTGAAGAACTACGTCGAGGGCGGCAACACCGTTGGCATCCTTCCGTTGCTCCTTTCGATCCTGGCGACGCTGTGGGTGTTCTCCACGCTTGCCCGGAGCAGACGACGGCGCGAAGCAAGCAGGATAGAGGTCAACGTGGCGTTGTTCTTCGTGGTGCTGGCGTTCCTCTCCCTCGCGTTTGCATTCGGCACGCCGCTGTACGCTGTGCTCTACTACGGCCTGCCCGGGTACAAGCAACTTCATTCGGCGTTCCGATGGGTCTTCCCGCTGACCCTGAGCCTGGCAGCGCTTGCATCCATCGGGCTGGAGGTGCTCTCCAGGAAGGCGGCACGATGGCTCGGCTTTGCTGCGATACTGGTTGCCCTGGCGACGTTCGGCGCAGTCGCGGCGAGCGTGTTCTACCCAGCGCCTTTCGTGGCTTTGGGTGACAAAGTTCTGCGGGCGTCCGACCTGGCGAGGAGGGCGTTTTCCGACGGCAGGATGTTCTGGAGCTACGAGGCGGTCAACCTGGCAAAGTTCGCCCTCGTGACCGCGCTTTCCGGCATCGCTTTGCTCCTGATCCGGCCCGCGGGCAAGGGTAGAGGCCGATCTCTTGCCGAAATCCTGGCGGTCGCCGTGGTGGTTTTCGATTTGTGGCTCTTCGGCCACGGGTTCAATCCCGCCGTCGACCCGAGGCTCGGCCGGTTCACGCCGCCGGTGGTGAAATTTCTGGAGCAGGACAAGGGGCTGTGGCGGTTCACCACGCTGGAGTCCGCCAGGACTACCAAGACCTTCAACGCCAACGTCGGCATGTTCTACCATTTCCAGGACGTCAGGGGCTACGATTCGATCATCCCACGCCAGTACGTGAATTACATGCGTGCCATCGAGCCGCAAGGGCAGCTCCTCTACAACCGCATCTCGCCGTTCTACAATCCTGCATCCCTCCAAAAACCGCTCACGGACCTGCTCGGGGTCAAGTACGTGCTGACCGAGCTCCAGATCGACCTTCCAGGATGGCAGAAAGTGTACGATGGCGAGATCAGGGTCTACCGCAGCTCGCATGTGTTGCCAAGGGCGTTCGGGATGGTCTGCCGGGGAACCTCCGACGCCCCCAAAGGCTTTTCCATCGCTGCCCTTGATCCAAGATCGCAGGTTTTGCTGCAACTGAAAAGCGGCGAAAAGCTCCTGACCGGATGCAGCATGGTCGAAGCAAACATGGAGTCCTACAATCCGAACTCATCGGTGGTGAGCGTGCGGATGCCGGACAAAGGCGTGCTCCTGTTCAACGATGCTTATTTCCCTGGCTGGAAAGCCTACGAGCTTCGCGAGGGGGAAGACGACAAGGAGATTCCGCTGTACCTGGCCGACGGCAACTTCCGTGGGGTAATGCTGGACGCGGGCAAGCACCGCATCCGGTTCAAGTACACCCCCATGTCCGCCAAGCTCGGGCTGTTTTCGTCGTTCCTGGCAGGGATGGGGCTGCTCCTGCTCTTCGGATGGTGGGTTTGGGGACGGGTCTACCGTGAATCCGGCGACGAAGACCACGTGAAGGTCGTCGCCAAGAATAGCCTGATCCCGATGGTTCTTTCGCTGGTGAACAAGACCATCGACTTCGCGTTTGCGATGCTCAGGCTGCGCGTGCTGGAGCCCGCGGGCGAAGGAAGCTACACCTTTGCCATCGCTTTCTACACGTTCTTTGAGATCCTCGTGCGATTCGGGCTTGGCACGCTCCTGACGAGGGACGTAGCCCAGGACAAGGAGAAAGGGAATCGGTACCTGAGCAACGTCATCCTGCTCCGGCTGATCCTCTGGCTCGTTTCGCTCCCGGTAATGGGTATCCTGCTGCTCGGATACGCCAAATGGGGCAACCTGTCAAAGCCAGAGGCGGAAGCAATAGTGATCTTCGCGCTGGCGCTACTTTTCTCCAGCATTTCCGACGCATTCAGCGCGCTCTTCAACGCCCACGAGAAGATGGAGTACCCCGCCGGGATCGCTTCGGCGATCGCTTGGGCGAAAGTGGCGCTGGGTGCCGTCGTGCTCCTGGTCGGGTGGGGTTTCGTCGGGCTGGCTGGCGTTTCCCTGGTGATGAACATGGTGCAGGTGGCGTGGCTGTACCTGCTGCTGAAAGGCACCCTCTTCCCGCCCCACCTGGAAGTGGACCGCAAGCTGCAGAAATACATGCTGGGCACCTCGTTTCCGCTCATGCTGAACCATCTTCTAGCAACCATTTTCTTCCGGATCGACGTATGGCTGCTGAAGCCGATCTCCGGCGAGGTGGCCGTGGGTCTCTACAGCGCAGCCTACAAGTACATCGACGGCCTCAACGTGATACCGGCTTACTTCACCATAGCCCTTTTCCCGCTGATGTCCCGGCTGGCAAAAAAGGGCTCGGATTCGCTCCTGCGGTCCTACATCCTTGCGCTGCGCATCCTGCTGATGACAGCCATTCCCATCGCTGTGGCGACGACGTTCATCGCCAGGCCGCTCATTGTGATCCTCGGGGGCGCGGAGTTTCTCCCCGGTTCTGTGTGGGCACTACAGATTTTGATCTGGTCGATTCCGTTCGGCTTTGTGAACAGCGTGACCCAGTACGTGCTCATAGCGGTGGATCAGCAGCGGTTCCTGACCAGGGCTTTCGTGATCGGGGTGGTGTTCAACGTGGTCGCCAACGCCATCTTCATCCCGAAATACAGCTACCTCGCATCCGCGACTATCACCATACTCTCCGAAATCGTCTTGTTGATACCGTTCTACTACGGTGTGCACAAGTACATCGGCTCCGTACCGTGGGGTGAGGTCGTCTGGAGACCAGCGGTCTCCGGCGCGGCGATGGCGCTGGTGTTCTTCGGGTTCAGGAATGTTTCCCTTGCGTTGGGATTGATCGTGGGTACGGCTGCATACCTGGTCGCGCTGTGGCTGGTGGGAGGCTTTTCGACGCCGGACATGGCGCAGCTCCTGGATTCCCTGCCGGTTAGCGGGAAGCTCGGCGGCGTGCTGGCGAAAATCACCGGGTGAGCGAAACCCCTCCATTCTTTTCCCCAACACTGCGCCTGTCTAGGTCAACTCCACTTCTTCCTACATCCTTTGCCATTATCCAACAATTTGTTTAGAATCCTGAACAGGAAATATTTTTGGAAGGAAAGGAAATGAAACAGCAATTGAAAATCATCCCTCTGGGAGGGCTTGGAGAGATAGGCAAGAACATGATGCTCTTCGAATACGGCCGGAACATCATGGCCGTAGACGCAGGCGTCATGTTCCCGGAGCACGATATGCTCGGCATCGATTTGGTCATCCCCGATTGGAGCTACCTGAAGGACAAGCGGGACCTGGTCAGGGGAATCGTCGTCACCCACGGTCATGAAGACCACATCGGAGCGCTTCCGTTCCTGCTCAAGGAAATAAAAGCTCCGATCTATGCCACCTCCCTCACCATGGGGCTCGTGGAGAACAAGCTGAAACGCCACAAACTCACCAAAGCGGTGAACCGAAACGTGATGGAAGTCGGCGAGAAGTTCAAGGTAGGGCCTTTCACGGTGGAATTCGTAGCCGTGAGCCATTCGATCCCAGACGGCGTGGGGCTTGCCATCGATACGCCGGTGGGGAGGGTATTCCATTCCGGCGACTTCAAGTTCGATTACACTCCGGTGCGGGGCTCCGG
>JALWAP010000019.1 GCA_027016315.1 Anaerolineae bacterium | reverse complement strand
CCTGTCAGAACGAGCGCTCCCAGCTCCAGAACAAAGAGACCGCTCTCAAGATCCTCCGGGGCAAGCTCTACAACATCGAGCTGCAGAAGCTGGAGGAGCAGAAAGCGAAGCTAAAGGGGAAGCATGTGGACGCCGGGTGGGGAAACCAGATTCGTTCTTACGTCCTCCATCCGTACCACATGGTCAAGGACCTTCGCACCGGGTACGAGACCGGCAACACGGATGCTGTGCTGGATGGCGAGATCGACGACTTCATAAAGGCGTGGCTCGAAAGCCAGGTGGGCGAGGAAGAATAAAAGATGTAGGGCGAGCCGTCTGGCTCGCCATGTCGAGCTAACAGCTCGACCTACAATCACGCGCAGAGGCACGCCCCCGCTTTGGGTCGAGTCAGACGACTCGACCTACACGTGCTTTGTAGTGGCGAGCCGCCTGGCTCGCCGTGTCGAGCTAACGGCTCGACCTACAACCACGCAGAGCCGCGCCCCCGCTTTGGGTCGAGTCAGACGACTTGACCTACACATGCTTTGTAGTGGCGAGCCGTCTGGCTCGCCATGTCGAGCTAACAGCTCGACCTACAATCACGCAGAGCCGCGCCCCCGCTTTGGGTCGAGTCAGACGACTCGACCTACACGTGCTTCGTAGTGGCGGGCCGTCTGGCTCGCCATGTCGAGCTAACAGCTCGACCTACAATCACGCGCAGAGGCACGCCCCCGCTTTGGGTCGAGTCAGACGACTCGACCTACAGGTATGATCACCCAACCCTTAGACGCGAAGACGCCAGGGCCGCACCGGATATTTTGTCTTTTCCGGGGCATTTGGTTACAATTTTGGTCTAAGGAATTGACGTTTTTCACGAGAACGCAAGGAGGCGCTGGTTCGATGCCTTTGGATGCAGCACGCTTGGAACGATTGAGAAAAGAACTCCTGGAAGAAAAGGAGAAAATCCTCGCCAGGATGGCGCACCGCAGGGAATCGCCTAAGGAAAACATCGGGCTGGGAAATCACATGGCTGACGATGCTACGGAAGCCTTCGAGCAGGAAAAATGGCTTTCCCTGGAAAAGCAGGAAAGGGACACTCTGGCGAAAATAGAGAAAGCGCTGAGGAAAATGGACGAAGGAACTTATGGGATCTGCGAAAGGTGCGGAGGCCCGATAGATTACGCAAGGCTAAAAGCGATTCCATACGCCACCCTTTGCCTCAGATGTCAGAAGAAAATCGAGCAAGGTGTTTGAGTGGACGAATCCAAGGCGAAATCGAGAAAACGATCGGCGTGGTTGTGGTGTGTGGCAGCGGCAGTGGCGCTCGTGACCATTTTCCTGGATCAGTGGTCGAAGATATGGGTGCGGTCTCACCTCCGCCCGCTCGAATCGATCGAATTGATCCCCGGGACCGGCAGGATTTTCACCATAACCCGATCCTCCAACACGGGAGCGGCTTTCGGGATGTTCAAAGGCGGCGGCGCGTTCTTCATCGTCGTTACCGTGCTCGTCATAGCCGCCATCCTGTACTACGCCTGGAGCCTCAGGAAAATGAACTGGATGGTGGCAGTGTCCCTGGGGCTGGAGCTTGGTGGCGCGCTGGGCAATTTCATCGACAGGCTTCGGTTCGGGCGTGTCACTGATTTCATCGACTTCCACTTCTGGCCTATTTTCAACTTCGCCGACACGGCTATCGTCATCGGCGTGATCATCATGGGATACCTGTTCCTGCGGGAAGAAACCCTGGGCGAAGACCCCGATCCCGCCCACGAAGTGCGGTAGGATGGTCGCGGAAGCCCCCACCGAAGAAATCGTAGAGTTCACGTCGGAAGTCGATGGCGTGCGGCTGGACAGATTCCTCGCAGACCGGCTTCCGGAGCGCTCCAGATCCGAAATCCAGCGATGGATCAAATCGGGCAACGTCCTGGTCGGCGGCTCTCCGTCCAAGCCGGGCTACAGGCTCGAAATCGGGGACGAAGTGCTGGTCAGGATACCTGCCCCGGAGCCTTACGAAGTTACGCCCGAGCCGATCCCCTTGGACATCAGGTACGAGGACGACGACCTGCTCGTGATAAACAAGCCCGCGGGCATGGTTACCCACCCTGCAGCAGGACACCCCGGCGGCACGCTGGTCAATGCAGTCCTGTATCACGTTCCCGACCTGGCGGGCGTGGGCGGCGTGGAGCGCCCCGGCATCGTCCACAGGCTGGACAAAGACACTTCTGGGCTGATCATCGTGGCGAAAAACGATCGGGCTCACCGGTACTTGCAGCAACAGTTCAAGGAGCGGCTCGTCGAAAAGCGGTATCAGGCCCTCCTGTTCGGGTTCTTGAGCCCGGCCAAAGGCCGGATAGAAGCGCCAATCGGCAGGGATCCAAGGGATCGGAAGAAAATGGCCGTGGTTCCGGAAGGCAAAGGCAGACCTGCCGTCACGCTCTACCGAGTGACCAGGTACTACCGCGACGAAAGAACGAGTTCGAGACAGCACTACACACTCGTAGAAGCATCGCCCAAGACCGGCAGAACACACCAGATACGCGTGCACATGGCGTTCATCGGCCATCCAATCGTGGGGGACCGCGTGTACGGGCATCGAAAGCAGCGCCTGCCATTGGACAGACATTTCCTCCACGCAGGATACCTTCGCTTCCGCCGCCCTTCCGACGAGCGATGGGTCGAACTGCGCTCCGAGCTTCCGGAGGATCTGAAAGCAGTGCTGGACATTCTCACGTCGGAGGAATGAAGGATGAAATGCAGGAAATGCGGCAAGCCGGCCGTCATCAACATGAGACATCACAAACTGGCGCTTTGCGCCGACCACTTCATCGAATGGTTCGTGCGGCAGACCGAGAGGACCATCGAAAAATACCGGATGTTCACGCGCGATTCCAGGATCCTGGTTGCCGTTTCCGGCGGCAAGGATAGCCTTTCGCTCTGGGATGTCCTCCTGGAGCTCGGATACAAAGCCGATGGACTCTACATCGACCTGGGGATAGAGGCCAACGATTACTCGAAGACGTCTCATGCTAAGATCGATGCTTTCATGGAAAACCACCCGGGAGCCAGGCTCCATGTGGTGGACATAAAAGCCACCTATGGCGAATCGATCCCGGAGGTGGCGATGCGCGTGCGGCGCGGCCGGGGCAAGCCATGCTCTGTATGCGGGATAGTCAAGCGCCACGAGATGAACCGCATCGCGATCGAAGGTGGGTACGACGTTCTCGCCACCGGGCACAATCTGGACGACGAAGTCGCAGTCCTGTTTCTGAACACCCTGCACTGGCAAACAGGATACCTCGCCAGGCAAGCCCCCGTGCTCCCGGCAGAAAACGGGTTCGCGAAGAAAGTGAAGCCCCTGTGCCGGTTCTACGAAAGGGAGGTTGCAGCGTACGCCCTGGTGAAGGGCATCGATTACATCTACGACGAGTGCCCCTTTGCCGTGGGAGCCAAGACGATCTTCTACAAAGGGATTTTGAACCAAATCGAGGAGAAGTCCCCTGGAGCGAAGCACCAGTTCTACCTCAACTACGTTGACGCCCGGCGGAAAGGAAAGATAAAGTTCGCCGAAGACGACGAGGAGCCACCGGAAATGCACCCCTGCCCGAAATGCGGACAGCCGACCACGGCACCGGGGTTGTGCACTTTCTGTCGATTGTGGGAAAGCAACAAGTGAGGGGTCAGAGCGTGGCCAGGAGCAACTCTACGGCGACCTCAGCGTCCATCTCCCCGCTCTTGATGCTGTAGTCTGTCTCCAGGAGCCTGTCGTAGATCGAAAGGAGTTCGGCGAAAGTGAACGCCCCAATCTGCCGCAGCGCTTTCTTCACGGGGTACGGGTGCAATCCGAGCCTGGCGGCAATTTCATCTTTCGAGAGACCTTCCTCCCTGAGCGATTTCACCGAGATCAGGATGCGATACTGCCTCACGATCATCCCGAGGATTGCCAGCGGCGCATTCCCATCTGCCAGCAACTTGCGGTAGAGCCTGATGGCTTTCCCTTTTCTGCGCGAACTCAGCGCATCCACCAGTTCGAAAACGCTTGCCTCGCTGGTATCCTGAACCAGCAGATTCACGTGAGAAGGCGTTATCTCGTCGCCGTTGGCGTAGAGGGTCAGCTTCTCGATCTCCTGCGAGAGCCTGTTCAGGTCGTCCCCAACGAATAGCATCAAGGTTCGCACCGCCTCTGGCTTGATCTTGCTCCCCCGCCTGCGCACCTCCTCGAAAATCCATTTCTGGAGCGAACCGTCCTGGATGCTCAGACGCTGGAAGAACTTGATGGCCGCTTTCCCCTGAAATTCCTTCGACGCGAGCACCTTGAGGAAAGGGTGGTTGGGCGGAAGTTTCTCTTCGTCCAGGACAAGGTCTACCTCCTCCGGCACATCGGAGAACAGCGATCTGATCGCCTCACTGCCGATCCCGCTGACGTGCTTCCCCCATCCGCTCACGATGACGACTTTTCTCCCGCCGAACAGCGGGAGCGAAAGGCACTCGTTCCTGATTTGCTCGGGCGAAGCCTGCGCGCCGTCGAGCTTCACGGAGTTGAGAGAACCGTCGCTGGCATCGACGATCTTCTTCAGAGCCTGTTTCCTCAGGTATTCATCCCCATGGAGGAGGTATATCATGCTTTCAATCTCTCGTCAGCACGACCCGATGCCGTACCACGCCGGAAACGTCCTGCCGCTTGACCTCTTTGACCTTCACGTCGCCTACGTTTGCCGAAGTGGTTATTTTCTCCTGGACAATCGGCCCCAGCGGGCGCCCGAGAAGTATGCCTACGGTTGCTGCAACCACCGCCGCGGGCAGGGCGTCCCATAGCTTTTTCTTGCCCCTGGATGCCATCAAGGCGAAAACGCCGGCAAGAATCCCGGCGACACTCAGATTGGTGCCGCAATTGGGGTGAACGGCAAGCTGGGAGTTGCCGTCGCGTAGCAACGAAATTGCCTCGGTGACGGCGTCGGCCAGCTCGATTGTGTCCACTCTGCCGTATATCACGAATCCTTGCGGATCGCTTCTGCCGACGAGCCTGATCGTGGGATGCTTCCTCACCAGCACCTGAAGCGTTGCGTGCTCTATTGCATGGTTCCTGCGGATGATAT
>JALWAP010000018.1 GCA_027016315.1 Anaerolineae bacterium | reverse complement strand
GAACGATACTACGCCACCGATTTGATGGCGTTCTCAAGGATGTCGAGCCCTTCATCCAGTTCCTCGTCGGAAATGACCAGCGGCATCAGAGTCCGGATGATATTCCCGTGGGTTCCGGCACTGATCAGGATCAGGCCATGCTCATAAGCGTGCTTCACGATTGCTCCAACCGCCTCTTTGTACGGTTCTTTGGTCTCTCTATCCTTCACGAACTCCAGCGCCTGCATGGCGCCAAGACCGCGGGCATCGCCTATGATGTTGTATTTCTCGTACATTTCCCTGAAACGATTGGCGACTTTTTCGCCGATTTGTTGCGCTCTCTCCAGGAATTTGTCGTCCATCTGCTCGATGACCGCCAGCGCCGCAGCGTTGGACACCGGGTTCCCGCCGTAGGTTCCTCCCAGCCCTCCAACCATGGGAGCGTCCATGATTTCTGCTCTACCGGTGACTGCGCTCAGCGGCATGCCGCCGCCAATGGATTTGGCCATCGTGACCAGATCCGGAATCACGTCCGGATAGTGATCCATGGCGAACATCTTTCCAGTCCTGCCAAAACCGGTCTGGACTTCGTCCGCGATGAACAGGATGCCGTATTTTTCGGTGATTTCTCGCAGCCGTTTGAGGTAATTGTACGGAGCCGGGACGAATCCCCCCTCGCCCAGCACCGGCTCGATTATCACAGCGGCCACATCTTCCGGCGAGACATGGGTGACGAAGAATTCCTCGAGGTAGTCAGCGCACGCCTCTCCGCACGGACGACCGTCGTCGCCAAAGGGCCGACGGTAGCAATCGGGATACGGAACTCTGTAGATTTCCGGAGCGTAGGGTCCAAAATCCTTCTTGTAGGGCTTGACCTTGCTGGTGAGGCTCAGGGCAAGGAGCGTGCGCCCGTGGAAACCGCTTTCGTAAGCGAGTATGGCCGGTCGCCCGGTGTAAGCGCGGGCGATCTTGATGGCATTCTCAACGGCCTCAGCGCCACTGTTCACCAGCAGGGTTTTCTTCTGAAAGTCTCCCGGCGTGATCTCGTTCAGCTTCTCTGCCAGCTCCACGTAGTTTTCGTAGGGAAGCACGTGGAAGCAGGTATGCGTGAACCGGGATGCCTGCTCCTGGATCGCGGCCACCACCTTTGGATTGCTGTGGCCGATGTTCATCACGCCGATGCCTCCGGCAAAGTCGATGAACGTGTTGCCGTCCACATCGGTGACAAGTGCTCCTTTGGCCGACTGAACGAAGATCGGGGTAACGTTGTAAGGGCCCCTCGGGATAGCAGCGGACCTTCTTTCCATCAACGCGCGGCTTTTGGGGCCGGGGATCTCGGTTCTCAGGACTACAGCCATCATGCCCTCCTTGCAAGTAGATTTTCGATGCGAGAGATCGACCGGTTACATTGTACATCCAAACATGGCCGTCTAACAAGGAGAAAAATGTCGTAAGATTTTGGATAATACCCGTACAACATGGATGAAAGGCCGGTGAGAAACACACCGGCCTTTCGGTCTCATGGGGTCACACCAGCATCTCTACAGCAAGAGCTACGGCTTCTCCGCCCCCGAGGCAGAGACCGGCCGCTCCGGTCTTCAGTCCCCGATCCTTGAGCGCGTGGATCAGGGTGGTCAATATCCTTGCGCCGCTCGCCCCGATCGGATGCCCAAGGGCGATTGCGCCGCCGTGGACGTTGACTTTGTTCCAATCCGCCCCCAGAGCCCGCATGTCTGCAACCATCTGGGCGGCGAACGCCTCGTTTATCTCGATTAGATCGAACTCGTTGATATCCTTCATGCCAAGCTTCGCCATCAGGTTGCGCATGGCAAAAATGGGTGCGGTGAATATCTCAAGGGGTTCGACGGCTGCCTGGGCGTAAGCCGTGATTCTGGCAAGCGGCTGGAGGCCGAGTCGTTCTGCTTTTCGATCGCTCATCACCACCAGCGCCGATGCACCATCCGTTATGCCGGGCGAGTTCCCGGCAGTGACGATCCCGTTGGGGTCGAAAGCAGGCTTTAGCCTAGCTAGGGCCTCCATGCTCGTGTCCCTGCGGGGCGCTTCGTCGGTATCGAAAACGATGGTGCCTTTCTTGGTCGGGACCTCCACAGGCACGATCTCTTCCTTGAACTTACCAGCATCGATCGCCGCTATCGCCCGCCTGTGGCTTTCCAGGGCAAAAGCATCCAGGTCCTCCCGCGTGAGCTTGAATTCCCTGGCAATCCATTCCGCCGAGTTGCCCATGTGCTGGTCTTCGAACGGACACCAAAGACCATCGTGCACCATCGCGTCCACGAGGGTATCGTTGCCGAGGCGATAACCGAAACGAGCTTTGTAGAGGAGATAGGGGCCTTGGTTCATGTTCTCCATGCCGCCAGCGATGAAAATGTCGCCATCACCGGCTTTTATCGCTTGAGCGGCCAGCATTACCGCTTTCAGACCCGAGCCGCACACTTTGTTGACCGTGAATGCCCCAACCGAGGAAGGAACCCCGCCGTGGATGGAAGCCTGCCTCGCAGGGTTTTGGCCTTCTCCTGCCTGGACGACGTTGCCCATGATCACTTCGTTTACTTCGGCAGGGTCGATCCCGGCCCTTTCCCATGCAGCCCGCACTGCGATCGAGCCAAGTTTCGTCGCGGGAACGTCTTTCAGCGTGCCGTTGAACTTTCCGATAGGGGTGCGTACAGCGCTGACGATGACTGGCGTTGACACCATTGTCGAACCTCCTTTTGTCACAACAAATCGTTGGAAGATTTTTATAGCTTCGGGCACAGGTACATCCAAAATATTACCCCCGCTCACCCTGGTTGTCAAAGCCGAACCGTTGAGGTTCGAGTGAGCTGATCTTGAAATGGATTCGGCAAACCCAGCGCGGTCGATTTCACGCCCAATGGGAAGAGGGTGCCCTTTGCCAAAAATCGAGCTACAATTTATACTTCACATGCAAAGTGCTGTTCTCTCAAAGGGATAGCGCAACGCGCTACAATCCGTTTTTCACTCGACCTGCCGGAGGCTCTGGACTTATGTGGAAAGTCGATTTGCACAACCATACTGTTTTTTCGAAAGACTCCCTCGCCTCTCCCCAGAAAATGATCGAAGCGGCAAAAGCCGCCGGGCTCGATAAGATGGCGATCACCGAGCACAACAATCTTAGGGGAGCGCTTGCGGCGAAGGAGATCGACCCCGATTTCGTGATCGTCGGAGAGGAGGTGATGACGACAGAAGGAGAAATCATTGCTTATTTCGTCAAGGAAGAGGTTCCCAAGGGCCTGAGGCCAGAGGAAGCGATCGAGCGCTTGAGGGAACAAGGTGCGGTCATAAGCGTCCCGCACCCCCTGGACGCGGTCAGGCGGTCGGCCATGGGGCTCGAGAGCGTTCTACGCATCATCAACGTGGTGGACGCCGTGGAAGTGTTCAACGCAAGGGTGCTTCTTTTCGACCCGGCCAATCGGAAAGCAGACGAACTCGCGGAGAAATACGGCAAACTCAAGACTGCCGGTAGCGATGCTCACACTCCGTGGGAGACGGGACATGCTTACGTGGTCATGCCCGAGTTCTCCAACGCCGAAGAATTCAAGAAAAGCCTTGCCAAAGGCCAAATCGTCGGAAGAAAGAGCATTCCCTTTGTCCACTTGGCAAGCACCTACGCCAAATGGGCCAAGAAATTGAAATTAGTGAGGGTTGTGACATGATTCTGTACTTCATTTTCGTCGTCATCATCACGCTGTTCTATTCCTGGCTTTTATGGAAGCTGGACAGGTACGAACACGAGCCGATGAAATTGCTCGTGGCAGCGTTCCTCTGGGGGGCAATTCCCGCGATACTCCTTTCCGGCATTCTCGAAGTCATCTTCTCGGTTCCGATCAAGGGGTGGGTGGTTTCTGCAGGGATGAGAGAACTCGCCCTCGGCTCCTTCCTCGCGCCGGTGGTAGAGGAAAGCGTCAAAGGGCTGGCATTGCTGGGACTCTACCTGTGGGCCTACTGGGAGTTCGACGATCCTGTGGACGGCATAGTCTACGGCGGGTTGGTCGGGTTTGGATTCGCCATGGTAGAGGACTTTGCCTACATCTCTGGTT
Source organism: Anaerolineae bacterium (assembly GCA_027016315.1). Lineage (GTDB taxonomy): Bacteria > Chloroflexota > Anaerolineae > S016-19 > S016-19 > S016-19. The sequence continues at coordinate 11,808 of JALWAP010000018.1, read as the reverse complement.
CCTCGCATCCGCTCCTCGTTACGATGTTACGCACGATACCTTTTGGACTAAACCATGCTTTCTTCACCGGCATCACCGGCGCCGCTCTCGGGTTTGCCCGGCTCAAAAAAGGGAAGTCGTGGAGGTATCTGCTACCGATCGCAGGGCTTCTCCTTGCCATGACCTTTCACGCTGTCCACAACCTTGGAGCTACAGCGTCCAGCGTTACTCTGCTGGGCCTCCTGCTGAGTGTGTTTTCCGATTGGATGGGGGTATTGTGGCTGTTGATAGTCGCCCTGATCGCCCTAAAGCAGGAGAGGGGTTGGATCAAGAAATACCTGAGCGACGAAGTGGGAGAGTGCATATCCGAAAGCGACTTCGAGCACATAATCTCCAGGAAAAAATTCAAGCAATGGCTCAAACAGGGATCTCCAGAGGAAAGAAAGCTCCGCAAGGAGTTGTACGATCTGACAGTGAATCTGGCTTTCAAGAAAGCAGAACTCGCCAAGAACATCAACAAGAAAGAGGATTCGGCGCTGGACAAGCAAATCGAGACCTTAAGGAAGAAAATCTCGACAGTGCAAAACAAGCTTGCCCAAACCGCCGAGGAGGAAGCCTGAACTACACACACCATGCTTTGCCCCAGATTCTTGCTGGAGGAGGCGCACGATGAAAAAAGGTTGGAAGATTCTGATAGGGATCGTCGTCGTTCTCGTCCTGGTGATCGCCGGAGCGTGGTTTCATTTCACCCGCGATCCCTTCCCGAACACCAAAGGTAAGCTAAAGCTGGCCGGATTGCAGGCACCGGTGGAAATCGTCCGGGACGAAATGGGCACGCCGCACATCTACGCCAGCAACGTCCACGATCTTTTCATGGCAGAAGGTTTCGTCCATGCCCAGGACCGGTTCTGGCAGATGGAATTCTGGCGCAGGATCGGAGCAGGAAGGCTTTCGGAAATCCTTGGCAAGTCAGCGCTGGATACCGACCGGTTCATACGCACCGTGGGATGGCGAAGGGACGCAGAAAAGGACTGGGATGTGCTCAGCCCGGAGGCGAAAGCGGCGATGCAGGCTTACGCCGAAGGGGTCAACGCCTATCTGAAATCTCATAAAGGAAGCTATGGGCTGGAATTCACGATCCTGAAGCTAACCGGCGTTGATTTCAAACCGGATCCCTGGACTCCGTTGGATTCCCTCACCTGGGGAAAGGTGATGGCGTGGGACCTGGGCGGGAACATGGAAATGGAGTTGGAGCGTGCGCGGCTCGCCACTACCGTCGACAAAGCACGCCGCAAAGCAGCCTCTCCAGCTTATCCGCTCGACCACCCCACGATCGTTTCCATCGGCTTACCGGAGGACGTTCACGCACACAACGATCTCCTATCCGTAGTCGAAGGCATACCTTCTGTGTTCGGCGGCTCTGGTTTAGGCAGCAACAACTGGGTGATCGCCGGGAGCCGAACTACCACCGGCAAGCCGTTTCTCGCCAACGACCCACACCTCGGCATCCGTATGCCTTCCATCTGGTACGAAATCGGGCTGCATTGCCAGCCGGTCACCGCAGATTGTCCTTACGACGTGGTTGGAGTCTCTTTTCCCACCGCTCCAGGCGTGATCATCGGACACAACGCCAGAATCGCATGGGGCGTCACCAATGTGGACCCCGACGTCCAGGACCTGTACGTTGAAAAGCTCAACCCGGATGATCCGTACCAGTACGAGGTCGACGGCCACTGGGAGCGAATGAAAGTCATCCACGAGACTATCAAGGTAAAAGGGCGTGACCACCCAGTGGAGATGAACGTCCGGCTAACCCGCCACGGGCCGATCATCAACGACGCCGTAACCGGGCCTGAATCGCCGTGGGCTTACGGGTGGCAACCGCTGGCGTTGCGATGGACAGCATCGAGTGCCAACCGTGCATTGGATTCGGTGCTGGAGATCGACCGGGCGCAGAACTGGGATCAGTTCCGGCAGGCACTGAAGAAATGGGATGCTCCGTCCCAAAACTTCGTCTACGCCGATGTGGACGGCAACATAGGCTACCAGATGCCAGGCAAAGTTCCCATTCGGGCCAAAGGCGATGGCACGGTTCCGGTTCCGGGCTGGACCGACGAATACGAATGGAAAGGATACATTCCATTTGAGGAGCTGCCGCACGTCTTCAATCCGAAGAAAGGTTACATCGTTACAGCGAACAACGCCGTAGTCGGGCCTGGGTACAAGTACCTCCTGACCAAAGATTGGGACTACGGATACCGGGCCAAACGGATCGTCGAGATGATCGAAGCGAAGAAAAAGATCTCCAGGGACTACATCCAGCAGATGCAGATGGACGCCAAAAACGAATCGGCGGCTGAAATCCTGCCCTACCTGGAAAAACTGACCTTCGACGACCCAGAGCTGGAGAAGGCAAAGCAGCGACTTGCTTCGTGGAATCTCCAGGAAACCGCCGATAGCCCGGAAGCAGCGCTGTACGAAGTCTTCTGGTGGCGGCTGGTCTCCAATACCTTCCGGGACGAGCTACCCAAGGAAATGTGGCCTTATGGTGGTGATAGAACCAAGATCATCGTCCGGGAAATCCTAAAGGATCCGAACAACCCTTGGTGGGACGATGTGGACACCGACCCGGTAGAGACCAGGGACGAGATACTCGCCAAGTCGTTCCGGGAAGCCTACAAATGGTGCCAGAAGAAGATGGGCAAGTCCATGGACAAATGGAAGTGGGGCAAGCTCCACACCGCCACATTCCGGAATCAGTCGCTGGGGAAGTCGGGCGTTGCACCGATCGAAATGATCTTCAACCGCGGGCCGGTGCCGGTGGGCGGTTCGACGGACCTGGTGGACGCCACGTCCTACAACATGGCCAAGGATTCGTTCAAAGTGGTGTGGATACCATCCATGCGGATGATAATCGACCTGAGCGACCTTTCGAACTCGCTGCTGGTGCACACCACAGGCGAAAGCGGACATCCATACAACAAGCACTACGACGACATGATCCCGCTGTGGCAGAAAGGGAAGAACATCCCTCTCCTCTGGACGCGGAAGGATGTGGATGCCCACGCCAAAGCGCGCTTGAAGCTGATACCAAAGAAGTAGCCCAAAGCCCAGCGCAGGGACGGATTCCCGACCCTGCGCTGGCGATCAAACCGGGAAAACGATCCAAACGCTCTTCCCTGCCTATCGTGCCGATAGGCAGGGAAGCAGGGTCCCCTCACTCCCAAGCTCAAAGGATGGGGTTCTCCTTGGGCAAGGATGTCATTACGTCGACGCCCGCATCTGTCACTACTACCATATCCTCGATTCTGACGCCGCCCCACCCTTTCAGGTATATCCCCGGCTCGACCGTGACCACCATGTTGGGCTTCAGGACGGAATCCTCCGCCCAGGCGCTCAACAGCGGCAGTTCGTGCACCTGCAACCCGACACCATGCCCGAGGGAATGCCCAAACGCCTCGCCATACCCGGCCTCCTCGATAATGCTCCTGGCAAAACGGTCCCCTTCTTTCCCGTTCACCCCGGCCTTGAGGTTGACGATGGCGTTTTGCTGAGCACGCAGGACCGTGTTGTACACCTCCCAGAACCTGTCCGGATCCTCCGGACGACCCCAGCAGACAGTCCTGGTGAAATCGGAGCAGTACCCTTTCACCTGTGCACCCATATCGATCACGACCGGGACTCCGGGCGCTACCACCGTATCTCCGGGAATCGCGTGAGCCATAGCGCCGTTCGGCCCGACCCCAACTATGGTATCGAAAGCGAGCTTTTCGGCTCCTCGCTCCCTCATCTCTTTCTCGAGCCACCACGCAAGCTCTTTTTCCGTGGTCTTTCCTGGACGAACCTGCGGGATCGCCGCTTTGAATGCGTCCTCCGCGACCCTGATCGCTTCACCAATTGCCTTCAACTCCTCGGCGTCCTTCACAGCCCTGAGGCCAAGGATGAGACCTTCGGTAGGCTCCCACGTCTTGCTCCCGATCTTCTGCAGCATGTTTTGGAAAGTCCTGACAGTCACGTGCTCCGCCTCGAAGCCGATCCTTTCGCCCTCGATCCCGGCGAGAAATTTCAAAAGGCTCTCTCGATAGTTACCACGCAGCTTCACGAGCTCCACTTGCGGAGCTTCCCGCTCGACCTGCTCGAAATACCTGGAATCGGTAGCAAGGCAGACCGAGTGCGGCGTCACAGCAACCCATGCTTCTCCCCCGGTGAACCCGGTCAGGTACCGAATGTTGCGCGGCTCCGTGACCAAAAGTCCGTCCAGGCGCCGTTCCTGAAGCGACCACCGCAACCTCGTCACGCGGTTTTCGTAATCGTACATATCGACCTCCACAATCGAAAGGCAACGCCAACGAACAGGCGCAGGGAGACCTCTCTTCCCTGCGCCTACACATCGCATCGAGTCTCGAAGGCTTTACAGGTACGCTTTCTCTGCCTCCCCGAGAGCCACGTCGAGGATTTCCAATGCTTCGTCGACGATCTCCCTGGTTATGTTGAGCGCCGGGCTGATCCGTATAGTGCTCGTTCCGCAGCCCAGGAGCAAAAGTCCCCTCTTGAACGCCTCGTCAACTACCTTGTCCCTCAGGTCGTGGGCGGGCTCTTTCGTTTCCCGATCGAGCACCAGCTCGACGCCCACCATCAGCCCCCTTCCTCGCACATCGCCGATGCTTGGGTGGTTCCGCTGCATTTCCTTTAACTTGCCCATCAGATACTCCCCCATGACCCGAGCGTTCTCCATGTACCCGTTCTGGAGCAGCTCGATCGTCTTCAGAGAAGCCACACAGGAAAGCGGATTTCCACCGAAAGTGTTCCCGTGGGCACCGGGCACCCATGTCATCAGCGATTTCCTTGCCGCCATCGCTCCCAGCGGCATGCCGGAAGCGATCCCCTTCGCCATGGTGTAGATGTCCGGCTCGATACCGGTATGCTCGATGGCATACATCTTGCCAGTGCGCCCCATCCCGCTCTGCACTTCGTCCACGATTATCAAGATGCCGTGCTTATCCGCAAGCTTTCTGAGGCCGGGGAAGAAACTCTCCGGCGGTACCACGTACCCGCCTTCGCCCTGGATCGGCTCCAGGAGGAACGCTGCCACTTCCTCCGGAGGCGCTACGGTCTTGAAGATCACGTTCTCGATGTAATCGAGCACTGCCTCGCCCTGATCTTCGCCGCGCAGCAAAGGCCGGTACGGATTGGGGAACGGCACATGGACGACACCGGGCATCATCGGGAAGAATCGCGCCCTCTGAACCGCCTTCGATGCGGTAAACGCCAGCGAGCCCATCGTCCTGCCATGAAAACCACCGAGAAACGCGATGAACCTCGGTCTGCCGGTGACGTACCTCGCCAGCTTTATCGCAGATTCGACCGACTCTGTGCCAGAGTTCGTGAGGAAGACCTTGACTTCCTCTTTCATCGGTCGAATTTCGTTCAGCTTTTTCGCAAGCTCTATTTCCTGAGGATAGTAGAAATCCGTCCCGGCCATGTGGATGAACTTCTCTGCCTGCTCCTGAATCGCCTTCACGACCTCGGGATGGCTATGACCGGTGGCAACCACGGCTATGCCGGCATTGAAATCTATGAAACGATTTCCATCAACGTCCCAGACCTCCGCACCTTTCCCATGGGACATCACGAATGGGTAAGATCGGGTGTAGGAAGGAGAAATGTAGCGGGAGTCCATTTCTACATACTTTCGGGCATTCGGCCCGGGAACCGGAAGCACTTTTACCATGTTCAACCCCCTTGTCAAGCCCTTGAAGCAAATTTAAAGCACGGTATCCCCGTGCTTGGCTCGTGTGCTCCGTCGCACACCTGCTATTTAGCATCATACCACCCAGGCACGCTCATGTCAAAGGGACAAGAGACACCCGGGATGCCAGTAGCTGGAATAGAGTCGGAAGCCGTGGTATACTTGCTAATGGAAGGACAAAGCAAATGTTCTCCACTCTCGTCACCGCACTCACCGGATACACCGACAACCGCCGAGCGGATATCCCCTTTCAGGGGAAAGGATGTCACCATGTCGGAAAGCGTGTACAAAGTCATCGAACTCGTCGGAACCAGCGAAGAATCCTGGGAAAAGGCTGCGCAGGCAGCCATCGAGATGGCGTCCCACAGCCTGAAAGACCTGCGGATAGCAGAAGTCGTGGCGATGGATGCCCAGATCGAAGACGGCAAGATCGTCAGATACAGGACGAAAGTCAAGCTCTCCTTCAAGTATCACGGACAGTAAAAGCGTGCAGAGAAAGGCGGTTGTCGTCCTCAATCCCTGTCGACTATCGGCAGGGATTGACTTTTTCGTAGAGGACAGGAAGGCTCCTGACACGCTCAGCTCCTTGCAATCACCAGCGCACCGCGAAAAGTTTGCCAAGACGTTCCCGGCATTGTACAATTCGCCAGTACCTTTCAAGGAAGTATTCCGCCTGCGGGGACAAACCGCAGGTTTCATTTTCGCGCTTTGCCGATGGGATTCTGGTACACCAGCCAGGGCTTCAACGCGGAGACGCTAAGAAACTTAAGGCGCAAAGCAAAACTAAAATAGACAGATTGAGAAACCTACACTGTCCTGAGCGATAGTTAGGCTATTTTGAGGCGGCTTTGCTGCTTTGCGTCTTTGCGTTGGGTTTTTGACCTTGGCTTGTCCAGGTTAGGAATCAACAAATAGGCGAATCAGCGAATCGCCGGCGGAACTCGGAGGTTCTCATCATGCTGGACGAAATCAAGGAGATCGAACGGAAAGCACTGGAGGAACTGGCGCAGGCTTCCACCGAGAGCGAACTGGACTTGTGGCGCACCCGATACCTGGGGCGGAAGGGCGCTTTCACCCAGGTGCTCCGGGGGCTTGGCACGCTGCCCAAGGAGGAGCGCCCGGCGGTGGGCAAAGCCGCCAACGAAGCCAAAGTCCGGCTGGAAGGCGCGTACAAAGCCCGGCTGGAGGAAGTGAAGCAGGCGGAGCTCCAGAAAGCCATCGCCAGCGAGGCGGTGGACGTGACCCTGCCCGGCCGTCCGCAGGAGATTGGCAGGCTGCATCCCAGCACCCAGACACTGCGGGAAATCGTGGACATCTTCGCCCACATGGGTTTCCAAGTCTACGACGCGCCGGACGTGGAGACGGACGAGTACAACTTCCAGCTCCTGAACATCCCGCCCCACCACCCGGCCAGGGCTATGCAGGACACGTTCTACACCACCGATCCGGGCGTCCTGCTGCGCACCCATACGTCGCCGGGGCAGATTCGGGTGATGCGGGAGTTCGCTCCGGAGCCGATACGGGTCGTCCTGCCGGGCAAATGCTTCCGGTACGAGCAGGTCACCGCCCGCTCCGAGTTCATGTTCCACCAGGTGGAAGGGCTGGTGGTGGGCAAGAACATCACCATGGCCGACCTCAAAGGCACCATCGTCAATTTCGTCCGGCAGATGTTCGGGCCGGGCCGGAAACTCCGGTTCCGGAACAGCTACTTCCCGTTCGTGGAGCCGGGAGTCGAGGTGGACATGGACTGCATCCTCTGCGGCGGCAAGGGATGCCGGGTCTGCAAGTACACCGGCTGGCTCGAAATCATGGGCGCGGGGATGGTGCACCCCGTGGTGCTGAAGAACGGCGGCTACGACCCGGAGGTCTACTCCGGCTTCGCATTCGGCATGGGCCCGGAGCGAATCCACATGCTGAAGCACCGCATCGACGACATCCGGTTCTACTTCAGCAACGACGTGCGGTTCCTGAGCCAGATGTAGCCTTCGGGCGGGAGAGACCGACATGGCCAGAGGGTCGTCCACCAGCAAATTTGGCACCACGAGCCGGATAAGCCACGATTCGTCCGCCTACTACGGCTCGCGGCTGTACGCCGAAATGGCGGGAGAGGAAGCGGCTCCCGTGCCGGACAACCCCTTCCCCGCGGAACTGGAAAACACCATCGTCCTGGGCAGTTCGGAGGCGATGGCGGAAATCCCGGACAACTCCGTCCACCTGATGATAACGTCACCGCCGTACAACGTGACGAAAGAATACGACCGTGACCTGTCGCTGACGGAGTACCTGGAGATGCTGCGACGGGTGTTCTCCGAGGTGTACCGGGTGCTGGTGTACGGCGGCCGGGCGTGCGTCAACGTCGCCAACCTGGGGCGCAAGCCGTACATCCCGCTGTCCGATTTCGTCTCTCGGATGATGCTCGACATCGGCTTCCTGATGCGGGGCGAGATCATCTGGGACAAAGGCGCCGGAGCGGGCGTCTCCATGGCGTGGGGAAGCTGGAAATCGGCCTCGAACCCGGTGCTGCGGGACGTGCACGAGTACATCCTGGTCTTCTCCAAAGGCTCGTTCACCCGGAAGAAAGCCGAAGGCAAGGCCGACACCATCACCAGAGAGCAGTTCATGGAGTGGACGAAATCCGTGTGGCGGTTCAATCCGGAATCGGCGAGGAAAGTGGGACACCCGGCCCCGTTCCCGGTAGAACTGCCGTACAGGCTGATACAGTTGTTCTCCTTCACCGGCGACATCGTCCTCGACCCGTTCATGGGCAGCGGGACGACAGCCATCGCTGCACTGGAGTCGGGCCGGAAATACGTAGGGTACGAGATCGACGAGGAGTACGTGAAACTGGCTGAGAAACGGCTCTTCACAGTGAGGCACCAGATGAAATTCGAGTTCGATTAAGGGGCAATCCTGGAATCCAACTGACGCAAAGACGCGAAGGCGCAGAGCAAAAAGGATAGCACTCACTTCTAAGCTCATAAAATCTCCGCGTCTTGGCGTCTCTGCGTCGGGCGAACAGCAATTATGAGGAGGTATCATGCGGGTACCGCTTTCATGGCTCAAAGAATACGTTGACATCACCGTCTCGGTGGCGGAACTGAAAGAACGGCTCACGCTGGCTGGGCTGGAAGTGACCGGCGTCGAGGAGATCGGCAAGATGTGGGCGCGTGACAAGGTCTTCGTGGGGCAAGTCCTCAAGGTCGAGCCTCACCCCAACGCCGACCGCCTCGTGCTGGCAACGGTGGACTACGGCGGCGACAAGCCGCTGCGGGTGGTCACCGGCGCGCCCAACCTCTACCCGTACAAGGGCAAGGAACTGGGCGACAAAGGGCCGAAAGTGGCGTTTGCGCTGGTGGGCGCACGCCTCATCGACGGTTACAGCGAGAAGTACCGGGAGGCCGTCCTCAAGCCCAGCAAAATCCGCGGCATCCTCTCCGAGGGGATGGTGCTTTCGGAGAAAGAACTGGGGCTTTCCGACGAGCACACCGGCATCATCATCCTGCCCGACGACGCGCCCGTGGGCACGCCGCTGGTGGACTACCTGGGCGACACCATCTTCGAGATAGACCTGACGCCGAACCTGGGACGATGCCTCTCCATGATCGGCGTCGCCAGGGAGGTGGCAGCCCTCACCGGCACCACCTATCGCGTGCCGGAGAGCATCATCCCGCAAGGATCGCCCCCGGCCGCCGTGGAGATGGCGAAAGTGGACATCGAAGACCCCGACCTCTGCAACCGGTACACCGCCATGATCATCCGGGGCGTCGAGACGAGGCCGTCGCCGTTCTGGATGCAGCAGCGGCTCCGCAGGGCCGGGATGCGCCCAATCAACAACATCGTGGACATCACCAACTACGTGATGCTGGAGTGGGGGCAGCCGCTCCACGCTTTCGATTACGACAAGCTGGCCGCCCGCGCCGATGGCGGCACGCCGCACATCATCGTCCGGCGGGCCAGGGAAGGCGAGCGGATGCGCACTCTGGACGGCGTGGATCGCACTTTCACCCGTGACGACCTGCTCATTACCGATGAGAAAGGCCCCATCGCCATCGCCGGGGTCATGGGGGGCGAGGAGACGGAGATCGACGAGAACACCGTCAACATCCTGCTGGAGTCCGCGTCCTTCGATCCCATCAGCATCCGGCGCACCAGCACCAGGCTCAAGCTTCCCAGCGAGGCTTCGTACCGGTTCGCCAGGGTCGTGCCGCCGGAACTGAACCACCGGGGCGCCCGACGTGCCGCATCTCTCATGTCCGAACTAGCCCAGGGCGACGTTGCCCCCGGCATGGTGGACGCCTACCCGGTGAAGCAGGTGCAGCCGGTGGTGACCATCACCGCCGCCGAGGTAAACCGGCTCCTGGGCACGTCCATGACCACCGACGATGTGGCCGCGAGCCTGGAGCGGCTGGAATTCGCCATTGATCGGGACGGCGAGACGCTGAAAGTGTCCGCGCCGTGGTATCGCCGGGACGTGGAGATTCCGGCGGACGTGGTGGAGGAAGTCGCCCGCGTCATCGGTTACGACAAGATTCCGGAGACGCTGATGTCCGACGAACTTCCGCCCCAGCGCCGCAATTTCCAGCTCGAAGGCGAGGAAGCCATCCGGGACATCCTGGTGGGCGCTGGGCTGCAGGAAATCATCACCTACCCGCTCATCGGCTCTGAGACCAACGCGAAGCTGCTGGCCGCCACGGATGGTGAAGGCTACACGGAGGTTCGCCCCGATGGCCGCTACGAGATTCCGGCGATTCTGCCGCCGGAGGCGTGCGTGCGCCTGGCGAACCCCCTGAGCCGTGAGCACGATACCATGCGCTCGACGCTGATCCCCAGCATGTTGATCACGCTGGCGTACAATCTTCGGTTCGCCGACCGCCTGGCGATGTTCGAGGTCGGTCGGGCGTACTGGCCCGTGGAAGGTGAGAAGCTGCCGCGGGAACCCAGGCTCTTATCGCTGGGGATGCTCGGCCCGGTTCGGGAGTCGTGGTGGCAGGAGAAGGACGTGAAAGAAGCGGACTTCTTCGCCCTGAAAGGCGTGCTGGAAGCGCTCTTCGACCGCCTGGGCATCGCCGACGAGGTTCGGTTCGAGCCGCTGTCGAACCCCGTGTTCCATCCGGGGCGCGCCGCGGAGATTTTCCGCGGCAGGGAGCGGCTGGGCGTCCTGGGCGAAGTGCATCCGCTGGTGCGAGAGGCGTTCGACCTTCCGGCGCAGCGTGTGGTCGTCGCCGAACTGGATTTGGTGCCGCTGGCGGAAGCTGCGACGCATCCCACGGAGTTGAAGCCGATTTCCCAGTTCCCCGCGGTGAAGGAAGACCTGGCCGTGGTGGTGGATGCAGACATCCCGGCGGCGCGGGTGGCGGAGGAGATTCGGAGGGGCGGCGGGCGGCTGCTTCAGGATGTGCGGCTGTTCGACGTATACACCGGCAAGCCGATTCCGCCAGGGAAGGTGAGCCTGGCGTTCTCCCTGACGTACCAGGATTTCAGCAAGACGCTTTCGGACAAGGACGTGGCGAAGACGCGGAAGAAAATCATAGACAGGCTCCAGCGGAAGCTGGGAGCGGAACTGCGAGCATGATTTGGGAACGGGGCGGCCTTTCGCAGGCCGCCCTTTGTTGTAGTGGGCGAGAACAAGCCTCGCCCCCCGCGTCTCGGCGGTGCTGGTTCGAGTATGTCATGCCAGGGCGAGCTAACAGCTCACCCCACAAAACGCACAGCGAATCATGCCGTAGTTCCAGCCTGGGCGGGCCAAAGGGATGGAACTTATGGCTACTACTGGATTGTCAGGCGTACTTCAGTTTGGTAATGGGTGAACGAAGGGAGTGCCTTCGCTTACCCATGGAAAGCGCGACCCCTCGTCACTCTGAGCAACCGTTTTCGTCCGGCGGGGGGCGCAGCACGCTGCGCCCCTACCGAACCTGTCATCAGTAGCGTCAGCGACGAAGAATCTTGAACACTCTTTTGCCGAACGCCCCTGGCTTATCCAGAGCGTTGCAAGATTCTTCGCCTCGGCATCGAGCTCAGCAGCGCTGAGCTCTACTGCCTCGGCTCAGAATGACGCATAGCGTCCCTGCGCACAAGAGACA
>JALWAP010000017.1 GCA_027016315.1 Anaerolineae bacterium | reverse complement strand
GCCGAAAACAGCGCCCAAACGTTCCAACCGTAGAGCGAAGGCAAGTCCATGAGGATAGCATCGTAGGGCGGGGTTCTGTCGAGTGCCTCCATAATAAGGGAACCGACCACGTCAGGTCTGTCGGAGACGATGCCATCCGCAAATTCTCTATCATTCGGAGACAGCACCACATCCAAAGTCTCAAATCCACTAGGCCTCTGAATGCTAGCCTCGAAGCCCTCCCGAGTAAGGGACGCGAAATATTCGGCTATGTTTGGTTCCCGGTTCAGATCGAAATACACCGCCAAGTCGTCCGGGGTCTCGAAGCTTACGACGAGCGTGTTAAGCTTTCTCTCGGCCAGTGCTGCCGCCAGGTTCGAAACCACCGTAGAGTTCCCCACACCCACCTTTGCGGACGTCATTGCGATGATTTTGACCCCAAACGAGGCAACGGTAAACCCTTCTTGGTCTCTTTCCACAAGGTCGAGCGGGCTCGAGGCTTTGTCCCTACGCAGTATACGCTCCGATGTACCCACCTCGAACGTTTTCTCCACCAACTTCGACAGATCCACTGGTTTACGGAAGTACTCGACCACGTTCTTCACGTCTTTGAGGGCATCTTTGATCCACCGAAACTCTATCGGGTAAAGCAGAATTACCGGTACGCCGAGCCTTTCCAGGAGCTCCTTGATAGCTGATGTATCGATTCCAACCATTATCGGTGCATCCACAACCGCTACCTCTGGAGAAGTACGCTCAGCCGCCTCCAACAATCTTTCGTGAGAGGTCTCCAGACCAACCACCTGCAACGTCTGGTAACTGGAGATCGCCCCGAACAGATTAGTTAGTTCCTGGGGATTAGCGGCCAGTAAAACCCGGATTGGAGCGTTGCGAGAGGTCATTTGGAGCCTCCTCGGTTGGAAGCAGGAGTACCTGGAACATGCTGATTTACGAGAATGGGAGCGTTCTTGTGAATGTAGTCATACACCCTGAACAGCTCCACCCCTACAGGCGGCTGAGAGTAGTCTGCGTGCAAAGGGTCCAAAGCAAGCTGCAAAGTTCCGTACTTGTTCACAAGGGCGAGGAGTTCGGGCAGTGAGACCTCCGGACCACCAGGAGCAAGCGGAAAAGGCTTTACAGGAACGTTCAGCAGAATCACTCCTTTCTCGCCAATCAGGGAAGCCGCAGCTCCGCCTATGCCCCCCTTGGTCTGCTCCACGTATCTAAAACTCTTCGGAACGAACGCAACGGTGATGCCGGAAGCTATGAACATCGCAGCCGGTGAAGACACCGACCCAGTCGCAGCTCCTCCGGCCATCTGGATGGCCTGCGGATCTATGATACCAATTACACTCACTCTATCCCCTTCGTGGAGCATCCCATTCAAACCTGTCGCTTTGTCCACAGAAATCGCAACTATCCTGTGGTCCGGCTTAAGCCCGGCAGCCAGGACGTTCAAGCCCCCCTCTCCTACCATCGCCTTAGTGATCTGATCCCCAGGTACTCTGGGGATCGTCACGACCTCGCCGACCACGTCTTTGGTATCTTTAAAAGCACCACTCAACACTGCTGCTTTCGGCACCTGACGCACGGTGACCATTGACGGCTTTATGATAGTGTTGGCCTCGATATGGGAAACCGCCACCACCACAGGTTCCGTGTTCTTGAGGCTATTGAGGAACCCAAGCACAAGGAAGAAAACGATGATCGGCACTCCCAGCACTATTAACATGTTCTTGATGGACACAGCCGCCTCCTCCTCAATGGAACTGATATGTCACCTAACTAACGATTCGTCCAGCATCCACACCCGAAGACGTTTGACATCGCCAAAGTGCTTCGGCGGAGTGAAAAGCCTAGGCGGCGGGATAATCACTATGTGCCCAGGTGGCGGCCTGAAATGAGTACCCGTGGTGACAAAAGAGGCTTCTACCCTGTACACTCCCGGATCGACAAATGGTACCTTGGTCGCCTCCATGACAACCTTGTAGCACATATTCATCATGTACCCACTTTGAACTATGCGGAAATGCCTTGTCCTGGTAAGGTCCCAATCTGGATGTACGATCCTGGCCCCGGGATGCCTCCGATTAAGCTCTCCCTTGATCCACTGGCGACTCTTGCTGGTCAGATGCGCCTCGAAAGACCACCTGCCAGGGCGAAGGTCGATTGGATCTGGGACGGAGATTGTGTTTTCCCGGAGTACCGGGACCACGATCCACCCGCCGCAACAAAACACCCGAATGAATTCGATCTCCCAAAAGGTGTACTGCTCAGGACAGGAAATCGCCGTAACGTAGATATCAGCCCCCCTTCTGTCCGGGTCCTGCCCCACAACGACGGGATGGGCGATCCTTGGGTTGAAGGTAATGGTGGCACTTGCTATCCCGCCAAGTGGTTGCAGTATGGCCTGGACCGGAGGCGAAGCTCCGCCGCTCGATTCCAACGGCGAGACGCCAACCGATACTATAACTACAGTCAGTGCAACTGCAAGCACAACGAGGGCAAACCTGCCTCTACTCATTTCTCGTCACCCGTTTCCCACTTGTCGATTCTAATGTATCTGGCGTAAACCCAACCATAAAGATTGGCGCCGCTCACCCTCACGCCAAGCCAATTTCCGTCGGGACTCTTTCCGAAAATATCCAGCAACGTACCGCTAAATAGGAACACAACGGTATCATTTGTCGAGCTTGGACCATACCTGAGTCTAAGGACGCTCGTGTTCACAGAGCCGTGCGCTACCACCGGACCGAAAATCTTTGTGATTACCGGCAGGAAAGGAGTTGGCCTGGCCGCAGCAGTAGGTGTGCTCGTAGGTACGGGCGTCGGCGTGTCTGTAGGCGTGGACGTCGGTGTGGACGTCGGTGTGACCGTCGCTTTTACCATGTCTTCTGTAACCCCACCAGCCTTAACCGTCGGGGTGGTAGTCGGCGACACTGACACTTGGGTTGACACCAGAGTGGAGACGGCAGTAGACGGTGGCACTATACTGATCACCGGAGGCGTTGGCGTCCGAAAAGCAGGGGGACTTTTTATGAGGTAGGGAGTGACGTGGAGGGAATTCGTCTCCACCTCTTCCTTAGGCGTGGGCTCGGGGGTATTCGTTGCCATCATCGGGGTAGCAAAATACCACCACGGCGCAGGTGTGTCCGTTGGAGTGGGCGGCAACACCGTTCGGCTCGGCACCGTCCGAGGTGCACTGCCGAGCACCGTCCAGGCGTATATCGCCATGGAAACCAAGAGGCCGATGCCTATGTAGGTCGGGATCTTGCCTCCCCTCATTTCCACTCCCCCTACTTGTATAGCCAGGTCACCTGTGCACTGCCTCTTCCTACTAAGGTCATACTCATACCCAAAGGTAGGATGCCCGATACCCTGGCACGACAGGTGACGGTAACCAAGCCTCTCCTACTGTTCAGCGATACCCTCACGCGACGGATCCTGATTCCCTTACCAGCCAGATCGCTAAGGTTCTGATAAACATAGGCGTTTGCTTCCGAATATGCCGAAGGAAGAAATACGATCTTTCCCTTTTCCCTCCAAGCAGATACGTCAACTTCACGGGCAGCCGCAAGAGCAGCAGCGTCGGCAGCATCTTGTAGCTTGCCTCTCACCATCGATACCCGCCCCATCTCAACGGCAAGCCCGAAAATTGGTATCAAGACAAACGCCGCAAAAGCGGCGAATGTCAGAAGAGAGGCACCACGATCTTCGCTGAATATTGCGAGTAAAAGGTTTGTCCCGCGCCTCAACGTAGCCACCCCTCCTGCCTCATGGCGGCTTCTCCTGAAACCACAAACTCACGGGACGGAATCCCCGGGAAAAGCGCTGCAAATCCCCTGAGATAATTGGGGACACGATAAGTCACTCTGATCCTCAAAGTACTGCCTATGGCGCCCCCCGGAGACAGAACAGTTACCGAAGGGGCGCCAATCGGGAAAGTGGTGGTTGCGAAGGAAAGAGCTGCCGAAGCGGCCGCGGCCGCTTGGTTGGATTCGGCGACTGCCCCTGCCCTTACCCCGTATCTGGCGGCTTCCTCAGCCATCTGGCTCGCAAAGACCACCATGCCGAGATTGACGACGGCCAGCATGACCAGAAGAAGTATGGGCAATGCCAGCGCCGCCTCGAGCAGCTCTGCTCCTTCGTTCAATGAGAGTTTTCGTCGAAACTTTCCCAACCCAACCATGGTCTTGATGTAGCCTCACGACGGCTACTGCAGCACCGGATTACAGGTTGTCTGCAACGTTGCTCAGAATCGTTGAGATGTTCTGGCCAAGAGCCTGGAGAGAAGCCACTGCCACAATAGCCACCAGCGCCAGGATCAACGCATACTCGGCCAAGTCAGCCCCCTCGTCATCCTGTAGGTAAAGCATCGCTTTCAGGTAGGTTTTCAACAGCTTGTCAGTCATTTTTCCACCTCCTCTTAAATTTATATTGGTTTTTAGTACAATAGCAGAGACAAACCTCTACTACTTTCACCATGCCACAAATTCCATTACCAAGGCGCCTATAAGAAGGCCTTACCAAAGATGGTCACAAGCGCCAAGACCAACGCACACCCGGCCAAGTCGGCCCCCTTGTCATTCTGCAGTACGGCATCGTCTGAAAAATAGTTTTCATTTTTATTAGATCGTAAGTCATGTTCTAACCTCCCGATGCAGTTATACGACATCACCAAAGGGCTTACACATGCCGAGCCTTTACCTCACAACCGGGGAAAAACACGAAATACGCCGCACTTTGACTCCAAAATTGCGGCGTATTTTGAGGAGCATAACAAAAAAGCACAAATTCAACGTGTTGAATTTGTGCTCGAAGATACTCACGTGCCTTTCTATTCTCAATTCTATTATACGCGAAAACTTTTCAAATGTCAAGGGGTTTTGCCACGAAATTCGGAGAAAATCCAGGCTTCCTCGCAAATTTATCGGAGCGACGTCGGGTACTGGGTACTCTTCTTCGAACAAAGCTCGCGTTTGCACAACCGCCTCATTGGCATGTCCCAAAACTCGCCATGCACTTCCGAACGGTCCTTCAGGCCTTCGAACAATACCGATTGCGATTCAAAAGGGGATGCCCCACAACCCCCCGTTGCTCGTGCTCTCACGCCCAAAGCCTACCGCCGCTGTTGGTCAAAATCGAATAGATTGAGGTAAACTGTAATGCACGATTTCATCTACCCTTCCAAGGAGGTGCAAGTGGGAGATTCTGAAGTCAGGAAGGAAACGCTGGACAACGGACTGACTGTGTTGCTCAAGGAACAACACGCAGCACCCGTCGCCAGCTTCTGGGTGTGGTATCGAGTCGGGAGCAGGAACGAGGTTCCTGGGAACACCGGCATATCCCACTGGGTCGAGCACATGCTCTTCAAAGGCTCCGCCAAATTTCCCCGGGGAGCAATGGACAAAGCCGTCTCCAAGCACGGAGGCGTCTACAACGGAATGACGTGGGTCGACTGGACCACCTACTACGAGACCTTGCCTTC
The DNA here is from genome assembly GCA_027016315.1 of Anaerolineae bacterium. Lineage (GTDB taxonomy): Bacteria > Chloroflexota > Anaerolineae > S016-19 > S016-19 > S016-19. Next base: position 10,846 of record JALWAP010000017.1, on the reverse strand, counting down.
GGAGCATATCGAACTCGCCCTTGAGATCGAATCTGACAGGATGGTCAATGCCCTTTTCGACCCGCAGGAGACCGAAACCGAGCGCGGAGTCATCATTTCGGAGATGGAGGGAAACGAGAACGAGCCCGAGTACCAGCTCTACCAGGAGACCTCTGCGGTGGCGTTCAGGATTCATCCCTACCGACAGATGGTCATCGGGTACCGGGAAGACCTGTTGAGGATGGGAAGGGAGGACCTGTACCGCCACTACAGGACTTTCTACACCCCTAACAACGCCGTCGTGGCAGCCGTCGGGGATTTCAATTCCGAAGAGATGCTCCGGAAGGTAAACGATTATTTCGGAAGCATCCCGAAAGGCCCCGAGCCACCTTCGTTGCACCTGACCGAGCCGCCGCAGCGGGGCGAGAAGCGGGTGGTGGTGGAAGGGAACGAAGAAACGGCGTACCTCCTGGCGCTCTACCACGCCCCCAAAGCCAACGATCCGGATTTCTTCCCAATGGTGGTGGCCGACGCCATCCTGGGCGGAGCCAAAGGGTTGCCTCCGTTCGGCGGTTCCACCAGCAACCGAAGCTCGAGGCTCTACCAGGCATTGGTGGCAAGCGGAATAGCAGCGGCAGTCAGGAGTTCGGTCGCGGCCACGGTCGATCCGTACCTGGCATCCATCGAAATCACCATCCGCCAGGGACAATCGCTGGAGAAGGCCGAAAAGATCCTCGATGCGGTGATCCAAAGGCTGCAAGAAGAACCAGTGGGGCGGGACGAGCTGGAAAAAGCGATAAAGCAGTCCCGTGCGCAGTTCGTGTACGCCAGCGAAAGCGTGACCCATCAGGCGCTCTGGCTCGGGTTCTCAGAGATAGCAGCCAATCAGGAGTGGCTGGCAGGTTTCCTGGACAGGCTTTCTTCCGTCACCGCTGAAGACATCATGCGCGTGGCGACTAAATACTACGCCCGAAGGAACAGAACCGTCGGTTGGTACGTTCCCCAAGGAGGTCAGGCATGAGCAAAGCGGCTTTTTCGTATCCTGGGCCGGAGACGATACGGAGGAAGAAGCTGAGCAACGGCATCCTCGCCGTGGTGTTCGAGAACCACAATTCCCCAACCTGGGTCATCCAGGGGCTGATACCGGGCGGGAACGCGAGGGAAAAGCGCTCTCAAGCCGGGATAGCGGCGGTGACGGCGCAGATGCTCCAGCGAGGAAACGCCCGCTACACGTTCGAGGAGATCAACGAGAAGATCGAAAGCATCGGCGCAAGCATGGCGTTTTCTAGCGGCAGGCATACCACCGGCTTCTCCGCCATGTCCCTGGTGGAAGACAGGAACGTCGTATTGGAAATGCTCTCCCTGTCCCTGACCCAACCGACTTTTCCCCCGCATCAGTTCGAGTTGCTCAAAGGGCAGGTTCTCACCGTACTGCAAGAGCGGGATTCCGACACTGGCAGCGTCGCAGACATGACTTTCGACAGGCTGGCGTATCCGGAAGACCACCCTTACAGTTGGCCTACTGATGGATACAGGGAGACGATCGAAAAGCTGAACGTCGGGCACGTGGAGGATTTCTACCGAAACTGCTACACGCCGGAAGGCGGGGTGATCGCCGTGGTGGGCGATGTGAGCGCGGACGAAATCTTCGACGAGCTGGAGGAGTCCCTGGGTAGCTGGAAAGGGAGCGCCAGTTCATGCCCGGAACCCAGCCTGGGCGCATCGCCGCCGACGGAAATCAAACAGGAAAAGGTCTTCCTCCCGGATAAGATGCAAACGGACATAGTCCTCGGGACCATCGCAATCACCAGGAAGAGCCCCGACTATTTCCCCGTGGTGGTGGCAAACACCATCCTCGGTCGGTTCGGGATGATGGGAAGGCTGGGGGAGAGCGTGCGAGAGCAGCAAGGGCTCGCATATTACGTCTACAGCACCGTGAAAGCCAACACTGCACCCAGCCCGTGGACGGTGATAGCGGGTGTGAACCCGGCCAACCTGGACAAAGCCGTCGGGAGCATCCTTGCTGAAATAGACCGCATCCGCAGGGAGCCGGTATCGAAGGAGGAACTGAAGGACTCACAGGATTACATTGTCGGCTCGATGCCTCTCCGGCTCGAGACCAACGCCAACATAGCCCGCGCGCTGGTGGATATGGCGTGGTACGATCTGGGCTGGGATTACCTTCAGAGGTTCCCGGAGCGGGTATACGCCGTCACGGTGGACGACGTGCTCTCCGTGAGCGCGAAGTACCTGCACACGGACGCTTACATACTGGCCGCGGCAGGCCCTAAAGCGTGAATCCATCGCAGCAGAGGTACGGCAGATGAAAAAGCAGAAAAGTTCCAGGAACTGCTTCGTCTGCGGGAGGATGAATCCCGTCGGGCTGAAAGCGTTTTTCTACGAAGACGACGAAGGAAGGGTCATCTCCGACTACTCCATACCCGAAGCGTACAACGGCTATCCGGGGGTGGCGCATGGCGGAATCGTCACGGCGCTCCTGGACGAGGCCATGGGTCGTACCGCCATCGGAAACGAGATATGGCTGATGACGGCGAAGATGACTTTGAAATTCCACAAGCCGACGCCGACCGAAACCCCGCTGCGAATCACGGCCTGGATCACCAGGAAACGGCGCAGGATTTACGAAGTCCACGGGGAAGTGCGCCTTGAGGACGGAACGCTGACCGCCGAGGCCGATGGAGTTTACTTCGCGGTGCCGGAGGAGCAGTTCGGCGGGTTCGACGAAGAACGCCCCTACTGGAGGGTTTACGGGGATGACGAGTAAGCGAGGCCTGCCAGCAGACGCCCTGTTGCTGTTCCTGCTGCTACTGGCGAGGGTGCGGATAGACACGCTGGCGGACATGGTTCTGCCGAACCGGCACCAGGACGTGGCGAGGCATCCTTTCCTCGGGCACATCATATCGCCGAAAGGGATGAAGCTGCTGGCGGACTGGCTCACCGATCCGATAAGTCTCATGCTGATTGCCATCGCTTTCGGCATCGCGCTCGTGTACCTGGTGCTGGCCACAGGCACAGACGTGAACCGCACTTTCGGGATAAGGCTCGCGCTGGTGTGGCTGATCCTCATCGTGACCATCGTCGCACCAACCGGCAAGCTGATCATGCTCCGGCATCAATCCGGCCCGGCAAGCTACTGCCACGACGGCGGAGTTATCCAGACGGAAGAAGCCACCAAACTGTTCCTGCGCGGTAGGAGTCCCTACGTTGAGGATTACACGAAAACTCCACTGGCGAGTTGGGGAATCAAGTACCATTCCGCCGTCTACCACTACCCTTACCTGCCGTGGACTTTCGTCCTCTCAGCGCCGTTCTACCTGGCAACCACGCACTTTTGGGGATGGTTCGACGAGCGACTGCTGTACCTGACCCTGTTCCTGCTCCTGATCGCCATAGCACCTACGCTGGCGGACGCCGCCGAAGACAAACTGATGCTAACCATGATCCTGGGCTTGAATCCGATCATGGGCCTGGACACGATTTTCGGGCAAAACGATCTTTTCGTGCTCTTCTGGATCGCGCTTGCGTTCTGGCTCTGGACGAAGTGGCGAAAAGGGAACGGGTTGCCGTGGGCGCTTGCTGCGTCAGCCTCTTACGGCCTTGCGTGCGCCAGCAAGCCGACGGCATGGTACCTGGCACCGTTCTTCGCACTCCTGCTCCTGGCCGATGGAGAGCTTTCGGTGCGCAGGTGGAAGGAATTGCTCTTGCGCAGCGTCCCCGCGATCGTCGTGTTCCTGGCGCTGGTGCTCCCTTACGCGATCTGGGACTTCGGCGCCATGCTGGACGACATCTGGAAGTGGTCGGCCGGGACCTCCAGCGTGCCCTACCAGATCACAGGCTGGGGGGCTTCGAATTTCGTGCTTGCGCTGGGGCTGGTGCCTGACAAGCTGGCTTACTGGCCATTCTGGGTTCCCGAACTGCTGGTGGGGCTGCCGCTTCTCGTGTGGCTGTTGTGGCGGCAGTGGAAATCCAACACCCTTGCCAACGCGTCGTGGCATTTCGGGCTGCTGCTCTTCGGGTTCTTCTACGTTTCCAGGTTCATGAACGAAAACTACCTCGGGTTCATCCTGGCTCTTTTCGCAATCGGATATTTCGCCTGGGATGCGGGCGGAGCGGAGGAAACCGGGTGAAAGGGAAAATCGAAACCGAGCTGGCTTTCTGGTGGTCGGTATTCCTCGCCGCGGTGCTCACCGCCATCTCCGTGGCGATATGGTTCCCCGCCGCCGGATCGGCCTCCGGCCAGGAGCACCCCCTCAACTCCGCCGTAAGGGTGGCGGAGACAAGGCAGCCCGCAACCCAGGCGACCAAGACCGTCGCGCTCAGTCCATCGCCTGAAGCGACGGCGACCACACCGCTGCCGCATACGGCAACGGCTACGCCAACGCCAACGCCTACGCCCACGGCCACCGTCACGCCGACCCCGAAGCCAAGCCCGACGCCCACGGATCGCCCCACTGCGACTCCGACCTTCACTCCAACGCCTTCGCCGACTCCGACACCAACGCCGATTTCGCCGCAATCGAAAGCGTTTCGTCTCCATCCAGACGGCAAGCACCGGGTGGCGAAAGTGCCGATCCTGATGTACCACTACATCTCGGTGCCGCCGAAGGGATCCAACCGCATCAGGCGCGATCTATCCGTCTGGCCGAGCCGGTTCGAGGAACAAATGCATTTCCTGGCAACGCACGGATATCACACCATCACGCTGGAAGAGCTGGCGCTCTACCTGCTGGAAGGGAAGCCGCTGCCGCCGAAGCCAATCGTCCTCACGTTCGACGACGGGTACCTGGACAATTACCAGAACGCGTTTCCAGTTTTGAAGAAGTACGGCTTCAAAGGCGTGTTCTTCGTGATCACCGATTTCGTAACCGGCAGGTACAGAGGCTACATGACATGGGACGAGCTCAAGAAGATGGCCGACGCTGGCATGGCGATCGAGTCCCATTCCAGGAACCACGCCGACCTGCGCCGTCGTTCTTACGACTACCTGGTCTGGCAGGCGCTCGGGAGCAAAGAGGCCATCGAGAACCATTTGGGCATCGAACCCAGGTTCATATGCTGGCCCAGCGGGAAGTACGACCGATTCGCCGCCAGGGTCTTCGAATCGGCGGGATTCTGGGGCGGCACCACCGAAATCCAGGGGATAACGCAGGACTCGGCCCACATGTTCGAGCTACAGCGGATACGGGTACGTGGCTCCTACGACTTGAAAGCGTTCGAGTGGGTTCTGGAGAACGTCAGGTGAATTTCTACGACGCGTGGGTGATGGCGGCGGTAGCCACAGAACTCCGCAGCATTCAGGGCGCCAGGGTTCAGGAGGTCATCCGCACGTCGGAGGAAAGCTACGAACTGGAACTGTACGTCCACGGCGGACGCAGGTACCTGCTGATCTCGCTTTCGGCCCAGGATTCCAGATTGCACTTGCTTTCGCAGAAGCTCCGGCGAGGCGCCGAGCCATCCCCTTTGCTGCTGATCTCGAAGAAAAAGCTCGTTGGCGCCAGGCTCGTCGCAGTAACCCAACCGCCGTTCGAACGGGTCCTGAGGTTGCTCTTCCGGCATCCGGGGGAAGGAACGGTGGAGCTCGTGGCGGAGACGATGGGCAGGTACAGCAACCTGATTCTGCTCGACGAGAAGGAAAAGATTCTGGGGCTGCACAAGACGGTCGGCGCAAAGCAGAGCCGCGAAAGGCAGCTCGTACCAGGCGGGACATACACGTTGCCCCCACGCCCGCCCAAGACGCCGATTTCGTCCGTTTCGGCGGAAGAGCTTTCCTCCTGGCTCTCAGATGCCGGGGACGCGCCGTTGTGGCGCACGCTCATCTCCAACGTCTGGGGCGTTTCGGTGCCCCTGGCTAAGGAAATCGCTTTCCGGGCAACCGGAGATGCGGAGGGCAGGACTTCCGACGCAGGCACCGTCCTGAAGATCATGACGAAGTTCGTGGAGCGGTGGGCTCGAGAATTGTGGGAGCCGCACGTGCTGCTTCGTGATGGCGCACCGTGGGGCTACACCCCGTTTCGGTACCACCACCTGGGCGAATCGGCCCCGGCGGGGAGCATGAGCGAAGCCATCGAAACGGTCGTCAAAGCAGCGGGACAGTCCGACCCCTATTCGGCGGCCCGGGAGTCGGTGCGGAAGAAGATCGTTTCCGTGAGAAAGCGGCTCCAGCGCCAGATGGATTCGCTCCGAAGGCAGGTGGAAAACGCCGAGGACGCCCAAAAGTGGAAGGAAGCTGCTGACTGGATTCTGGCCTATGCCGGGAGGATTTCCAGGGGGCAGAAGGAGCTGAAAGTGGAGACTGGGGAGGTCTTCCGGCTCGACCCGCGGCTATCGCCGGTGGAGAACGCCCAGCAGTACATCAAACGGTACAAGAAAGCCAGGCGTGCCTCGGAAACGGTGCCAGCGCTGATGGAGGCGGTGGAAATGGACCTGGAGTACCTCTCTCAACTGGAATACGACCTGGATGCGGCGCAAAACCGGGAGGAAATCGAGGCGGTGCTCGCGTCGCTTCAGGAAGCGGGGTTCGTGCATGAAGGGAGGAAAGCACCTCGCCCGCTGCCAGGAGGTCCGCGGAAGTTCCTCTCGCCGGACGGGTTCACCATTCTCGTGGGCAAGAACGCCAGGCAGAACGAGGAGATCACGTTCCGGCGCGCCGGGGCAAAGGACATCTGGCTGCACGCCAGGAACGTCCCAGGCGCTCACGTGGTGATTCTCACCGGTGGGGAACCGGTTTCGGAGGACACGATCCGTTACGCTGCCAGGCTCGCTGCGTACTACTCGAAAGCGCGGGGTGAGAAGGCCGTGGACGTGATCTACACCCGGCGCAAGCACGTCAGAAGCGTGCCCGGTGGGCATCCCGGCCAGGTGATCGTCTCCAAATCCGAAAACGTTACCGTCTTGGGGGAAAAGCCTGCGTAAATCGGCCTGCCGCGCCCACACGGATGCACGAAGGCCAGCAACAGGCGAATTGTCACCATAGCCCCTCGTGTGATACACTCTGAACCCGTACAACCCGACAGAAATGGAGCTTCCGTATGTCCGAAGTAGCACTCACCCGGGGATCCACCCGGCTCGAGACCGTCTCCATGGCGCTGGAGTTGGCGCTGGAAGGTTTCGACTGGTCTTCATGCAACTTCATACTGGTCAAACCAAACTTCGTTTCCACCACGAACCAGCTTGCGTCCACGCATGTGGACGCGGTCAGAGCCGTTCTGCGGTTCATCCGCGACCATACCGACACGCTCGTTTTCATCGGCGAGGGCACGGCCAACTCCAACACCTGGGAAGGATTCCTGAACTTTGGGTATCTGGAGCTGAAGAAGGAATTCCGCGGAATTACGTTTCTGGACCTGAACGACGACCAGGTTACCGGGCTCACGGCGTTCACCAGGAAGCTCGAGATACAAAAGCTGCACGTTGCGATGACGCCCCTGGAAAGCAACTGCGTGATAAGCGTCGGGCCGCCAAAAGTGCACGATACGGTGATCGTCACCGCGTCTTTGAAGAACGTGGTCATGGGCTCCATCGTGAACAAAAGCACCGTCCGGATGCCGATCAACGGCCGCAGAAAGCGCTGGTTCGCCCCGATCAAGAAACGGCTGAAGAAAGTGCGCCTGCTGGACGAGCTGAGGGACAGAGCGCTGAACCAGGGGCTTTCACGGCATTTCACCGAGAGCCACAAAGTGCTGATGCATCAGGGACACGCCGTCATCAACCTCAATCTGTTTGCCATGGCGTTTCAGGGCCTGCGTCCAGACGTAAGCGTCATAGACGGCTGGGAAGCGATGGAGGGTGCTGGGCCGACCGAAGGCGACCCGGTACCGTGGCGGCTCGCCGTGGTCAGCCGGGACTTCCTCGCCGCCGATTCCCTGACATCGTGGATGATGGGGTTCCCGCCGGAAAACGTAGGATACCTGCACTACTGTTCCGTCGCCGGGCTGGGCCAGGGCGACATCGACGAAATCGAGGTCGTGGGGAACTTGCTGCCAGAAGAAGCTTACAGGCCGTTCGTGCCGCACCCGCTCTACAAGCGGCAAACCAGGTGGCGCGACCAGAAAGTACAGGCCCTGGTGCGAAAGATCGCCGAGGAAGGGAAATTGCCGGAGCGCGTTTCTTCAGATTGAGTCGCGCCAAACCACCACGTCCAGCAAAGCATCCAACTGGGAATTTGGTACAGGAAGAAAAGGGAAAAGCAGCGCGCGGTGAGATCCCGCAAATCCAGATTTTTTCACGCTCCCGAGCTACCCAAGCCACAATGCCCCGAATTTGACATTTCGCGTTTATCTCCGCAACCCAAACGCACGTTACTCGACTGGCCGGACGACGTCGCGGCTCTGGCTGATCATCTGGAACTGGGCCGCTTTGCCGTGGCAGGCGGTTCGGGGGGAGGCCCTCACGCTGCGGCGTGCGCGTACAGGCTGGCTGAGCGGATATCGGTCGCCATTTTGTTCAGCAGCCCGGCTCCAGCAAACCTCGCCGGAGCAGCAAAAGGGCTTTCCATCGGCAACCTGATTAGCGTTTTATCGGATCGCTTGGAGAAGTCCTTACAACATTGACTGATTATGGAAAGTTGAAGAGAACGCTAAAACACGAGACTATCCAGGAACCCCGCACCGCCGCCTCGGATACTTCCCCGGCGAAGATTCCTTCGTCGCTCAAGTGCCAACCTCACTGCCCTGAGCACTTGGGATGCAGCACCGCTTCTATCACTGGCAGCATTTCCGGAATCCACCGGTTCGTCACACGGTCGTAGAATTTCGTATCGGAGTTGATGGCGAACGGAATGTGGGCTGCGTCCAGCTGGCAGGACATGAACGTGGCAAACTTCACCTGCTCCGGGACGGTGTAGCTGTTCCCTTTGTTGTAGTTCCCTGGCATCCACGCCCCAACCCACGTGTAAATCCCCGTCTTCTTCTGCCAATCCAGAGCGATCTTGATCTTATGCCTGATCAGGTTTTTCTCGTACTCCGTCCCGGTGGTCCAAAGTTTATTCGGATTGGTCTTAGACGGCCCGGAGGCGCAGCAATGCCACTCCGCCATCAGGTAACCGTTGGCCTGTGTCGGTATCTTCAGGTCGGAGAGATATTCCGGGCTGGAACGAGCCCGTGGCGAGATGAAAATGATCCTGGTCGGATTCGTCTTCCGAATCTCAGTGACAGCCCTTTCGTACACTTCGTTTAAGGTCTCCGGCTGCCTGCTCAGCGGCCCGGTTACCTCGATGATCAGATCGAACGAAAGCAGCGGAGAGTAATCCTTGTACCTCTTCGCGACCGTTCCCCACCAGTTAACGACCTTTTCCATATTCTCGGGAGAAGGATCGTCCTTGAAAGCCTCGGCCTTATAAGCGAGCACCGGAATCAGACCCGCGTTCAGGCAATCGCCGATGACCCGATCCAGATGCTCCAGAAGCGCTTCCGATAAATCGTTTTTTACCCTGATCCTGACATGTGTGAACCCTTTTTGCTTGAACGCTTCCACTGCCTTTGGGCTGTAGAACTCGATCCCTTTCTTGTCCTTCGCCCAATCCACATCCATCCCTTTTCCCAACAGCTTCACGTACTGCGATGGGGGTATCGATGCCTGCGGAGATGGGGATGGCTTCGGCGTGGACGTAGGCACTGGAGTCTGGATCGCCGGGGACTGGCACGCCGGGGACTGGCACGCCGCGGCCAGTAATCCAAGAACAAGCATTAGAATCAACACGGCGGCTTTCTTTTTCGATCGAAAGAATTCCCTCGCCAATACTTTTTCGTTCATTTCCTCTACCTTGTGACAAAAAGATATTCGTTCGGCGAGACAAGCATAGCACGGCCTGCCTGCACCGGCAAGGCCTACGAGCACGCCTCCGCAACCCCTGTTAATGATACCTGTCCGGTGTACTTTCATTGGCGAAATTTGCGCTTGTCGGGGGTGCACGCTTATAATCCCCGAGGACACGTAACCACTTCACAGTTGCCAAACCATATTGGCAAGGGATCCCAACGCACGGGTTCCCGTTCTCCATCGTGAAACCATCGACAGCCAGCTATTCCAAAAAAGGAGGTAGTCTCATGCGGCTTTACGAATTCGAGGGAAAGCGCCTGCTGGCGAAGCAGGGCATCCCGATCCCCAAAGGCGTCTACCTCAATATCGCAGAAGTGGGCGCCATCGGCGCCGACCCGCAGCTCGAGCGCATCTTCGAGGACCTGGGTGGCGAGGCAGTGGCGGTGAAAGCCCAGGTCCTGGCCGGGAAGCGCGGCAAAGCGGGTGGGATCAAGTTCGCCGAATCGCCCGAGGAACTTCAGGACATCGTGGAAACCATGGTGGGCAGCGAGCTCTTGGGCGAGGAGGTAAGCGGCGTGCTCATCGAGCAGAAAGCGGACATTGACAAGGAGTACTACATCAGCGTCACCTACGACACCGTCAACCGAAAGCCAGTCTTTGCCCTCAGCAGCGAGGGGGGCGTGGACGTGGAGGAACTGGCGAAAAAGCACCCGGAGAAGATGGCGCTCCGAAGGTTCAGCCCCGTCCTGGGGCTGCTCCCCTGGGTCGCCAGGGATGCCGCGGCAAGCCTGGGGTTCAAAGGGCGGGAGATGCGGCAGATCGCCGACATCGCTGTGAAGATGTGGGAAGTCATGAAGACCTACGATGCCCGCCTGGTAGAGATCAACCCACTGGTCAGGACGAAATCCGGTTCTCTCCTGGCGGTGGATGCGGCGGTACTGCTGGATTCCGATGCCAAAGTCCGTCACCCCGACCTCAACCTTCCACCCCGTCGGGCCACGGGCAGGCCGATGACGGAGCGAGAGTTGGCCGCCCAGGCCATCGATGAAGGGGATTACCGGGGCGTCGCCGGGAAGTACATCGAACTGGA
>JALWAP010000016.1 GCA_027016315.1 Anaerolineae bacterium | reverse complement strand
TTCCCGAAATCGGAATCGTGAGCCGGTTCTCGGTCTGGAAAACGTATCGCAGTAGAGCCTGGATTTCCTTCATCAGGGCGATGAACTCCGGATCGAGGTGGCCGACGAGCGGAGTGGCCATTGCCCTCAGCACCCGCGGCGGCACCATGCTCGGGCCTGGGCCGAGCAAAATCCTCGGCGAGACGTTCAAATCAGTAAACCTGGTGGCGTCCATTTTCGACCTCCTATAGGATTTTATAGCTCCCAGGATTCTTCCTCGAGCTTTTTCAACACCTTTCGATATTCCGGGTCCTGGTACCTTTCCAGGGAGAAGCTTTTTGCGTAAGCGGGGAGTTGGCCCCCTTCGATGTGGGTGGCGAGCAGTTCTCCTGCAGCATTCGACGCCATTATCCCGTAGCCTGACAGCGCGCCTATGACGTAGCTCCCTTCGACCGGCATCGGCCCGATCAGTGGCCTGTTCTCTCTGGTTTTGACATAATATCCGCCGTCGAGGATTGGCTTTGGCATCCGTTCGAAATAGGCGCTCATGCCCGGCAGGATGGCCGAAAGTCCTCTTATGGCGATTTCGGCGTACAGTGGGTCGAGGGGTGGGTCCGGAACCGGATCCATCACCTGGTTCTTGTAGTCCCAGAGGATGAGGATCATGTTGCTTTCGGGGCCCCCTTCCGGGCGGGTGTGCACACCTCCAGGGAACTCCTCGAGCAGCCATCTCGTTTCCTCTGATTTTGCAAAGAACTCCCTTTCCTCCTTGTTCCATGGCAGGTATTGTGGATCGCTCCAAATGAGGAGCGGAGCATCCCTGGGAACGACTCCGAGGTAGTCATTGAGGATCACCTTCATGTGCAGTTCTGCGAACACCGGCAGTTCGATCCCGAGCAGCCCGGCCACGTGCCCGACGAACGGCCCGGCGGCATCGACGAAATTGGGTGTTCCGATGTGGAGCGCTTCGCCTTTGCTTGCGACCTCGACTTCGACCACCCTGCCGCCGCGGGTTTCCACGGCTTCTACCCTGCCGGAGATGAACCTGACGCCGTGTTCTCTGGCCTGCTCCAGCATGTACATTCCCATCTGCTGAGCGCTGAGCCATCCTGCGCGCCTTGGGTGGATTGCTGCAATGGCTTTTCCCGAGATGTACGGGAAGTGCCTGTGAACGACCTCTTTCCCGAGGAGCAAATCCGCGCCCGAGACCGGTGCGTGGAAATTGTCCATCTGTTGGGCAGAATACTCGTAGTCGGAGTCGATGCTGTCGTGTATGCGGAGCGGACCTGCTCCGAGCCTTTCAGCTTCTTCCGCCGCCTCTCGGAACTTTTCGGCTTTGTCCGGATCGGCAGTGGCGAACAGGTAACCGCGACGATTCATCCTGAAGATGTTCCCGCTTTCTTCCGCCAGCTCTTCCATCAAGTCGATGCTGCGGTTCATGAATGCGATCATGGAATCGTCGGGGCCGGGCCACCAGTTTCGGTAGCATTCGGTGGACTTGTCGCTGGTGAGCGTCAAAGGGGGACGTTCGTCCACGAGGATCACGTTTTCGATGCCTTTCCTGACCGCGAGGTGGTAAGCAGTTGCGATTCCTGCTATCCCTGCGCCGCATACAAGGACGTCGCTCTCCAAGGGCATGACTCGTTCCTCCTTTAGGGAAGCTCGAGTCAGTATATTGATTTGTGCATGGCCGTGTCAAGGATTTATCGGGGGCGGTTAGGTGTTCGGAGCTTGGAAGGTAAGAGAGATTGGACGGTTGGTTTATTGAGGTGGTCTGTCGCGATCTCGGTGAGTTATCCGGTGCGTTTCCTTTTCTGCGCTTCCTCGTAGAGTTCCATTTCCTTCCTGGCCTTCTCCAGCGGGTACCTTGCTTCCACTTTCTCCATGTTGGCGATCAGGCTTTCTTCCACATCGATCCCGAACTGGGCTGCCAGCTTTACCAGCAGGGTTAAGGCGTCTGCGATTTCCGCCGACAGCTCGGAGCGCATCTCCTCCTCAGTTTTCCCGTGCTTGTACCCTTCGAGGTACAGCACCCTACGCGCTATTTCACCCATTTCTTCAATCACGTGAAGCAGAGTGTGGGAAGGTTCGACCCTGTCCCAGCCGCGCTTCCTGTCCCATTCCTCGAGCCATGCCTGGAACTCCTTTATCTCCATGCTTGTCACTCTCCTTTCATCTTCCGCAGCCTGCGGATGAAGCCCGCTGAGCGTGGCTTTTTCTCCAGGTAATGAACCAGGTAGCGGAACATGATCTGCTCCACCCGCTCGAGCGTTCTTTTCGACACCTGTAACTGGCGAACCTCGGAGTACGGCCTCGACTGCAAGAAGCGCATCACTTTGAATACGCTCAAAGGCATCGGAATCGAAGGGATCGACTTGCCGCAATCGGGACACAGCGCCCCGCCCATTTCGACGCTGAAGAAGCTATCGACGGGCTTCAGTTCTTTGCCGCACGCCACGCATTTTCGAAGTTCCGGCCTGTATCCTTCCAGCCCGACCAGGTCGATTTCGAAGAAGCGGAGGAGTAGAGGGATGTCGTCGCCTGCATCGAGGGCACGGAGCGATTCTTCCAGGAGTTCGTAGACGCCCGGATTTCTATCGCCTTCCTGGGCGAACCGGTCTACCAGTTCCACCATGTACGACGCAGCAGCTATGGAATCGAGGGATTGGCGCAGGTTTGGGAACGTCTCGATCGCCTCCGCCTGGGTCACGATGTCCCACGATCTGCTCTCCGCCAGCAGCAGACTCACGCGGGTGAACGGCTCCAGGTGCCCGGCTTTTCTGCTGGTAGGTTTGCGTACTCCCTTGCCTATCACCTCGAGCTTGCCGAGCTCAGGTGTGTAGATCGTCAGAATCCTGTCCGCCTCGCCGTAATCCCGGTGTCGCAGGACGATCGCCTCCGTCCGGTAAAGGCGAATGCGGTTCTTCCCTCCCTGCACGGCTCATCCCCCGCGCACGGTGTTGTATTTGTATGGGCGCGCCCAGTTCTTCGCCATTTTCTTTTCGAAAAGTTCGTCGGCGTCCAGGCCAAGGGCGGAGAGGAGGTGGAGAATGCGGATAATGGCATCTATCAGCTCCTCGCCGACTTCCTCTATTGGCTTTCCCTTTTTGTAAGCATCGGTCGCTTCGGAAATCTCCGTGTGGATGAGCGCAAGCATCTCCCAGATTCGATCCGGGTCGGAGGAAAACCCCTTCGCATCCACGAGTTCCCTGACTTCCTCCATCCTCTTGTTCAGATACTCTGCCACGAAACACCTCCCCGATAGCTTCGCTCCTGCTTTGGCGCAGGGTTGTTCGCACTGCGCTTAGATGAATCGCCCCACGCCTTTCCGCTCCTGCGGATTCTCTTCCATCCGGTATTCCGGATCGAGGAGCTCGTCGATCCGGCGGGTGATCAGGTCGGCGAGCCCGTCGAACGCTTCTCGATGTTTCACTTCCGCATCCCTGGTGAAAGGCACGAAAGGCTCGTCTATCAGGAACTTCTTCATTTCCCCGTCCGGTGTAACGGGTTTGCCGACCCGGAACACTATTTCACATCCTTTGGAAAGGGGGATCGAACCGGGGTAGCACCTGTCCGTCCCGTTGCTCCCGATCGGCACGATGGGCGTGCGAAGGAAGATGGCAAGCTGCGCTACGCCGTTTCGTGCTTTCTGCAGCCTTCGGGATCGGGTTCCTTCCGGGTACACCAACAGGTTGAGGTTCTTCTCCGTCAGGGCGTCGACCGAATGCTTCAGCACGAGCGCCATCATCTCCCTGTATGTGCGATCCAGATAGCCGGCGTAGCTTTCCCGGGAGGGATCGAAATCCCCGAACCCGCCATGGACGATGGTTTTGAGATCGTCCGAGGCACGCGATTCGAACTCCTGGTCGGAGATCTTCTCTTCCATCCAGTCCCGCAGGACGCGGTATTCCCCATCGGTTGGGAGCCGCCCCAGCGCTTTCTTGAAATTCACGACTATAACGTATCCCCTGGAAGGAACCGGGATGCCGTTGACGTGATCGAAGAATTTCCCCATGAGGGGGTTGGTGTAGTACTTCCCTTTGATCCAAACGGCGAAGAAGAAAGGATGCTTTGCCTTCCACAGGTAGTACAGCAACGGGAAGTAGCCGTACCGATCTGTGTGATTGGTCACCACGATGGAAGGGCGGTCTGTGGGCAGGTTCTCCAGCCCTTCCATCGAAATCCTGGTCCTCTTGGGGAACCGGAAATCGAGCCAGAAGAACGTCTTCCCCAGGGCGATTTGCAGAGCGGGCTTTGTGTGCAGCCGCAGTTTCTGCAGTCGATTGAGGTCGATCATTTCGTCCCTTTCATTTCTTCAGGTAGAACGGTACGTCGGTGATTATCCTGTACCGTTTTCGCCAATCCGGCTTCGTGAAAAGCAGCCGCACTTTCAGCGCCCATGCGGTTTCGTTGTGGAGCAGGTGGTGCCACCATTTTGCCGGAACGAATTCCGGCATCACTATCGTGACGAAATCCCCGTCCTCCTCGACGAAACCATCGATGTATTCCACCAGTGGATCGACCACGGATCGGTACGGAGATGGAATGACCTCGATTTTGAGGTCGGGGAACCATTTGCGCCACCTTTCGAGTTGCTTCTTTGTATTCTCCTGGTCGATGTCCACCATGACCACGTGAAGATCGCCTTTCAGTTCCTTTGCGTAATGAAGCGCTTTCACGACGCCACGGTGAAGCCCCGAAACTGGCAACACGACCGTGTGTCGCCTGACCGGAGGCGGCAATTCTTTTTTCATCGATAGCTGCGATGCCAGTGAGATGTAATGTGCGTGGATGTCCAGGAAAAGCTTCACGAATAGTGGAATCAGGAGCAGGACGATCCAGGCTCCGTGGATGAATTTCATCGCCGCGATGATGATCAGGACGACGCCGGTGGCTATGGCTCCAAGCCCGTTGAAGAAAGCCCTGTAGTACCATCCGCGCACCTTGTGCCTGCGTCGATACCATCGCAGAACCATGCTGCTCTGCGACAGGGTGAATGAAATGAACACACCGACGGCGTACAGCGGGATCAGGGCGTGGGTGCTTGCCCCGAATGCGATGATCAGCAGGGAGGCCAGCGTGCCCAGCGTGATGATGCCGTTCGAGTAGACCAGCCTGTCGCCCAGATTTGCCATCTGCCTCGGCATGAAGCGGTCTATGGCCATCCACATCGAAAGGCGAGGGAAGTCGGAGAAGCTGGTGTTGGCCGCCAGGAACAGTATCAAAGCTGTGCCAACCTGCACGAGGAAGAACAACGCGTTGTTCCCGA
>JALWAP010000015.1 GCA_027016315.1 Anaerolineae bacterium | reverse complement strand
CCTACTCCAACCAAAGCAGAAGGTGCCGAGAAACCTCCGGCCAAACCGGAGCCGAAGAAGAAATCGGGCAAGGGCGTGACCGCCAAGACCTTCATCGGCAGCGCAGACAAGCGTACCGGTCTGGGCGGGCTGGAAGCGGTGGACGAGGTGACCATGGTCGCCATTCCGGACCTGATGGCGGCTTACGAGAGAGACGACCTGAGCGAAGAGGACGTCAAGGCAGTCCAGAACGCCATGCTCTCCCACTGCGAAAAGATGAAGTATCGCTTCGCGATCCTCGATCCGTTGCCCGGCCTGTCGCCGCAGGACGTCAAATCGTGGCGGATGGAGAAAGCGGGGTACGATTCCAAGTACGGCGCGCTCTACTACCCGTGGATATCCGTCAGCAATCCGCTGGGCGAAGGCTCGATGATGATCCCGCCGAGCGGACACATGGCCGGAATCTACGCCCGCAGCGATGCCGAGCGCGGCGTCCACAAAGCCCCGGCCAACGAGGTCGTCAGGGGAGCCATCGGACTGGAACTGCAGATCACCAAAGGGGAACAAGACGTCCTGAACCCCATCGGCGTCAACTGTATCCGGGCATTCCCCGGCCGCGGCGTGCGGGTATGGGGCGCCAGGACGCTCTCCAGCGATCCGGCGTGGCGGTACATCAACGTCCGCAGGCTGTTCAACTACGTCGAGGCGTCCATCGAGCTGGGTACCCAGTGGGTGGTGTTCGAGCCGAACGACGTGGACCTGTGGGAGCGGGTCAAGCGGGACATCACCGCTTTCCTGACGCTGGTCTGGCGGGATGGGGCGCTCTTCGGCAACACGCCGTCTGAGGCGTTCTACGTCAAATGCGACGAGGAGTTGAATCCGCCTGAGGTTCGGGATGCTGGCATGCTCATCATCGAAGTCGGGCTGGCGCCTGTCAAGCCTGCGGAGTTCGTGATCTTCCGCATCAGCCAGTGGCAGGGCGGCGGCGAGGTCTCCGAGTGATCCCAGGCCAAGGGAATCAGTCGGGATTTGTGACCGTTCAGGCGTGGGTGGTCGAACTTGGATGACGGCAGTTTCGTTGATTTCTTGAAGATGGGAGGCAACCACGTCGCGCCGTCTTGTCACCCTGAGGAGCGCAAGCGACGAAGGGTCTTGGGCGATCGTTGCGGGAAGACGAGAGTCTCGCCAGAGGTTCGGGCAAGATTCTTCGCCTCGCCGAAGGCGCGGCTGCTAAGAAAACGCACGTGGGGAGGGCGTTATGGCAACGCAAAGCCGCAAAGATAAGCGAGACGCAAAGGCTTTTCGAAATTCTTTGCGCCTTACGCAGCTCTTGCGTCTTAGCGTTCCTTTCAGTCTCTTCCGACAGGCTTTCTTCCTGTTTGAGCAGCGTCACGCGCTGTGGAGTTACTCAGAATGACGATGTGACGTCCTGCTTTCCAGAGTTCACGTCCGAAATCGGCGAAAGGATGGTCGTCAAGGTTTCACCGCCGGGAGAACGAAAGGTTACAAAATCTGTGAAAATCTGCGTAAATCTGTGGATGAATTCAAGATAAGGAGGTTGCTATGCCGAACGGAAGCAGTAAGGATCCTCTTGTCTCAGCGTATTTTACCGTCGAGTTCCAGGGCGTCATCGCCGGGGCTTTCCAGGAGGTCTCCGGCATGGGGTCGGCGAACGAGGTGGTGGAGTACAAAGCTTCCGGCGAAAAGGGTCAGTACGTCATCAAGAAAATTCCGGGCCGCCTGACCTGGAACAACATCACCCTGAAACGGGGCATCACCGATTCCCTCGACCTCTGGAAATGGCGCAAGATGGTGGAGGATGGGAAGATCGACGAAGCCCGCAAGAACGGCTCCGTGGTGATGTACGACCAGAACGGGAACGAAGTGGCCCGCTGGAACTTCGTCAATGCCTGGCCTTCCAAGCTCACCGGCCCCACGGCGGACGCCAAGTCCAACGAAGTGGCCATCGAGGAGCTGGAGATCGTGGTGGAAGGCTACGAGCGGGTGAAGTGAGATGGCTCTCCAGACGGAATTCGAGTTCACTCTGCCCAAGGGGTACGTGGACGAGCACGGGAACCTGCACCGCCGCGGCGTGATGCGTCTGGCCACCGCCATGGACGAAATCGCTCCGCTGCGCGATCCACGGGTGCGCGCCAACGAGGCGTACCTGGTCATCATCCTGCTTTCCAGGGTGATCACCAAGCTCGGCTCGCTGCCGGACGTAAACCCAGGCGTCATCGAGGGGCTCTTCACGGCAGACCTGGCGTACCTGCAGGAGTTCTACCAGCGGATAAACGGGAACGGCACCACCAGGATTCCGGTGAAGTGTCCGAAATGCGGAGCGGAGTTCGAGGTGGATTTAGGCCACCCGGGGGGATGAAAGGCTACCCCCTCGACGAGCTGTACGAGGAGGTAGCCTACATCGCCTACCATTTCCACTGGCCGCTGCTCGACGTCCTGCAGCTCGAGCACCAGGAGCGCAGGCGCTGGGTGGAGGAGATCGCGAAGATCAACCGGAGGCTCAACGAAGGTTGAGGCGTGTGTGCGGTTGCGCACTGCTGCGCGCCTGCCAACTCGATCGGCGAGGGATAGGATATGCCTGATGGCAAGCAGAAAGACCCGTTCCCGGCGTACGCGTTTTTCGTGGAGATAGACGGGATAACGCAGGCCGCTTTCACCGAATGCTCCGGCCTGGAAATCCAGGTGGAAACGATGGAGTACAAGGAAGGCGGGCTGAACAGCTTCACGCACAAGCTGCCGGGGCATGTGAAATACACCGACCTTGTCCTGCGGCATGGCACCGCCGGGTCGGATGATCTGTGGAAATGGTACCAGGACGTGTGCCAGGGGAAGATCGAGCGGAAGAGCGTATCGGTGGTGCTATTCAACACCGCCGGGGAGGAGGTTCGCCGCTGGAATTTCGGCGATGCCTACCCAATCAAGTGGAAAGGCCCCAGCTTCAAGGCTGGCTCGAAGGAAGCCGCCATCGACACCCTGGTGATAGCCCACCGTGGGCTGATAGGTTCTTGAAGCGAATGGGCGAATCAACGAATCAGCGAATGGAGAAGAGACCACGAAAGTTACCCTGTCGCTGATTCGCTTTTTCGCCGATTCGCTGATTCGAAGGTGGAGAATGGGCTTCGATTTGAGAAAACTGCTGGCAGGGCTGTCCGGGACAAGCGCCGAAAGCGAGGGATCGGCCGCTCCGCCCTCGGCTGAGGCCTTGCCGCCGAGAGAACCACCTGAGCCGACCATACCGGCAATAGAGATGGCCGGGGCGCTGGCTCGCACCCGCGATTTCCTGGCGGCTCGGCGAAGGCTCGTCTCCGGCATCGGCTGGGAGAGCCTGGCGCGCCTGCCGGAGTGGACGGGGGAACGCCCACCCGCTCCATCCGGCACACTCGCCCGAACGTCCTGGTCGGGAGTGCTGGACAAAGCACCCAGGCCGAGCGCGGCGGCCTTCGAGGTGCCTGCGGAAGCAAAGTCGCTGCTCGATTTCGTGGAAGCGCGGAAGAGCCTCTACCGCTTCTCCCCCGGCGGCGAAGGGATGTCGCTGGATTCCCTGCTCGCCGCGCCGCGTCCGACCGAGGGAGTCGTAGAAGCGGCTTCGACCGCCGGTTCTGCCATCCTGAAGCGGCTGGGGAGCGTGTGGGGCAGGGGCGCGGGCGAAAAGCCGGTTTCGCCCCAGCGGATCGGGCGGGTGGTGATGAGGCACCCGGCGCCGCCAACGCCGCGGGTGGAACTGAGCCTGCCGTGGAGGGAGACCGACGAGGCCGTGGAGGAGAGCGTGTCACCGGTTGTCAGCGAAGCCAGACGGGGCGAAGCCGTGGCGAAAGCGGCCGCCGAAGCGCCCGAAAGTGCGCTGGGGAAAGTCCTGGCGCCGGTGACCAAGGCTGTTTCGACCGGGCGTGCGACGATCCGACGGTTGTTGCGGAACGTCACCCCGACGGAGCGGGTGGAGGAAAGCCACGCTCCTGTGGTGAGGAGGGCTCCTGCAGCCGGGGAGGTCGAGCCACTCGAAGCGCCTGCCATGCCGCTGGTGAGGGAAATCGTTGGCGAAGCCGAAGCACCGGAAAGAGCTGCCGAAACTGTCGCCTCTGGCAGGGTCGAGCCGTCCATCGGGGCGTCCGCAGCGAGGTTCTCGAGGACGCTGGCGGAGGAAGCCCGGCGCATCGTGCCGGATTTGGGCAGCCGGTTCCCGCTGGCAGGCGGTGCGTTTGTGGAGAAAGCAGCCGCCGAAGCCGAGCGAATCGTCAAAGCTCCTGCTTCGGAGACGAGCAAGCTGCTCCGGACCCTGGCCGCGCGCAGCGTGGAGGCGCGTGCGTCGGTGACGGCCGGGAAGCCAGTTCGGGCAGCAGCATCTCCTTTGGGTGGGCCTGCCGCCGGCGCGCCCGGAGCGCCAAAGCAGACTGTGCGGAAGACGCCCGGCCCCACCGTACAGCGGTTCGCGCTGCCGCTCCCGGAGGTGGTGAGGTCGCCGGAGAAGGCGCTCATGGCTCTGGCGGGGGCGGCTGGCTACGGAAGCGAGGCGGAGTCGCTGGCGAAAGCCGCTTCCGGGGGAGGTGCAGGCATCGTTTCGTGGGCTGCCCAGATTGCGGAAAGGCACGCTCCCGCCGAACTGACGAGAGCGGCGAGTATGTTGAGGGGACTTTCCATCCCGACATCGGTGGGCGCTCTGGAAGAACGGGCGGCCGGGGCGCTGGAGGAAGCGCCGTCGGCGATTGCGGGAGCGATGGGAATCTCGCTGCCGGAGGGGATCGCGGAGCACCCGCTGGAATCGATCGAGCGGGCGGTGCCTGGAGCGGTGAGCGCCGCCGAACGGTATCTGTCCCAGCCCCTTCAGCAGATTGCGAGGGAGCCCGGAGCGCTGGGAGTGGCCGTGCAGCACCCGCTGGCCGCGGTGCAGCGGGCGGTCGGCCTGCCGGAGATGCCGCTGGCGATCCCTTCGGCGGCGCGGGAGGCCGCGGGAGGCGCAATCGGCGGAGCTGCTGAGGAGGTCGAGCACGCCGCTTCTTCCTTGCTGCCGAGCGGAGAGGTCTCGGAAGCGGAATCGGCGGTCACGAGGGCGATGGGCGTTGCGGAGGAAGGTTTGACGAAGTTGCCGGACATGGACGAACTGACCGACGAAATCTACCGAAGGCTCGTGCAAAGGCTGAAGATGGAGCGGGAGATTCGGGGATTGTGATGGAGGGCGTATGGCGCTGGAAAAAGCTTACATAACGAATCTGGAGACGAACGAGCAGATCCCTTGCCTGTTCAACCCCACGGAGTACACCATTTCCAAGAGCAACCGGTGGGAGACGGTCAAGGTGATGGGCGACGACGTCCCC
>JALWAP010000014.1 GCA_027016315.1 Anaerolineae bacterium | reverse complement strand
CGTGCGGGATGGAGAGCATCGGGCGGACCAGGAACAGCCCGGTGGTGTCGGGCGGCTGGCCCGGGATCGAATCGAGCCGCATTTCTTCCATCGGGGAGATTGGGAGCATGCCGCGGAGCCCCGCAAGCCCAGACCCACGGAGAAAGTGCATTAGCACCGTCTCGACCTGATCGTCCATGTGATGTCCAAGGGCGATCCTGCTTGCGCCGATTTCGCGTGCAACTCTTGCCAGGAAACGGTATCTAGCCTGTCTGGCAGCTTCTTCCACAGATGTGTGGGATTCCGATGCAAGCTTTGGCACATCTTCCTTTTCCAGGTGGAAAGGCAACGACATACGTTTCGCGATAGTTTGGACGAATCGGGCGTCTGCGTCCGCATCGGCACCCCTGATCCCGTGGTGAAGATGAGCGACGTGAAGCTCCCATCGGTATCGTGGGGAAAGCTGGTTCAAGATGTCCATCAGCGCCAGCGAGTCTGGGCCTCCCGAGACTGCAACAACCACGGGTACCCCTGGCGGAAGCAGATTTCCTTCGTCGATGGCGCTTTTTACCCTGGAAAAAACCTTCATTTTCCCCTCACGAGTGCGCCAGGATGAATTCTTCGGCCCTTCGGAAGACCTTTTCCTTTTCGGCGTCCTCGGTTATCACGTGATCGCTTTTCTCCACCCAGAACGTCTCCACGCTGGTGTTGGAGAGCAATTTGGCCAGCATCTCCATGTTTTTCGGTTTTACCAGGTTGTCGGTTTTGCTTTGCATCAGCAAGACGGGCGCTCGGACGTCCGGGAGATCGTCCCGATAGTGGTTCAGGAGCTTTAGCAGCTCGATGATGCTCGCGGTGGGATAATGGCTATATGAAATGTGCCATTTCTCCACCTCCGGATCGACCCACGTGCCTTTGCCTTTGGGCATGAACCTGACGAAATGCTTTATCAGGGGCAGAAATGGGATCCACGGGGAAGTCAGTTTCAGCGGCGTGCTCATCCCAACCACACCGGCCAGCGGTCTGTGGGCAGTAAGGTGAAGTACCAGTGCCCCGCCCATGGAGCTTCCCAGTGCGAACACTCGCTTGCCTTTGGCGGAAAGACTTTCGTATCCCTCCAGCACCGATTCGAACCAGTCCCGCCATGTGGTCTTCAGCATATCCTCCATGCTCGTGCCGTGGCCTGCAAGCAGAATGCCAGAGACTGTAAATCCTTTGCTCGCAAGATACTCGCCCATCCATCGGACTTCCCTGGGGGTGCTGGTGAACCCGTGCACCAACAAGCAGGCCGTTTCGCTTCCCTCGAAGTAGAAGGGTTCGGCTCCTGGAATGATGTCTTTTGCCATGGGCTGCTCCTTTCGGAAATCGGTTCGCAAGTATGATACCGTAATTCGATGTTTTTGGTAAGGAGGCGGCGTGGAGAGCGTCGAAGTCTGATGGGGAAAAACTTTTCGATTCAGATTGATGGAACTGGTATGTAGCGGCACCAGCAATTTTCTTGAGGAAGTCGATTTTTGTCTGTTGCTGATCAGACGAGCTGCTTTAGCCTTTCCAGCACTATCTCGTTTTGCTCGGGCCTGCCGACGCTTATCCGGATCATGTTCTCCAATCCGGGCTTGTGGTAGTGCCTTACGATTATCCCCTCTTCTTCTAGGGCCTTCTTCAGCCCATACGCGTCCCTGCCGACCACCCGGCACAGGACGAAATTGGCCTTGCTTGGGAACGGGCGCAGGTAAGGCACTTCTTGCAGCTCCCGGTACAACCTTTCCCGCTCGGAAATTATTGCGTCGATGGTCTTCCGGTAGTATGGCATGTCCTCCAGCGCAGCGAGCCCGGCCACCGTTGCAGCCACATTCACGTTGTAAGGCTGCTTGATCTTCCACAGCCCATCGAGCATCGCCTGGGGGAACACCCCGTAGCCAAGGCGAAGTCCGGCCAGCCCGGCCCATTTGCTGAACGTGCGCAAGACCACCAGGTTCTCACGCTCCAGCACCTTCGGCGCAAAGGATGGAGCTCCGCTGAACTCGTTGTAAGCCTCGTCCACCACGACTACGATCGGCAGCTCTATAAGTCGCTCGAGTTCGTCCGGCGGCAACACGCCCCCATCCGGGTTGTTCGGCGAGGTAACGAAGAGGAGCTTGGGGGGCGGGGAAAGGCGTGTTATCTCCTGCACGGCGGCGTCCACATCCAGCGAGAAATCGTTTCTCCTTGGGATGGAGAGCACACGCCCTCCACCGATTTCCGCATCGAACTCGTACATGCCGAATGTGGGCGGAAAGTTTACCACGTACTCGCCCGGTTCCACGAAGAGCCGAACCAGGAGGTCGATGAGTTCGTCGGCGCCACTTCCCACAAGCAGGTTGTCGGCGGGGACGCTCACGTAGCCGGACAAGGCCTTTCGCAGCCTCTTCTGTTGTGGGTCGGGGTAGATGTGGTAGTACGGGTAGGAAGCAAGCGCTTCCAGCACCTTCGGGGAAGGCCCGTAAGGGTTCTCGTTGGCATCCAGCTTGACGATCTCCTCGGGCCTTCTCCCCAGGTTTTCGGCCAGAACCTCGAAAGGCAGTATCGGCTTGTAGGGCTCCAGCGCTTCTACGTTCTTCCTGAAAAGCTTCTTCACCCAGCTATCTGGCATGTCAATGAAGGATCTTGCTCAGGAATTCTTTGGTTCGCTCTTCCTTCGGTGCGGTGAAGAGCTCTTCCGGTGTGGTTTCTTCCACGATCTTTCCCGCGTCCATGAAGAGGATTCGATCGGCGGCTGCCTTGACGAAGCCCATCTCGTGGGAGACCACCACCATCGTCATCCCCTCTTCGGCAAGCTCGAGCATGACGTCTAGCACTTCTTTGATCATCTCCGGGTCGAGCGCTGACGTCGGTTCATCGAAGAGCATGATCTTGGGCTGCATCGCCAGCGCCCTTGCGATGGCAACGCGCTGCTGCTGACCACCGGAAAGCTGTGCGGGGTAGGAATCGGCTTTGTCCGGTATGCCAACTTTCGCCAGCAGCTCCATGGCGATCTTTTCCGCTTCTTCCTTGCTCCTTTTCCTGACGATCCGCTGCGCCAGTGTGACGTTCTCCAGCGCCGTCAGGTGCGGGAAGAGGTTGAATTGCTGGAACACCATGCCGACTTCGGCGCGCACGGCGTTGATGTCCGTCTGCTCATGGGTCAGCTCTATTCCATCGATGACGATCCTGCCTCCATCCGGGCGTTCCAGGTAGTTCAGGCATCGGAGGGTAGTGCTTTTGCCCGAACCGCTCGGCCCGATGATCACCAGCACTTCTCCCTGACGCACGTTGAAGCTAACGTCATTGACGGCGATCACGTGCCCAAATTTCTTGACAAGGTGCTCGACTTTTATGATTTCGGGTCCAAGGGCTTTGTCTTTCATTTTCTCATCTCCTCTCGAAGGAGGTCTTCTTTTCGACCCATCGCACGAGCAGCGAAAGGCCGATCGTCATCACTAAGTACATCAGCGCTACCATGTTCCACGTGGCGAACGTCCTGAAGGTGCGGGCTACGTTCAGCCTGCCCAGGTAGGTCAGGTCACGGATCGAGAGCACCGAGACCAGGGACGTATCCTTCAACATCGCCACCAGGTTGTTGCCTAAGGGCGGCAGGATGGTGCGGAAAGCCTGGGGAAGGATGACGTAGCGCATGGCCTGCGAATAGCTCATGCCCAGCGACCTGGCGGCTTCCATCTGGCCTTTCCCGATGGACTCGATCCCCGCCCGGAACACCTCGGCCAGGTAAGCGCCGTACCCGATTCCCAGCCCGAGGATGCCCCTGGTCAGCAGGTTCCTGATGTGCATCGGCGGAGCGATGACGTACCCGATGTACAGGAGCAAAACCAGCAGAGGTATGCCTCGGATGATCTCCACGTAAAGCGTGCCCAGGGTGTACAGGATCGGGTTCTTGGAGACCCTGCCGAGCCCCGCCAGCAAGCCGAGTATCAAGGCGAGGCCATAGGCAACTACCGTGAGGAAGACCGTGATCTTGACGCCCGAGAGCAGGAACTCCACCGTATCGCGGTAAATCGGGGAGAAGAAAGCTGCCATCGCAGCAGCCAGGATCAAGATGATGAGGATGAGTGCCCACCACGGAGTGTTTTCGAAAGAGATCGGCAATAACTTACCTTTGCTTTCCGTTTCTGATAGCATTAAATCCCCTCCGTTTTCTTATGATTTGTGCTATTATACACGTATTTGGGAAACGGGGAAATCCAACAGCGAGCAACGTCGATGGACGGGTTGGATACTCTACCGTCTTTGCTCGGCGGGGGCGCAGCACGCTGCGCCCCGCAACCGAATCTGTCATTAGTAGCCAAAGTACAGGCTCAGCAGCACTGAGCCTTATGCCGAGGCGAAGAATCTTGTAGCGATCTTGACGAATCGTATCTCAACGCAATGGCGCAAAGACGAGCGAGACGCAAAGAATTTCGGAAAGTCTTCGCACCTTATGCAACTTTTGCTGATAAGGTGAAGAACTTTCCGCGGATTATTCAGCCCATCATGGAATTCACTTCCGTGAGCACCCGCCCGAGGCGTGCGTAGAACGGCATCTCGGCGCTCTCGGTCAGATCCCCGGCGAACTGGGGAAGCCATGGTTTCAGGTGATCTCGCCAGAACCCCTCTATCGCTTCTTCGACTGCTTTCAGCTTTTCTTCATCGTCCGCAACTTCCCTCAGCGACGCCAGGTAGTACAGGAATTCCAGCATCACCGCCAGGTGATCTCCGGCTTCCTCCTCGCTGACCTCCAGCCCCCAGTCTCGATAAATCAGGTACACGTCCATTGCGGATTCACCGAGCATAGTGCCTTCCCGGTAAACCGATTCGTAAGGCGGGCAGGCCGTCTTCGGGTATCCATTCACGAAAAGCCTCGTGTACTCGTATTGCACTTCCTCCAAAGGCTCCGACTTGAGGTCTTCCAACGCCGATGACCAGTCTTCCAGAAGGCGGAACATGATTCCTTCCCAGCCGGCGGCTTTCAAATCCGCAATCAGGGAGGACATCGTATCGAACCAGCCTGCGTCCGGAAGCACGAGGCTCCGGGCCAGGGTCAACCAAAGGACTTTCTGCTTGTCGAAAGGTATCATATTCTCTCCGGTACAGCGACAGAGGCGACCCCGACAGGTCGCCTCTGCGGATTTTATTCTGTTGCTCTCACACCGACGCGTTTACAGATCCCACCAGCACGCCCGAAGGGCTTTCTTCCACCCCGAGCACTGCTTCGTGAACTCTTCCGCGCTGATCTCCACCAGCTTCCCCTCTTCCCGAAGCTTTGCCAGCCACTTGGGATGCTCCATGGCTGCGTAGATCTCCGTCACGTACCCATCCACCATCCC
>JALWAP010000013.1 GCA_027016315.1 Anaerolineae bacterium | reverse complement strand
GCCGGTCTATCTCTTCGTCCGAGAGCTGGGTATGCCCTTCCACACGGCAAAAATATCCGCCAAACGTCAGCGAATGGTCTACGTAAATGTGGGCTTCCGGGAACAACTCGGCAGCGGCCACCACCAGTAGGAATGTGAGCGATCGGCGGTAAATCCTCGAACCGTCTAAGCTGGACATCCGTACGGGCACTACGTTCACGTCCGATCGGACGTTCTCCGAAAGTTCCTGGAGTCGATCGTTTACAATTGCCGCAACCGGCGTATCGGGGTCGTCGCCAAAGGCTGCTTTGACGAAGGCCTCCAGCGGTGTCCCTACCGGTCCCTCGAAAATTCTCCCGTCCTGGAACCTTGCCTGGACGGTTTCCCTGGCTTTCCCTGGAACCACTTTGGGCAATTCTCTCATCTTATTTCCTCCAAGTGAAACTTCGTGATTTTCGACCCCGGCAGATCGTCGAAGGAAACGAAATGTCGGGAAGGATACGGCGACCTCCAGAGAAAGAGTGAAAAGGATCTGAACAAGGAGATCGCTATATCAATGTGAGTACCATTATACCACACGGGTAATAATAGGTGAGCACCATAGGCCCGCATTTCAGTTTGCTCTGGCAGATTGGAAGATGTATCATAGAAAGCGATTTCGGCACTTGTGTATGCGAAAAATTCTGAAATCGATTCACGGGCTCGAGAGAGCCTGTTTATCAAAGAAAGGAGCATCTTATGTTCAAAGGCGAACTCCCATTGAACGTAGAGGAAATCCGGAAAGACTTTCCCGTGCTCGACCAGGAAGTTAACGGCCATCCCCTGGTGTATCTCGACAACGCTGCGACGTCGCAGCGCCCGCTCCAGGTGGTCCAGGCGGTGGAGGACTTCTACGAAAAGTACAACGCAAACGTGCATCGCGGCATCCATAAGCTCAGCGAAGAATCCAGCGAGGTGTACGAGAACGCCCGCACTAAAGTCGCTAAGTTCATCAACGCCCGCAGCGACCGGGAGCTGATCTACACCAGGAACTCCACCGAATCCATCAACCTCGTTGCGTATAGCTGGGGAATGGAGAACCTGAAGCCGGGCGATGAGGTGCTGGTGACGGAGATGGAGCACCACGCCAACCTGGTGCCGTGGCAACTGATATGCCAGCGAACTGGAGCCACGTACAAGTACGTTCCGATAGACGACACGGGCCACTTGAGGATGGATTTGCTCGACGACCTTCTGACGGAAAAGACGAAGCTCTTTGCCTTCACGGCTGCGTCGAACACCGTGGGCACCATCAACCCCGTGAAAGAACTAGTGAAAGCCGCCCACGAGGTGGGCGCGCTGGCGCTGGTGGACGGCGCGCAGGCCGCACCGCACATGAAGATCGACGTTCAGGATTGGGATTGCGATTTCTTCGCTTTTTCCGGGCACAAAATGTTGGGGCCCACGGGCATCGGCTTTTTGTACGGCAAAGAGGAGATACTGGACGCCATGCCGCCGTTTCTGACCGGCGGCGACATGATCCGGGAGGTGCACATTGATAGCGCCACCTGGAACGACCTGCCCTGGAAGTTCGAGGCAGGTACTCCGAACATCGCAGGCGCGATCGGCATGGGAGCGGCGGTGGACTATCTACAGAAGATCGGCATGGATAGGATCCACGCCCACGAGCAGGTTCTGATCAAGTACGCAATGGAACGGCTATCCGAAGTGCCAGGGCTCACCATGTACGGCCCTCCGGCGGAGGAACGGGGCGGGCTTGTGGCTTTCACCGTGGAAGGCCTGCACCCGCACGACATCGCTTCCATACTGGATGCCTACGGCGTTGCGGTCAGAGCCGGGCACCATTGCGCCCAACCTGTGCACGATCACTTCGGCATACCCGCGACGGCCAGGGCCAGCTTCTACCTCTACAACACGCCGGAAGAAGCGGACGCCCTGGTGAACGCCCTGCTCGAGGCGAGGAAGATTTTTAGATTGGATGAGTGATGGAGAGAAAATGGACGCTTTGTACAGAGCAGAGATAATCGAACATTACAAGCACCCGCACCACTACGGCCACCTTGAGAACCCTGACATCGTGTTTCACGACGTGAACACGTCCTGCGGCGACGAGCTCACGATGGAGTTCAAGATCGAGGATGGGAAGATCGCCGACGTCAGGTTCACCGGAAAGGGATGCGCCATCAGCCAGGCTTCCGCATCCATGCTCACCGACGAAATCATTGGCATGAGCGTGGAGGAGGCCGAGAAACTGGACAAGGATTTCATCCTGGACATGCTCGGGATCGACGTCGGCCCCACGAGGCTCAAATGCGCATTGCTTTCGCTCAAGGTTCTCAAGGGCGGGCTGTATGGGCTCGGGAACGTGAATAAAACCGAAGAAGACAAATCGGCGGAATGACAGGAGGTACTTTGCTTCATGCTTACCGTAGAGCAGATTAGAAACGCATTGAAGAACGTGATAGACCCGGAGCTGGGATACAATATCATAGACCTGGGGCTGGTCTACAACATCGTTCCGAAAGAACGATCTGTCGACATAGAGATGACGCTTACCGCGCCGACCTGTCCGCTTGGCCCCGCGTTGATAGCGGCAGTGAAGCAGACCTTGCTCGATCTTTTCCCGGATGACCTGGACGAGGTCAACGTGGAGATCGTGTGGCTTCCGATCTGGTCGCCGGACATGATGAGCGACGAGTTGAAAGAGGAACTGGGTTACGCCTGACGCACTGGGCTGCGGGGGCAAGCACGCCCCCACAGCCGGGCGAAGGGGGCTACCCTCGGGTGGTTTTTGCATGGTTGTAGGCTGCGCTGCCTGACCTCAGGAGGCAGGAGCAAGGCTTGACATCGTCTTGCGGCAGGGACAAACTTTCTCTGGCTGGTGTTTTCCTAATAGCCCCCCTACGCACTGGATCGAACCTGGAAAATGGACGGCAAAAAACGTACCATAGCAATCGCGGGGAACATCGGAGCGGGTAAATCCACCCTTACGGAACTCCTGAGCCGGAAGCTTGGCTGGGAGGCTTTCTACGAAGCGGTGGACGAAAACCCATACCTGGCGGATTTCTATCGTGATATGAAGGCCTGGAGCTTTCATTCGCAGGTTTTTTTCCTGGCAAAAAGGCTCCGCCATTACCACGAACTCCTCAGGCGGGACCATTCGGTTATCCAGGATCGCAGCGTTTACGAAGACGCCGAGATATTCGCCAGGAACCTGTACCTCCAGGGGCACATGAGCGAACGGGATTACGCCACGTATCGGGACATCTACGAGTCGGTGGTTCTCTTCATCCCGCCCCCGGACCTGGTGGTCTACCTCCGCGCATCGGTTTCGACCCTCATGGAGCGCATTGCTATGCGCGGACGGGGCTACGAGCGCAACATCTCCAGGAAGTACGTCGAACAATTGAATCGGCTATACGAAGAATGGATAGAACGGTTCGACCTGTGCCCTGTGCTGACCATTCCTGCCGACGAACTGGATTTCGTCGCCGACCCGCATAACCTCGACATAATCTCCAGTCGGATCATGGACAAGCTTTCCGGTAAGGAGACGATAGAGTTGTGAGTCGATGGTTCGGCCCTTTCCGAAAATCGGTGTTGCTTCGGTTCCTTCTGGCGCTGTTGCTGCTTGTGGCTCTGATCTGGGGAGCGTTGTTCGTCACAGGGCGATGGCTGCTGGGACACCGGATTCCCATCAGTCCGAGCAACGTTTTCCTCGATCGTAATGGCGCACTCCTGTACGAAGAAATCGCCCCCGATAGCCAGAAACTCCGCCCGGTACCCCTGGACCGCATTCCAAAAGCCTGCGTCGAAGCCACCATCGCCACGGAGGACCGGCGGTTCTACCACCACCCTGGAGTAGACCTGGGGGCGATCTTCAGGGCGATGATCCAGTACGCTCGCACTGGCAAGGTGGTGAGCGGTGCAAGCACCATCACCCAGCAGACCGTCAGGCTTCTCTACATGCCCCCCTCGGAGCGCTATCGCCGAAACGTGTGGAGGAAGTTGAAGGAAATCTGGTTCGCGCTGAGTCTGGAGCGTGTGGAGGGAAAGGATAGTATCCTTTCCGATTACCTGAACCACCTCTACTACGGGGATTTCGCCATCGGCATCGATGCGGCGTCCAGGGCGTATTTCGGTGTGCCTGTGTCAGACCTCGACCTGGCGGAATGTGCTCTGCTGGCCGGGCTTCCGCAGAACCCGTCGCTCTACAACCCGCTGACTTCCTATCCCAATGCGAAACGTCGGCAGAAGCAGGTGCTGGATCTCATGGTGAAAGCCGGGTACGTCTCGGAGAAGGATGCCGAGCTTGCTTACAAGGAACCGCTTCGGTTTTCCGCGGAGAGATTCCAGATCAACGCCCCCCATTTCGTGATGATGGTTCAGCAGGTCCTCGAACGGGAACTGGGAGTGGACCGGGTGCGAGCGGGCGGGCTCAAGATTTACACCACGCTGGACCTTGGGGTGCAGGAAGAGGCTGAGGAAATCGTCCGACGGGATTTGCGCTCCCTCCGACTTTCTCCCCAGTTCCCCGGGCGGAACGCCGATGACGCTGCCCTGGTGGCTTTGGACCCACGCACCGGGGAGGTGCTCGCATGGGTCGGGAGCCCGGATTATTTCGACAAAGAGCACGCCGGAGCGGTGGACGCTGCCCTGAGCCTCCGCCAGCCCGGTTCTTCCCTCAAGCCGATAACATACGCCGCCGCCTTCGATCCGAATCGTCCGCACCCGTATACCCCGGCGACGGTGCTCCTGGACCTGCCGAAAGTGTTCTACGACAGCAGCGGCAAGCCGTATCGGCCTGTGAATTACGACCGAAAATGGCACGGCCCGGTCAGCCTGAGGACTGCCCTGGCGTGTTCGTACAACCTGGTGGCGGTGAAGGTGTTGGAACATGTTGGCATAGGCAGGTTTCTGGAGCTGGCGGAGAAGATGGGGCTGTACCATTTGCCTTACACGCAGGCCAACCTCTCGCTCACGCTGGGCGGTGGCGAGGAGACGTTGCTGGACGTGACTTCGGCCTACGCCGTGTTCGCAACCGGCGGAGACTTCGTCCCTCCCGTGGCGATTTCCAGGGTCGAGGACGCGCAAGGTCATTTGCTGCTGGAAAACGTGCCCATCCGGGAGGAAGACAAATCCCGCCGTCGGGAGCAGGTCCTCGACCCACGCGTGGCGTTCCTGATAACCGACATCCTTTCGGACGACGTGGCCAGGTCGCCTGCTTTTGGTCGATTCAGCCCGCTGTACCTCCCGAGGCCTGCGGCTGCGAAGACCGGCACTACGGCGGACTGGCGCGATAACTGGACGATAGGTTACACGCCGGACCTGGTCGCAGGGGTCTGGGTCGGGAACGCGAACAACGCACC
>JALWAP010000012.1 GCA_027016315.1 Anaerolineae bacterium | reverse complement strand
GGCTTTCTCGGCGGCTTCCTTGAGCCTCTGCAGAGCCATCCTGTCGTTCCGCAGATCTATCCCATTCTCCTTCTTGAACTCCTCGGCAATCCAATCGATGATCCTCTGGTCGAAATCGTCGCCGCCGAGGAACGTATCACCGTTGGTGGATTTCACCTCGAACACGCCGTCGCCGACGTCCAGGATGGAGATATCGAACGTGCCGCCGCCCAGGTCGTACACGGCGATCGTCTCCTCCTTCTTCTTGTCGAGCCCGTACGCCAGCGAAGACGCCGTCGGCTCGTTGATGATCCTCTTTACGTCCAGCCCGGCGATCCTGCCGGCGTCCTTCGTCGCCTGCCTCTGGGCATCGTTGAAGTAGGCCGGAACGGTAATGACCGCTTCCTTGACCTCCTCGCCCAGGAACGCTTCGGCATCCTGCTTCAGCTTGCGCAGGATCATCGCCGAGATCTCGGGCGGAGCGTACTCCTTGCCGCCCATCCAGACCCGGACGTCGCCGTTCGGTGCTTTCGTGACCTTGTAAGGCACGCGCTTGATTGCTTCCTGCACCACCGGGTCGTCGTACTTCCGACCCATGAACCTCTTTATCGAGAAAATCGTATTGTCGGGATTGGTAATCGCCTGGCGCTTCGCCAGCCTCCCAACCATGAGTTCACCGGTCTTCGGATTCACCGCCACCACCGAAGGGCAAAGCCTTTCCCCCTCGGCAGTAGGTATGACTGTAGGCTCGCCGCCCATCATCACGGCGACCACAGAGTTCGTCGTTCCCAAATCGATTCCAATTATTTTCCCCATTTTCCTCTCCTTTTTCCGGAAGATTTCAGCCTTTGTCACCCAAGGCGCTTCTTATTCGTTCGAATTTCCTTTTTCAGCTTGTTCGTCCTGAGATTTTTCGGAGGTTTTCCGTTCCTCCTGCTCTTTCGCCGGAGCAGCCTTCTTGGCAACCCTGACGATGCTCGGCCTCAGGACTTTGTCTCCAAGCATGTATCCCTTCTGCACTTCCTCGATGATCTGCCCATCCTCGTAGCCTTCAACCTCTTCATAGGTGATGGCCTCGTGGTACATCGGGTCGAATTCCTTTCCCTCGGCCTGGATGGGCTTGACACCTTCCTGCTCCAGGATCGCCTGGAGCTTTCTGTAGATCAAAGCTATCCCCTCGACCCACGTCAGCTCGTTCAGATGATCGGGCACGGTCTTGAACGCCCTCTCGAAATCGTCGAGAATTGGAAGGAGACGGGCGAGCAGAACCGCGTTGGCGGTCTTCGTCAGATCTTCCTTTTCCTTAGCCACCAGCTTGCGGTAGTTGGAAAAATCCGCCGCAGTCCGACGCCACTGGTCGAGGTACTCGTCCGCTTTGGCCTGAGCCTCCTTGAGTTTCGCCTCCAGCTCCTCGATGCTGGGCTCGGACTTCTGCTCCTGCCGCTCTACTTTTTCCTCCTTCTCTTCCTCTTTCTTCAGCTTCTTTTCAGCCATTCCTCAAGACCTCCTGCAGTGGTTATTGAGATTCTCCGTTGTACAGGTTCTGCATCAACTGGGTCATGAGTCCGGCGACGTACTGCACCAGCGACACGTTGTAGGCGTAGGGCATCCTCACAGGCCCGACCAACCCGACCAGGCCCACGGCGTGCCTCGGGACGCCGTAGTATGCGAGCACCATGCTGATGTCTCTGAGCCCACTCAGGCTCCCTTCGCCGCCGATTAGCACCTGCACCGATCCAATTTCCTCCGGTCGGGCCAGGAACGGGAGGAACTCCCCTTCCTCAAGGATCGCCACGACCTGCCTGGCCTTGTCGCTGTGCTGGAACTCCGGCGCCGTCAGGATGTTTGCCAGACCTTCGTAATAAATCTGATCCGAAATGCTTCCTTCGCTCTTGCGCATGATCTGGTGTACTATCCGCCCGATCTGCTCCGTGAAGGGGGAAAGTCCCTTCAACCTACGCCCGATTTCCTGCGTCGTCAGATCGTGGAACAGATCGTTCAGCTTTGCCGAGACGGCGCTAAGCTCCTCCTGTTTCATCGGGCTGTCCAGCGTCAGCAAACGCTGGCGCACCATGCCCCCATCCAGAACCAACACCAGCAGCACGCTGGTCTCTTTGACCCCGATCAATTCGAGATGCTTGAACCTGCTGCGAGGCACCACTGGCATCGTGGCCATGCCTGCGCAGTTGGTGGAACGAGCCAATACCGCCGCCGCAAGCTGCGCCCACTGGCTTATTTCCATGGGCGATTGATAGAATTGATGCTGGATCATCCTACGCTGGGCAACCGGCAAATTCGTTTCCTCCATCAGGTTCTCCACGAAGAACCGGTACCCTTTCTCCGTCGGGACTCGGCCGCCGGAAGTGTGCAGGTGATACAGATAACCCTCCCGCTCCAGAGCCATCATGTCGTTCCTGACGGTGGCAGGACTTACCCCAAGGTTGTATTTCTCCACTATCGCTTGCGACGGAACAGGCTTTGCCGTAGCGATGTACTCCTTGATTACAAGTTTGAGCACACGCATCCGGCGTTCCTGCACGTTTCTCATCGTTCCTCCCGTTACAAATTAGCACTCTTGCCCATAGAGTGCTAATTTCTACAGCCCAATAATACCACGTGAAAAGCCCGTTGTCAAGGGGTAAACGCAAGATTTCGCCGTTTTCCTCCGAAATTCAGCCCGAAAACCCGCTAAAACCCGCTTTCCTCGCCCTCAGGAGCCGGTTTTCCTCCCTCCTTCAAGCTCCTCAGCTCGTCGATCATCGAGTAAACCTCACCAAAGTGGGACGCTCGTCTCAGCTTGCAGATGTGGCACAAAGGCTTTTCTCCTTCCTTCTTCAGCACAGGCGCGCCGCATCCTTCGCACGGCACGAGGGTGCCTTCCACCAACGTCTTCGGCTCGTCGCTGACGAATGCGTGTGTATCGAGCACACTGCCGACCTCGACCGCACGCTCCGGGCACACAGTAGCGCAGAGGTCGCAACCAAAGCAATCGGCTTCGAGGAACCGTAGCGTGTACCAATCGCCGTCCACGATGGAGGTCAGGGCGTCGGTGGGACATATCCGCACGCAAAGATCGCACGCCGAGCACGCATCGCTGATGGAGACGTTTCCAAACGGCAGCCCCCTCAGGTCAACCGTATCCTCAATCGGGCCCCCCATCCCGGCGACCACGGCCCGCAGCCGCATCCGCTCCGCGGGAACATCGCCCTCCGACGCCGGGAGCGGCACCGGCAGAGCTTCTTCCACCATCGTACCAACCGCCCGGAACATCATCCTGCCAAGAGCGGAAAAGAACTCCCGTCGGGAGAACCCGGGCTGCTGTCCATCGTAGAACGGGACGCGGCGCTCCTTTCGTTCCCCGAGCTCGGTTACCAAATGGATGCGCTCGCCTCTACCCCATGCCGATAGGAAACCGTTCGCGGCGTTCACTTCGGTGGAGATCCAGTCCCGCATATCGCCTATCGGGCAACCGTTGCAGAGTTCGTCGTTCAACCACAGGTCGGCCTTTCGGGATGTCGTCCACGCAAGCAATCTCGAAAGAGAGAGGGAACCCAAGCACCTGCCGACGTCCACCACCGCTTCGACCGGGGCCCTGCTCCGATCGTCACCAGGATGCTGAGGGCACGTCAGCTCCACCGGAACCGACCGAAAGTCCTTCAGCACTTTGAAGACATTCGCCTGTTCCTCCTCCTGCCGCGGCTGAGAGAACGCGCCGGCCGGGCATGCGGGAACGCAGGCACCGCACCGGACACACCGAGCCTCGTCCATCTCAATGGGCGAAAACACGTCCCCCGTCAACGTAATGGCCTCGGCAGGGCAGACGTCGGCGCAGTACGTGCAGAATTGGTCCTTGTGCTTGCCGTTCAGGCATGCCCCGGCATCGAGCTTGACGGCGCCAGCAAACTGCTCGGACAGAGAAAGAAGCGTGTCGAACACGTCTCACCCCTCGGCTGCTTTCTCAGAATTATAGCACATCGCCTCTTTCCACAAACTCCCTAAGCGCCTGAACATCCCGCCCGCCCACGGCCACGAAGAGCACATCCTCCGCCTCCAGCGTGTGGTTTCCGCGGGGCACGATGATGAGCCCCCGACGCCGGATGTGCTCGATGACGTTTTCCACAGGCCACGGGATTTCAACCAGCCGTTTCCCGGCCAGCGGCGACCCTCTCGGCAGTTTCATCGTCGTCCTGACGATGCCTTCGGGGTGGCGGGACGCCATCTCCTCGACCCTCCGCTTGAGCTGCACCATCCTGAGCTTCGTCTGCTCGTACATGCTGACCACGTCTCCCATGCGCAGGACGCCGACCATCTTCCGGGAAGAGGGGCTTTCCACCACTGGCAAGAGGATCATGTCGCGGGAGCGCATCCGCCTGCGGGCCACCCACAACGGCTCCGTCGGGTAAGCCAGGATCGGCGAGCGCTCCACTACGTCGGCGGCACGGGTGGTGTTCTCGTCGGCCCCATCCTCCAACATGCCGGTGACCTCCTGGACGGAGATGGTGCCCAGGGCGTGGCCCCGTTCGTCGAGGACGGGGAAGGCGGAACGGCGCTTTTCGGCGAAGAGCCGGGAGAGTTCCCGCAAGGTGGTCTTAGCCGTGATGGCGACGTAGTCGGTGGACATGGCGTCCATCACCCGCAGGCTCTGGAGCAAGTCCACCGCGGTTCCCTGCTCCCCGACCCGGATGCCGGTGCGGGAGAGGGTGAACGTGTACACCGAATCCTGGTTCAGCCACTGGGAAACGAAAGTGCTGATGACGGTGGAGAGCATCAGCGGGAGCATGAGGTAGTAGTCGCCGGTTAGCTCGAAGATGATGAGCACCGACGTGATCGGCGCGTGGGATGCGGCGGCGAAGAGCGACGCCATCCCCACCAGGGCGAACGCTCCGGGGAGTTCGGTGTGCGCGGGGAAGAAAGAGTGCACGATCTGGCCGTAGGCAGCGCCGATCATGGAGCCCATGTAGAGGAGCGGTGCGAACACGCCGCCGGATGTGCCCGCTCCCACCGTGAACGTGGTCGCCAGGAATTTTGCCGGGGCGAGCCGGAGCAGTTCGGAGAGGGGAAGTTTTGCGTTCAGCGCCAGCGAAATCGTATCGAACCCGCTCCCCTGCACCTCCGGAGCCCACAGCGCCACGAATCCCGCAAGAATCATCCCGATCATCACTTTGACCACGGTGGAGAGCCGCAGGCGCTTCAGGAACTCGCCGAAGTAGTGAAGGAAGTAGATGAACAGGACTGCCACCGGCGCTTCCAGCACGCCCAGGACGAAGTAGAACGCCAGTTCCAGCGGCGTGGTCATGGTGTAGCCTGGGATGGTGAATAGGTGGCTGTTGGGGAACACGGTTCGGCTCACCGCCCCGGCCAGGACGGACGAGACCACCACCA
>JALWAP010000011.1 GCA_027016315.1 Anaerolineae bacterium | reverse complement strand
TGTATCCTACGATTGAAGCGACTTTTGCTCAACATATGGGGAATGTACCCCATTTCCCGCATGAAAGTTCTGGCATGTTCAAAGTTACCACCGAAATAAAGCATGGCAGTGATAGCAGTGGTGATGACTTCGGCATCGGTGACGCGAGCTCTTGGATCGTCCTTGTGTCCAAGACCGCGGAGAATATCGTCAGAAATCACAAAAACAGCTATAATTGTGGTGTCCATGAGCTCCTCCTTAGTTCGGTTATCTCACCATTACTATATAAGGGAGCTCATGGATTTTCAACTAGCAACTTGGGTTATGATAGTCACTATGCACATCTTGGAGCGCACGCCAATAAGTCTTAAGAACGATACCCTCGGAGGAATTCTCCCATACTATTCCTTCGAGCCGTATTTTGCCGCCGAAGTCTATCGGGCTTACTTTTGCTGTTTCAGGCACTTTTAAGGGGACTTGTGGTAGTAATCTTATTTCCGTGAGAACAACGGCACGGTCCTTTACATCTGTACCGCTTTCTAAATCGTGCCAGATGAGAGACTTTTTCCCATGGAGTTTGTAAAAGCTTAACTGCAGTGTGCCTCGAAGGGGACGTTTTGACGCAAACAATACAGGGAGTTCGTAAGTATCTATTGTCCATTCGCCTTTTGTCCACATTGACGTGGGGAGTAGTCCACCGCCTGGATACGTATCTATCTGAGCGGCTTTCTTTTCCTTGTATGGTAGGATGACTTGCAAAGACATTGAAAAATTCTCCGATATATCTTTTATGGCTTGTAACTCCAGCTGCACCTTGAGTTTTTCGCCGCTTTTGACCGATACAGGCAAGTTGTTGCCGTCTGCCGCTGTTACATCAAAGCTTTTGAGCATAATGGAATTTCCGAACAGAACCGAGCGGCGATAAGGAAGAGTAGGAGGGGTATTCAGGGAGACCACTCTATGTGCGGGAGGAGTGTACGCTGGTTGGACTATCATCCAGGGGGTAAGCACATTAGCTACGGCGATAGCGCCTAACGCCACTCCCGTCACGGCGAGAAAGTCCTTCCATGGGAGGGTCTTTCTCCAGGCGTCTATTCCGATGCCAAAAAGCAAGGAAAATACGCTTATTGCTGGGTATAGCAGACGGCCTTGCGAAGCAGGTAAAATAGTAGTCCACCTGAGGAAACCAATAACCACTTCAATTCCCCAGACAACCAGTAATAGCCACTTTGCCGCTGCCTGCGAAGAGAGACTCAAGGATTTTATTTCAAGGACATAGTAACCCAGCCCTATCAATGCTAATGCACTCACCGCATTTATCCATTTGAGGGCAATATCAGGTAGGATTAATGTCCCAGCACCGAATACTCCCCAAAAGTATATCCAGGTTCCCTGCATTTCGTGCGAGAGCACTTGCCACAGATTCCTTTCAGGTATCTTTCCCCAGCGCCATATGTGCACTACAGTAGCCATCGGGTCCCCATAGAGTACATAATTTCTTACAAACCACCATCCGCTTGCTGCGATGACTGTTATAAGCACCACAGAGACATGAACCAGGAAATCTCGTCGCCTAATCCGATGGGTAATGGTTTCCCAAGTGAGCATAACAAGGGCGAGGGGCAACAGAAGTAGCCCAGTTGGTTTTGAAAGTATTCCCGCACTTACCACGATCGCTATCCAGATAGTAGATCTCAGGCTTGGCATTTTCTTCGGTTGGATTATCCTTCGCGACATCAACAGCACGGCATATGTACAAATGGGTATTACGAGCCAATCGTTGTTAACCCCTGCAGCGATGTGCGTAAATGCTGGATTGAATGCTACTACTGACATGCTGATGAGAGAGATGGTTTCATCTCCCGTGAACAAGATTGCCAACCGGTATATAAGCAGTAGGGTTAACAGAGCCATAGCTATGGAAAACAGTCGCATTACGTGGACTGCTAACGTTGTCCCATGCCAAGGGAAAGCCTCATACCGAGGGTCGTGCAAAAACACGTTGTGGTTGTCTCTTGCTTTCGGTATGCCTGCTTTTGCATGTGGGTTGATGAGAAAAGTGTGAGAAAAGTCCTTCATCGAAAAAGGATACGAAATAATTGCTTCAATAACGTAATAAAGTGGTGGCTGAGCCGCTTCCTGTCCAAAGGGTTGTCTCTCCCATGGTATCTTTGGATTATAAATCGGTAAGCCGTGGTGGGTTCTCAAATGGTAGATATATCCCACATGGGCTCCTTCGTCGTAGATCTCGTAAATTGGAGTCACAAGCCAGTGTGAAAGTGATGCGAACAAAAAAATCGTGAGCACCAAGGTACTTAGCTTATTCCCAACTAACTTTTGCGTGTGAAACGATACCTTCTTATGTATAAGCATGATTCCAAAAAGTTCTGTGTAAGAGTGTTACCGGCCAACTATGCGGTCTTGTTGAAAATGCCTTTATAATGTAACTACACTATTGTCTCACAGATTGACTCGGAGTACCAACAAATGGATTGTATATTCCGATGTCGCCTTTTCTCCAACCGCTCGAAAAAACTCCGGAGTTTTTGACTCGCATGTTCGTTGATGTTAGAATTTCAATGCGGGATAAGGCTATTGGGATTGTCGCAGAAAATCTCATTGGCCAGGGAGGCGGTGAACATGGGCATCGCGCTAAACCTCGACGAAAAATTGCTTTCACCAGGCGCCTCTCTGCATCCGTTTTCTTAAAACCTGGTTTTCGTTCATTCAACCGACACACACAAGGAGGTGTATGAAATGAAGAACATGATGGTCAAAGATTGGATGACCAAGCGAGTTATAACGGTTGCTCCTGAAACTTCCCTTCCAGATGCTCATCGTCTGATGAAAATAAACCACATCAGGCGCCTTCCTGTGGTGGATAAAAAAGGCAGGATTCTGGGCATAGTAACGCTCGGGGATATCAGGGAGGCATCCCCTTCGGATGCCACGACCCTCAGCGTGTGGGAACTTCACTATCTCCTTTCCAAGCTGACCGTTGGAAAGATAATGACCCCCAACCCTATCACCGTGAAACCTGATTCGACGATTCGCGAAGCCGCCCAACTCATGCTCGAGCACAAGATCGGCGGTCTTCCGGTGGTGGACGACGACAAGAAAGTCGTTGGGATCATTACTGAGTCGGACATTTTCCGGTTGTTGGTCGAAGAGCTTAAGGAGTGTGACGTAACAGTCCAAAGTTAGCGCGGGTATAACAGGGGCTTCTCCGAGAAGCCCCTGTTGCCATTTGCACGGTGGGGACGGTTCGTCCCTGACGCTCCCGGTGTGCTGGAGCGAAAGATCGATCGAGAGAGGAGGAGGAAATGCGTAAGTGGTTGGTTTTCCTACTGGTGGTTGCAATGGTAGTGCCCTTGGCCGCGTGCGGCGGCAAGGCAACTCCTACGAAAGCGCCTGCGCCGACTAAGGCGCCAGCGCCCACGAAGGCCCCGGTGGCTACGAAAGCACCTGCCACCAAAGCCCCTGCTGGCAAGACCAAGACACTGACCATTGGGTTCACGGCATCGGAGACGGGTAAGTACAACGTGGAATCCACGGGGCAGTTGCTTGGCCTGAAGCTGTGGGCTAAAGCGGTGAACGATGCTGGTGGGCTGAAGCTCAAGGACGGCAACACCTACACCATCAAGCTCAAATGGTACGATGACGAGAGCAAGAAAGAGCGAGTGCAGCAGTTGTACACCAGGCTCATCAACGACGACAAAGTAGACCTGCTGATCAGCCCGTACTCCAGTGGTCTTACCGCTGCAGCGGCGGTGATTGCGGAGCAGTACGGGAAGGTGATGGTGGCGACAGGTGCAGCCAGTGATTCGATCTTCAAGCAGGGCTACGAGCATGTGTTCCAGCTCTACACGCCTGCGAGCCGGTATCTGACCAGCGTCCTGGACCTGTTGAAGGCGAAAGACCCCAACGCCAAGAAAGTTGCTATCGTGTACGAAAAGAGCAAGTTTGCGACTGCGGTGGCGAAAGGCGCCAAGGCGTATGCCGAGAAGAACGGCTTCGACGTGGTGATGTTCGAGGGGTACGACGCTGGGACGAGCGACTTTGGTCCGTTCATCAACAAGATCATGGCAGCGAAGCCTGATGCGATCATCGGTGGCGGGCACTTCCAGGACGGCTCCACCTTTGCTAAGCAGTTGTACGAGAAGAAAGTGCCTGTGAAGCTGGTGGGCATTCTGGTAGCTCCATCCAGCCCGAAGTTTGCCGAGTTGGGCGATGCGGCGGTAGGGATCATGGCGCCTGCTCAGTGGGCGATTGGAGCGAAATACTCGCCTGAGACGGCGAAAGCTGCCGGGTTCGAGTGGTTTGGGCCGTCTGGCGACGAGGTAGTGAAGGCGTTTGCTGGAGCGGGGGTGAAGGAGCCGAGCTATCAGGCAGCAGGTGGGTATGCTGCTGGGCTGATACTGCAGAAAGCACTCCTGAACGCCGGTTCACCTGACAGCGAGAAGGTGAAGAAGGCGCTAGAAGACATGAAGGTGATGACCTTCTACGGCACGTATCAGGTGGACAAGAGCGAGGAAGCGCACGGCTTGCAGATCGCTCACGACATGGTGGTGATCCAGTGGCAGAAGGTCGATGGCAAGCTGGACAAGTACATCGTCTGGCCTGAGTCCGCAAAGGTGCGCGAAGCCATCTATCCGCTCCGCTCCGGCGAGGCGGGCGCTGCGGTCCCGGCCGGTGAGACCAAGACGCTGACCATTGGGTTCACGGCATCGGAGACGGGTAAGTACAACGTGGAATCCACGGGGCAGTTGCTTGGCTTGAAGCTGTGGGCTAAAGCGGTGAACGATGCTGGTGGGCTGAAGCTCAAGGACGGCAACACCTACACCATCAAGCTCAAGTGGTACGACGACGAGAGCAAGAAAGAGCGGGTGCAGCAGTTGTACACCAGGCTGATCAACGACGACAAAGTAGACCTGCTGATCAGCCCGTACTCCAGTGGTCTTACCGCTGCAGCGGCGGTGATTGCGGAGCAGTACGGGAAGGTGATGGTGGCGACAGGCGCAGCCAGTGATTCGATCTTCAAGCAGGGCTACGAGCATGTGTTCCAGCTCTACACGCCTGCGAGCCGGTATCTGACCAGCGTCCTGGACCTGTTGAAGGCGAAAGACCCCAACGCCAAGAAAGTTGCTATCGTGTACGAAAAGAGCAAGTTTGCGACTGCGGTGGCGAAAGGCGCCAAGGCGTATGCCGAGAAGAACGGCTTCGACGTGGTGATGTTCGAGGGGTACGACGCTGGGACGAGCGACTTTGGTCCGTTCATCAACAAGATCATGGCAGCGAAGCCTGATGCGATCATCGGTGGCGGGCACTTCCAGGACGGCTCCACCTTTGCGAAGCAGTTGTACGAGAAGAAAGTGCCTGTGAAGCTGGTGG
>JALWAP010000010.1 GCA_027016315.1 Anaerolineae bacterium | reverse complement strand
TATAACACCGTGAGACGTTTTCGGCAAACCCGGCCACCGAACTTTCCTCCACGAGCGCAACCGCACAGCCGCCGAACCCCGCCCCGGTCATCCTGGCTCCGAAACATAATAGCTCCTGCCTGGCGCACTCCACGATGGCATCCAGCTCCCGGCTGGAGACCTGGAAATCCTCCCGAAGGCTCCGATGGCTCTCGTTCATCAGCCTGCCCAGCTCCGCCTTATCCCCCTTCCGCATCGCCTCGGCAGCCCGGAGAACCCGCTCGTTTTCTGTGACCACGTGCCTCGCCCTCTTCATCAGAACCTCGTCCATCTCCGATTGCAAAGCCAGGAACCGATCAAGCTCCACGTCCCTCAAGCTCTTCACGCCGAAGAATTCTGCCGCGGCCTCGCATTGAGCCCTGCGCAGGTTGTACTCGGAACCTGCCAGCCCTCGCCTGGTGGAAGTGTCGAGAACCACGATGCTGGAGCCTTCGGGCAGTGGCGCGGGTGTGAACTCCAGACTCCGGGTATCGATCAGCAAAGCGTGCCCCTCCACCCCGGCAGCCGAAATGAGCTGATCCATGATCCCGCAGTTCACGCCGACCCAACGATTTTCGGCCTGCTGGCAGAGCCTGGCCGCTTCCATGGGGTTCCAGGGCACACCAGACACATAGGCAAACGCCCTCGCTGCGGCAAGCTCCAGCGCCGCCGAGGAAGAAAGCCCAGCCCCCACCGGAATGTTTCCGCTTATCACACCCTGCCACCCACGGAGGCCGTATCCAGCTTCCATGAAAACGTGGGCCACTCCCTTCACATATTCGAGCCACCTGACGTTGCCTTTCTCGAGAGCGTTGAAATCGAAACTGCCCCAGGAATCGAAATCCGACGAGTACAGGCGCACCATACTCCCGTCCAGAGGCGAGACGGATATCCACACGAACCTATCGATGGCCATAGGGAGGACGAAACCATCGTTGTAGTCGGTGTGTTCCCCGATGATGTTCACCCTGCCGGGGGCCCGAACCACGAATGCCGGACTCTCGCCAAAGGCTTTTTCGTGCTTCTCGATGATCTCGGCCACCATTCGATTCATCCTGAGTAAGACCACGGCGCAATGCACTGCTCAAACAGGAAGAAAGCCTGTCGGGAGGGAGTGAAATGGAACGATAGGACGCAAGGCCGCGTAAGGCGCAAAGAATAATTTCGAAAAGTCTTCGCGTCTCGCTCATCTTTGCGGCTTTGCGTTGACATAACGCCCCTTCCCACGAATGTGTTCTTGG
Organism: Anaerolineae bacterium; assembly: GCA_027016315.1. Lineage (GTDB taxonomy): Bacteria > Chloroflexota > Anaerolineae > S016-19 > S016-19 > S016-19. The sequence goes on along the minus strand of JALWAP010000010.1, from coordinate 4,112 downwards.
TAGAGTTCAACTTTTCCTGAACAGCTCTTTCATGCCGTCCAGGAACTCCGGCAGCGTCTTCTGCGGGAATCGGGGCCAGGTTACGACCACGACCATCAAAATCCAGGCGACGAGCAAATCAAAACGCGTGAATAGATCACCTGACCCAGGAAATCCTCTCGTTCATCCAGTTGGAATACCCATCTGGGATCGTGTACAACAACGTGCTATTGTGGGATGCAAAATCGAGCACGTAGATACCCCAATGTCCACCGACGTCGGCCAGATACGCCAGCTTCCTGCCATCGGGCGACCAAGCGGGCATCCCTTCGTTTGCCGGTGTCGAGACGAGGGGCGTCGATTTCCCGGTCTTCAAATCCAGAAGGTAGATATCCCACTGACCGTTGCTCAGGTGCATGTACGCTATCCTGCCGCCGTTGGGCGACCAGGTAGGCGCCGTATCCTGCAGATCCTGGGTGAGCCTCTTCATCGCTCCAGATTCCAGATCCCTCAGGTAAAGGCCGCAGTTGTTTCCGGTAGGGTCGCAGCCCTGATATGCGATGGTATTGCCTGAAGGGGCCCACGCCGGGTACTTGCCAAAGCAGATATTGGTGGCCTGACTCTTGCCGTCAGCCCAGGTCACATAAACCCGCCACCTTCTATCCCCTTCACGCTGAGAAGCAAAGACGATCTTCTTTCCGTCCGGAGACCAGGAAGGGAATCCGTCCTCGGCGAACTGAGTCACCCTGATCCTGTTGTCGCCGTGTATGCCGACCCTCGCGATGCCAAGGGCATCCGCCTTCCACGACTTTCCCGCAATCCAGGCACCATCACGGCTAACAGCCGGTTGGCTTATGTCGTCTGCTATCAGGACAGGCTTCTCTCCAGCGAGGGGGAAGAGCATGAGGTGATACCTGTTGACCTTTGCGTCCCACTCAGAAAACACCACTCCGGGACCAAAGGGGACGCCGGTGACAGCAGGAGTTCCAGGAGCCGGGGTCACCTCCGAACCAACCGTGCCGGTCACGGGCGTGGGGGTTGGGTGTTTACACGCGTAGTCAGCCTTGTAATAATATTTCTTCCACTGAGCGGAGTCCTCTATCTCGAGAGCCTTGCGAATGGACTTCACTCCCTGGCAAGCCTGGCCTTTCTTCACTAGAAAATTTCCCTTTTCTGCATAGGCCTCGGCGAGCTTGGCCTTCACGTCCAGGAATTTTGGGTCCTTGCTGTAGACATCCGAAAGAGCCTGGATCACCTTGTCCCAATCCACCCACCGGTAGCCCAGTCCGTTCAGATACTCTGTGGCAAGCTCGATCTCTTTCTTCAGGTTCTCGTCTTCAGGGCGGATTTTTCTCGCGGCCTGCAGATCCCTCACACCTTCCTCGATGTTCCCCTGTTCGATGAGCTGCCTGCCGAGGTTTACATACGACTTAAACAAAAGCGCAGTTACATCGCCCTGCCTGAAATACGGGTCGATTTCCCGAACAGTGTTGAGGTACACGATGGCCTTCGACCAATCGCTCTTCTCGAAAGCAGCCTTGGCATTCTGGAAAGCCTGATTGGCAGCCTGATCGATCGCTCCCGGCGTCGAACTGGGATTTGAAACACTGCCCTCCTTCCGTATTTCGGAATCTATTTGCCGGATTCGGTTGTAAGCCACCTCATTGGTCGGATCAAGACGCAAGACAAGGCTGAACTCCGCGCGCGCAAGCTCTTTGTCGCCTTGGCTGAGGTATTTCTCGCCGAGCTCTATGTGCCTTGCAATAGCTGCCTGTTGCTCGATCTTCCGCTGCTGAAGCCCGTCTTTGAACCCCATAGCCCCAGCCAGAAGGATCACCGACAGCCCAAACAAAACGGCGAACCCTGCCGCCAACAAATTATGCATATTCAGCCAGGAAGGGGATCGATACCCCTTCCTGAGCACTCGTTTTCTCATCACTCCTCACCAGTCAAGATAACGTGTCCGTCGGGCGAAATCAGCTTCACAGAGAGCTTGCCCAGGACGGCAGTAAAAGTGTACCAGCCATGAGAGCCACTGGTCAAGCTTACGTTCTGCTCGGCGATCTTATGCCCATCCACCAACAACTGAAGTGTACCTTTCAGATCATGTGTGGCGAACACGCCCACCTTGACTTTATCGCCTTCCCTCTTGATATTCACGGCTCCGTCGATCGATGCACCCTTGACCCCGCCGATTCCATTGACCGGGAACCATGTCTCGCTCCATTCCACCTTCCCGTGGGGCTTCAACGTCGTCCAGTCCCAGAAAGTAGGCGTAAGACCAAGGTGTATCTCCACAGGCTGATCTTTGTTGTCGGTGTACTCGCTTGGCGAAATGGGGTCCATCCAGCCGTAGCCGAAGATTTTCACGCCTTTGACGACATCCGGCGGGAATACCACTACCATACCCTCGTCCGAGCGGTGATCGTACACGCCAGCGTAACCCTTTTGCGACTTGGGACGTTCGAATGCGCTGAGCCATTCGTGCCAGTTCAAGAGGATGCTCATATTCCGATCCTTGTAAATCGGCCATGGCATGGCTTCCTTCGGTTTGGGCAGGTCTTTGTCCCCAGTGGAATGAATGGTGACCTGAGACACCGGCAGGATGAACTCCAGCACGTCGGACACGGTGTTCTTCGGCCCAGGGGCGAGCGAAGCATTGCTCCAATACTGGAACTTCATCTCTTTGTCGGTCGGGTTCTCCATCACATGCCTCACGGTGAACCGGCTTTCTCCTTTGCCGAGGGAGACAGTGGCCTGAGCGTCCAGGTGGGTGGTGTCTGGCGTAAACAGCAAGAGGCTGCCGACATCTTTCTCGGGCAGCGTGATGTAACCCCAGGGCACACCCCAGAGATATCCATGCTCCGGCACCGGGATCTCCCATTCCATCCCTCCGGCATTGATCCACCCTTTTTGCTCAGGCGGTCCCCATTGAGTCGGTTTGATGACGATGTTTTGGTAGAACTCCTGGCTCTTGGTTTCCTTGAACACACATCCATACAGCCTTCCACCCAGCTCCGGAAGGAATGAAAGCTTGAGGTACTTGTTTTCCATGGATACGAGCTTGTACTCCTTCTTCTGTATGTGCTGTTCGGGATGGGAGGCCTTGTACTTATCCATGTCGAGTTTTTTGTACGGGAAGTCCAAATCCTTGTTGTAGGCATCCTCAAGGAACTTTTCGTAAGGGTAGGTAGAAATCTTTATTTTCGTCTCGCCGAAAGAAATGGCGCTCTTCACCGGAACCGGCGTGCTAATGACCTCTGTGGGAACCACGCTCGGCGTTTCAGTAGGCGTAGGCTTCGAAGTGGGCGTCGGCGAGGGGGTCGGCGTGTCGGTCGGCGATGGTTTCGTCGGAGTTTTCGCCGCCGTTTTCGTAGGAAGGGCGGCTGGCGTAGGTGTAGGAACAGAGGGCGTTGAAGTTGATGTTGGCGCAATGGCAGCAGCAGGAGAGATTGTAGGCCTAGGCAACAGGCTCGTGGGTGTGGCAGCACCTTTCTTGTGCAGCGCAGACGGCAGGCACCCAGAGATTACAACGGACGTTACCAGAAGCAAAAGAAAGAGTTTAGTTTTCATGATTTCCCCCGCCTTTTTCTGTGAACTCTGTAGTCATGGGCCATCCCATCCGGACCCAGTTTACCAAGGGCTTTCGCCATCTCGTCTACCACCGCAGCTCCCTCCCTGTAGTGGAATGGCAACATGCTCACGGGAGGGAAGATACCGACTCTGGCACCGTCGGGCAGGACGTGCTCCAGGTCTGGATACAAGCCGGGCATCGAGCTGATAGCACCGTTGACGAATGTCAGGCCGCGCGCATCCGAAGGCATCCCAAGACGCTCGAGCAGATCACCCACGGTGCTGCCATCTGGCATCTCCACGGTCAGGTGTGCAAATGCGCTCTTCTCCCCGTCGTCATTGCCGTACCTGGAAAGCTCCCCATACAACCACAAATCAACTCTCATAGCGTCACCCACCTCCTACAGGTGGGAATATCCCCACCTCATCCCCCTCCGATAGCGCATGGTCCCATCCCCTAAGCCGCCCGTTCACGTAGACGAGCTTGACTTCCTCCGGGGGAAGCCCCAGCTTAGACACCAAATCGCCCACCGTTGCTCCTTTCGGCATTTCCACCTTCA
>JALWAP010000009.1 GCA_027016315.1 Anaerolineae bacterium | reverse complement strand
ATCGTGGCGCACGAAACAGGCCACGCCTTGCAGGACGCCCACCAGTACGCTCCTCTGAAGCTAAGGGGAGCGATGGTTCCTGCCGTTACGGCCAGCGCGTGGATCGCGCCGATCCTCTTCCTCGCAGGGTGGTTCTTCGGCGTGCTCCAGTTGGCGTGGCTTGGGGTGATAGCATTCGGCGCCAGCCTGCTGTTCGCCCTGATAACCTTACCTGTGGAGCTGGACGCCAGCCGGCGCGGGCTCAAGCTCCTGAAGGATTTTCATGCCCTCGACCAGGATGAGCTGAAAGGCGCAAGGGCCGTTCTGACAGCAGCCGCTTTGACTTACGTAGCAGCGCTTGCGCAGGTACTCGCTACCATGCTCTACTACATCTTCTTGCTACGAAGACGAGATTGAAAGGAGGCCTACGATGAGGAAATTCCTGATAGCGATAGCGATACTGGTACTGATACCGGTGATAGCCCTTGGATTCCTGGCGGTGTACTTAGTAAAACACGCCCCGGCAGGGCATCACGTGATCACCCCGACCCCGACGGTCGAAGTACAGTCCACGCCAACCGCGCAGCCTAAGCCAACACTTCGGGCTTCGTCACCGCCGATGGGAAGCAAGGGCGAGGACATCGAGACACAAAGGCTGGAAAGTGTATACAAGAACGTGGCGCCTTCGGTGGTGTACATCGCTGTCGAATTCCCGGGGGCAGCAGGCTCGGGTTCCGGGTTCGTCTGGGACAAAGATGGCTACATCGTCACAAACAACCACGTGGTGTACGAAGGTGGCGAAGCCACGAAAGTTATCGTATTGTTCAAAGATGGCTTGGAAGCAAAAGCGGAAATCGTCGGACGTGATCCCTACAGCGATCTGGCGGTGATCCACGTGGACGTGCCGAAAGACGAACTCCACCCGGTCGCCCTGGGAGATTCGAGCAAGCTGCTGGTCGGTCAAAGGGTGGAAGCGATAGGCAACCCGTACGGGTTGGAACAGGGATGGACGATGACCGAGGGCATCGTCAGCGCACTCGGGCGCACGATCCGCGCAGGAGAAACCAGATTCAGAATTCCGAGGGTAATCCAGACCGACGCCGCCATCAACCCTGGCAACTCCGGGGGCCCCCTCCTGGACGACATGGGCAGGGTGATAGGGGTCAATTCGGCCATAGCGTCGGTGGTGCGGGCCAACGCAGGCATAGGCTTCGCCATCCCGATCAACCTGGTCAAGCGAATAGTGCCTGCTTTGATCTCCAAAGGGCACTTCGATCACCCGTGGATAGGCATCTCCGGGCACACCCTGACCTCTGAGGAGGCCAAGGCGATGGGGCTGCCGATCAAACAGCGTGGAGCCCTCGTCCTGCAGGTGCTTAGCGGAAGCCCGGCCGACAAAGCGGGTCTGAAAGGCTCGTCCAGGGAAGTGGAAATCTGGGGCGAGAAAGACCTGGTCGGCGGTGACGTGATCATCGCGGTCGACGGACGTCCGGTAAAGAGTTTCGACGACCTGCTCGTATACCTGGAGTACAACAAGTCGCCCGGAGACACAGTCACGCTCACGGTACTGCGGGACGGGAAGAAGAAGGAAATCGAGCTAACGCTTGGCAAGCGGCCAGAGGCAGGTCAATGAAGAAAACCCTTCTCCTGATTATCGTCGCAGGAGCGCTTTTGGCAGGTGGGTGCATGCCGCCGGGTCACCCCGGCGCTGCCCCATCGCCCACCGGGCTTCGGCGTCCTTCGGCTCCGAGCCCTACACCTGCGCGGCTCACACCGCAGCTTCCCTCCAGACCCACGGCGAAGCCCGTGGCCATCTCCTCCACCCCGACTCCGACTTTCGCCCCGATACCAGACGACAAAACAGAATGCGAAAAGAGGATCATACGGGTGTATCAGACGGTAAGCCCGGCCGTGGTCAACATCACGACGAAAATCCTGGCCGAGGATTTCTTCTGGGGAATCGTCCCGGAAGAAGGCGCTGGCTCCGGGTTCCTGTGGGACGAGGAGGGGCACATCGTCACCAATTTCCACGTGGTGGAAGGCGCTCAATCGATACAGGTCAGCTTCGGCGACCAGGTGAGCGAACCGGCGGAGGTGGTCGGAGTCGACCCGATGAACGACCTTGCGGTGATCAAAGTCGCCAGAATCCCGAAAGGCGTGAAACCGGTTCGTATCGGGAAAATGGCAGACGTTCGAGTGGGCGAAACCGCAATCGCCATAGGCAACCCGTTTGGGCAGTTCGGCAGGACGCTGACCGCCGGGGTCGTCAGCGCGCTGGATAGAACTGTCAAGACGGAGGAGGGCGTGCTTCGGCACGCAATCCAGACCGACGCGGCCATCAACCATGGGAATTCGGGAGGCCCGCTCCTGGACAGCAGCGGCAGGCTCATCGGAGTCAACTCCGCGATCTACTCCCCAAGCGGCACATCCGCCGGAGTTGGGTTCGCAATTCCCGTTAGCACCGTCGCCAGGGTCGTGCCGGCACTGATCAAAGAAGGCCACTACCCACATCCGTGGTTCGGCGCGGTCGGCTACGACATTACCCCGAGCCTGGCTCGGGCGCTGGGACTGCCCGTGGACCACGGTCTGCTGGTGGCGAGGATATACCAGGGCAGCCCAGCGGCGAAAGCAGGCATCCAGGGGGCAAGCAAAGTCGTCATCGTCGGGAATCGAAGGTTCCTGGTAGGCGGCGACATCCTGCTCAAGATCGACGACCATCCACTCACGACCTGGGAAGAGCTGGACGATTTCCTCGAAACGCATACCCACGTCGGCGAGACGGTGCGCTTCACCCTGATCCGGAACGGCAAGAAATTGGTCGTGCCGGTGACTTTGGAAGAACGGCCCGAAGGGCTGTAACGAAATTCAAGCACAAAATTCTCGAAGGAGGAACGTATGGGCAAGCAATTGAGCATCGGCAAGTACCTTGGGTTGAAAAAGATAGCAAACGAGAAAGGTCTGATCACCATCACGGCGATGGACCACCGCGGGTCGCTTAAGCGGGCGCTCAGGCCGGAAGACCCCGGCTCCGTCACCTACGAAGAGGTCGTGCAGCTCAAGATGCAGATAGCGCGGCACCTGGCGCCCCACTCCAGCGCGCTGCTCCTGGACCCGATCTACGCAGCCGCACAGCTGATCGCTGCCGACATCGTCCCGCGGAATACTGGGATCCTGGTGGCCGTCGAGAAAAGCGGCTACTCCGGCAGTTCGAACGCCCGCGTCAGCCAGATTCTGCCAGACTGGGGAGTGGAGAAAATCAAACGGATGGGCGCCAACGCCGTGAAGATGCTGCTGTATTACAACCCCGATGCGGGCGATTTGGCAAAGCGCCAGGAGGATTTGGTGGTTCAGGTGGCGGAGGATTGCAAGAAATACGATATCCCGTTCCTGCTCGAGCCGATCACCTATCCGCTCGACCCGAATATGGACGCCAAAGGCCCCGAATTCGCCAAACTCAAGCCCGACCTGGTCATTCGAAGCGCCGACAAGCTGAGCGGCCTCGGAATCGACGTACTGAAAGCCGAATTCCCGGTGATCGCGAAATACCACAACGACGAAAAGGAGCAGTTCGAGCTCTGCAAAGAACTGGATAGCGCCTCCAAAGTGCCGTGGACTCTGTTGAGCGCAGGAGAGACTTACGATGTCTTCTTCCGGCAGGTCATAATCGCCAGCGAGGCGGGCGCCTCCGGATTCCTGGCCGGGCGCGCAATCTGGCAGGAAGTTCCAAAGCTGCCTCCGGAAGAGCGGGATCACTTCCTGGCAACCACTTCCGTGATGCGCTTGAAGAACATCGCCAACGTTGCGGAGGCCTACGGCCGCCCGTGGTTCGAACATCCAAGCTTCGACAAGCCGATTTGCCCGGTGAAAGAAGGCTGGTACGCCACTTACTGATCTGGGGACATGGCCTGGGGGCGGAAGATCGCCCCCAGGCCCGCGTTTGGAGCTGGCGTGACCATGGGAAAAGAAATCGAACTGAAGTTCCTCGTGAGAGACCTCGGGAAAGTTAAGAATCGGCTGCTAGAACTGGGGGCAGAAGAGATACATCCCAGGCATTTCGAGCGAAATCTCCTCTTCGACGACTCCAGCGGCTCGGTGAAAAACCGCGGAGGAATCCTAAGGCTCAGGCAATCCGGCGACAAAGCCATCCTGACGGTGAAGCTGCCACCGGAATCACCTTCCGACGAGGCCAAAGTCAGGCAGGAGTTCCAGGTCGAAGTTAGCGATTTCGAAGAGGCCAAAAGGCTCCTGAAAGCGCTCGGATTCGAACCGTGGGGCGGATACGAGAAATACAGGGAGGAATTTCGCCTCGGCGGAGCTATCGTGGCGTTGGACGAGATGCCTTTTGGCGATTTCGTCGAAATCGAAGGAGACCTGGACGAAATAAAAGCCGTGGCGAGGTCACTGGGGCTGGATCTGGGAAAACGGATTCTCCGCGGCTACCCGAACCTTGTCGCTTCCGCCAAAGAGATACTCGGTCTCGACCTCTCGTTCCTGAGCTTTGACGGACGAAGATGGAAAGTCGATTGGGAAAAGCTCGGGATAGAACCAGCCGACCTCGATCACTGACGCTTCCATCGCCGAGCTTGTTCCACCGATGGGAACCATGCGACAAATCCTAACAATCCACAGAAGCTTCCACGTGAGCTGACGTTCGCTGCCACAGAGTGTTCCGCACTCTCGGAAAAACCCAATACAGTCTGACACCTTTTCGCCCACGGGCGGTTGTGGTATATTGGAGCTATGAAGAAATCGATACACGATCTGACACTTGACGAAATATCTCAATTGATGGAGGAATGGGTCGAGCCTGCGTACAGAGCAAAGCAGGTGTGGCAGTCCCTCTACCGCAACTTTGCATCCTCCGCCGACGAACTTACCACGCTCCCGAAACCGCTCCGGCAGCGGCTCGCGGATGAATTCCTCTTCCAGCCGCTGGAGGAGGTGACGGTGCAGGTCTCCTCCGACCTGTACACGCGGAAGTATCTTTTCAGCCTCCCGGATAGCAATACGATCGAGACGGTACTGATGTTCTACGAAAAGAGGCGCTCCGTTTGCGTCTCCACGCAGGTGGGGTGCGCGATGGGGTGTCCTTTCTGCGCCACGGGCATGGGAGGGCTGAAGAGGAACCTGACGCCGGGGGAAATCGTGGCGCAGGCGCTCTACGTGGCGCGGTGGCTCGCCATGCCGGAGGATGGCAGTTCCCCGCCCCAAAGGCCAACCACGCTGACGCACATCGTCCTGATGGGCATGGGAGAGCCCATGGCCAATTACAACAACGTGTGGAAAGCCCTGCGGATATTGACGGACAAACAGGGGTTTGGCCTTGGCGCCAGGAAGATCACGCTCTCCACCGTCGGAATAGTGCCCGGGATCAGGAAGATGGCCCGGGAGCCGCTGCAGATCAAC
>JALWAP010000008.1 GCA_027016315.1 Anaerolineae bacterium | reverse complement strand
CGCCAGGTCGAACGCCCCCTGGGCGACGCCCACGCCCTGTGCCGCCACCATGATCCTGGTCACGTCGAAGAAATGCATCACTTCGTAGAACCCTTTTCCTTCTTCCCCAATCAGGTTCGACTGCGGCACCCGCACGTCGTCGAAAGCTATTTCCGCCGTGTCGCTGGCGCGGATCCCGAGCTTCCCGTGGATCTTGGTCCTGGTAATCCCGGGCCGATCCGCCTCCACCAGGATCAGGCTGAGCCGACGATGTCGCTTCTCCGCCTCCGGGTTAGTCACAGCCAGCACCACCATGTAATCGGAGATGGTGCCATTGGTGATGAACATCTTGCTTCCGTTGATGACGTAGTCGCCGCCGTCCTTCCTGGCGCGCGTCTGGATCCCGGCCACGTCGGTTCCCGCATTTGGCTCGGTATAAGCCCCTGAGAAAATCGCCTGACCGCTGGGAAGGAGCGGCAGGTACTTCTTCTTCTGCTCTTCGGTTCCGAAAAAGAGAATGTTTTCCGACCCGAAGGTTGCGGCCCCGATGAGCCCGATTCCCATGTCGACCCGCGAGAACTGCTCCGTGATCAGGGCGTTTTCGAGGAATCCAGCCCCCATGCCGCCGTATTCCTCTGGGATGTACACCCCGATGAGACCGTTCTCGCACGCCTTCTTCCAGACTTCTCGCGGGAATCTTTCCTCTCGGTCGCACTCCTTGGCGATAGGCGTAAATTCCTTGACGGCGAACTCGTAGGCGAACTGCTGAAGCATCTTCTGTTCTTCTGTTAGTGAGAAATCCATTTTTCAGCTCCTTTTCGAGATTCTTCTTGATTTTCCATCTATCAACGGTCGGAGACAAATCTTGCTCTTACTCCGCGGTCAACTCCTTTCCCCGCACAAACGCCTTCAGGTTCAGTTCCAGCACCTTCCGGGGCACCATCCGCTCCACTGCCTGTAGCCAGATTTCCTCCGGCACGTCCAGCAGCCCGGAGAGCGCGCCCAGGATCACCACGTTGGCGGCTTTGGCGTTCCCCAGGCTCTGGGCGATCTCCACGCCGGGAATCCAGAAGACGCTTTCGGCGACTTTCTCCAGAATCTCTCGCTCCACTTCCTCCGGCGGGTAGGTCTGACCCCACGACGAGACGGTGATGGGGATGATGGCGTGCGGGTCGAGGACGATAGTGCCGCCCGGCCTAAGCGCCTGCAGGTAGCGCATCGGTTCCAGCCGCTCCAGCCCGACGATGTAGTCCACTTTGCCGTCCTCGATGAGCGGGGAGCGGACTTTCTCGCCCCAGCGCACGTGGCTGGTGACGCTGCCACCCCGCTGCGACATCCCGTGCACCTCCGATTTCTTCACGTCGTATCCCGACATCATCCCGACGGCGGCCAGGACGTTGCTGGCGAGTATCGCTCCCTGGCCCCCGACGCCTGCTACCAGAAAATTGATGTCCTTCATCGTCAGATTCCCTCCCCGGCGTATTCGAGCTGGTCTCGGAATAGGATCGCTTTCTCCGGACACACCTGAGCGCACACCTCGCACCCGGTGCACTGGAGCGGGTCGATCTCCACTTTGTGCCGACCGGTCTTCTCGTCCACTTCGTCGCTGACGAGGAGCGCAGGGCAGCCCACGTGCAGGCAGACGCCGCAACCGTTGCACTTCTCCGGATCGATGCGGAGCGGCACGTAGGTCTTCCGAACCTCCGGCAGGAGCGCACACGGGCGCTTCGTGACCACCACGGCGGGTTCGTCCAGTTTCTTGAACTCCTTCAGAACCCGCTCCACCTCTGCCTCGTCGTAGGCGTCCACTTCTGCCACATGCTTCACGCCGATGGCTTTCGCCAGTTCGGCGATGCTGATGGCGGTGGTCTCCTCGCCCGCAAGCGTCCTGCCAGTGCCCGGATTCGGCTGGTCTCCGGTCATGGCGGTGACCCGGTTGTCCATCACCACCACGATGATGGGGCTCTTGTTGACTACGGCGTTCACCAGCGCCGGGATGCCCGTGTGGAAGAAGGTGGAATCGCCGATGACCGCCACGTGCTTCTCACGGCTTCCGGCTTTGGCCGCGCCGTGGGCCACGCCGATGCTCGCGCCCATGCAGCCGGTGGTGTGGAGCGCCGAAAGCGGCGGCGCTGCGCCCAGGGTGTAGCAGCCGATGTCGCCGTTCACCGGCACCCGGAGTTTCTTCAGCACCCAGAAGACACCTCGATGGGGGCATCCGGGGCAGAGAACCGGCGGCCTGCCGGGGAGTTCCGGCATCTCCGGGATGGATACTCGTTTCGTGGCCGATTCCTCCGGAAGGAGTCCGGCCTCGATGCTCCGCTGCCGGACGAGCGCCGGAGAAAGCTCGCCGCAGATGGGGAAGATGGACTTTCCTTCTACCGGAATGCCCAGGAGCCGGATTTCGTTCTCGATGAACGGGTCGAGTTCCTCGATGACGATGAGCCGCTCGACCCTGGATGCGAACTCAGCCACCAGTTTCGGCGGGATGGGGAAGCTCATGCCCAGTTTCAGGAACGATGCGTCCGGGAAGATTTCCCTGGCGTACTGGTACGCAACGCCGTTGGTGACGATGCCGATGGACGTGTCGCCCATCTCGATTCGGTTGAAGGGAAGCGTCTCGGCGAACTCGGTCAGCTTCTTCAATCGTTCCTCGATGAACGGGTGACGCGGGCGGGCGTTAGCCGGAACCATGACGTATTTCGCCGCGTTCCGGGGGAATTTCCGCACGGTGGGCGGGTGCTCCGTCCGGTTGCCCAGTTCCACCAGCGAGTAGGAATGGCTGATGCGGGTCGTCGGGCGGACGATGACCGGCGTGTCGAACTTCTCGCTGATGTCCAGCGCCGCAAAGGTCATTTCCTTCGCTTCCTGGCTGTCGCTGGGGTCGAGGACAGGGACACGGGCGAACCTGGCGTAGTTCCTGGTGTCCTGCTCGTTCTGGGAGGAGTGCATGCCGGGATCGTCGGCGACGATGATCACCAGGCCCGCTTCCATGCCGGTCATGGATGCGTAGTAGAACGCGTCGGCGGCCACGTTGAGGCCCACGTGCTTCATGGTGGCCATGGCCCTCCGTCCTGCGTACGCCGCCCCGATGGCCGCGTCCAGGGCCACTTTCTCGTTGGGTGCCCACTCGGCGTAAATGTTGGGGAATTTCACGAACGTTTCGAGGATTTCGGTGCTGGGAGTGCCTGGGTAGCCGGAGGCGAAGACCACGCCTGCTTCCCACGCTCCCCGCGCAATGGCTTCGTTGCCTGAGAGTAGTTCTTTCATAGGCGTACTCCTTTGTACGTGATTCTTGTCAAAGACCAGAGGTCTAACTCAATTATACACCATAGTGGAGCGTTGTGGCTATTTGGGTAGGGTTCGGAAAGCGATAGGGGCGCGATGACGGGAATCGCGCCCCTTGGATTGTGCTATCTGTACGCCTGCGGCACGTACTCCGGGAGCTTCTTCTCGGCGAAGATCGGCTTCAGCCGGGCGAACCGCTGGCGGCCGTCCACCAGCGGCACCGAGGGCCAACTGTCGCCGATGAGCGGCCGGGCGTACCGCAGGAAGTCGTTGGTCACGTCGACCCGGTTCGGCGCGATCCACGCCTCTGGGAAGTGTCGCTCCGAGTTCGCCACCAGTTCCAGCGGGACTTTGTCGTATCGCACCTGGTACACGTCCCCAGGCTCCCGCAAGATAGTCGCCATGAACCCGTTGCCGTCCTTCAGAGCGATCTCCACGGCTTTCCGCCCCACCTGGTACGCCTCCTCCAGGTCTACCGTGGAAGCGTAGATCATGCTATGACGCTGGTCGGTGCCGGGCATGTTCCCGCGGGCCGCACCCCGCGCCGGAAGCCCGACTTTGTTCAGGTGGTTGACCACCACCCGCTCGACGGTCAGCGCGCTGGACGAGAACATCACGTGCCCGAAGGAGTCCCGAAGTTCGCCTAGGTCTCCCACCGGGAATCCCTCGCTCACGACCACCAGCGCCCTGCCGACCTCCCGCACTTTGTCCGCCACGATGTCGGTCAGCGCGTTTAGGTCGAGCCCGGACTCCGGCATGAAGATCAGGATCGGCGTCTCCCGATGCGGGTCGGCCAGCCTTGCGGCTGCCGGGATGAACCCGATCTTGCGCCCCATGGCCTGCATCACCAGCACCGGGTCGGACGGGCTGGAGCCGCGGTTTTCCTCCTCCGCGCCCTGCACCATCAGCGCCCAGTAGCGGGCGACGCTGCCGTAACCGGGAGTGTGGTCTATCAGCTTGAACTCGGAATCGCCGACGTCGTTGTCGATGGTTTTCGGCACGCCCACCGCCACCAGGTCGAGTCCTTGCTCGCGCGCCAGCACGGCGATCTTGTTGGCGGTGTCCATGGAGTCGTTGCCGCCGATGTAGAAGAAGTAGCCGATGTCGTGGGCCCGGAAGACGTCCACGACGCGCTGGAAGTCTTCCTGCTGGTGCGATTTCAGCTTGTACCGGCACGTGCCGATGGCTCCAGCGGCCGGGGTGGTGCTCAGCAGAGCGATCTCCTCCCGCGGCTGTGCGGAGAGGTCGAGCAGTTCTTCTTTCAGCACGCCTTCGATGCCGTGGTAGCCTGCGAAAACTGTGCCGAACGAGTTCGGGTGGTCGAAGCACGCTTCCACCACGCCTCGAAGCGAGTTGTTTATGACCGGCGTCGGCCCGCCGGACTGTGCAACAAGGACATTCTTGCCCATTTCGCCTCCGCTGTTCTATCGGTAAGTTATCCAGTCTTCGAGCCTGAAACTTTTCTCGAATGGATTGACGAAGGTCACACCTTCTATGGTCGAACCGCTGTCGAAATCCTCGCTGAAGATGAGCGGTATCTGGTTGAGCCTTGCTGTCGCCCAGAGTTGCGCATCGTAGTAGGAGAACCGGTATCGACTCAATCCACGTATTGCCTCGAGGACAACGAATTCCGTCAACTCCAGGATGGGGAAGGTGTCTATGAGCTTTTGCACCTGTACCAGCGCCTCCTGTCCAGTGAATGGCGGCGATAGCTTTCTGGTGACGACCGCGACGAACTCGGAGAGGGACTGGACGCTTAGACATCCTGCTTCCGCATCCACGAGAGCTTTCAAGACCTCCACAGCTTTGTCTTGCCTGGATTTATCTCGTGAGTCTGCAGCGTATACGAGCAGGTTGGTGTCGATCAGTACTATCGGCATCGTTACTTCTTCCTGTCGTAGCGCGATTCACGTTCCTCGTACGCGTCCTGCCGGTTCCACTTGTACGCCTCTCCCTCCACTGGCAGGGATTCCCGCGAGCGGACGAATCGGACGAATTCCTCGAATGCCTTCTTTCGCATTGCATCCGGATACCTGACGCGCACCCTTCGCCTGCCGACGATTTCCCTCTCGAGTGCCTGACGAATCAGCTCTGCCTGGCTGATGCCGTACTCCTCCGCCA
>JALWAP010000007.1 GCA_027016315.1 Anaerolineae bacterium | reverse complement strand
GAACCCACCGTGGGGCCCGTTTCTTCACGCCTGCGACGAAGTCCAGCGCCCCGCCGACTCCCATCGCCAGCGGAACGCCCAGCCTGGGCTGATTCCTGGCAATCCACAGGTCTTGCGCCGGGGCGCCATACGCCACGAGCAGGATATCCGGGTGCGCCGATTTCACCATCGGCACGATCACCGCTTCGTCCTCCGGTCTGGGCGAGCCTGCGTAAGTCCCGGCCACCCGGAGCCCTGGGAACCTGGACGAAAGGATTCCAGCTGCCTTCTCTGCCACGCCCGGAGCAGCGCCGAGGAAGAAAATGCTCCAACCGTTTCTGGCGGAGAGTTCGGCCAGCTCCGGCACCAGGTCCGACCCGGCCACCCGCTCCGGGATCGGATCGCCGAGCAGCCTGCTTCCCCACACCAGCCCGATGCCATCCGGGATTGAAAGATCGGCGGCGTTCAGCACCTGCATGAACTCCCGGTCCCTCCTGGCGGTCATCACGAACTCCGGGTTGACCGTCGCTACCTGGTGTGGAGCGCCGGAGCGGACGAAATCGGCCATCGCCTCCAGCGCCTGAGATTTCGTCACAGCGTGGACTTTCACCCCGAGGATCCTGACTTCACGGAAGCGGCTCATGCCGGTATCGCTCCAAAGCCCGTGGTCAGCCCAAGGGAGTTCAGCGCGAGGAAGATCGCCGCCAGCAAAGCCAGCACCGCCGCCAGGAACGCCCAATCCGCCCTGCGGACGTGCAATTCCCGGTAGTAGGTGCGGTTTGGCGTCGAACCGAAAGCCCTGCTGTCCATGGCGATGGCGACCCGCTCCGATTTCCTGATGGCGCTGGCCAGGAGCGGGATCGCGTACCGCTGCCACTCCCGGAGTTGCCCCCTCAGTCCGCCTCGCTTTCCCACGCCCCGGACCTTGTGCGCCGCCCGAATCGTCTCCAGTTCCTCCGTCCAGAGCGGGATGAACCGGTACGCCACCAGGATCGCGTAGCCCAACCGGTATGGGATGCGGGCTTGCTGGATGAGGCTCAGGGCGAAATCCGAAGGATCGGTGGTCACCACGAAGAAAAGCGAGCAGGCGATGAACGCCAGTATCCGGAGTGAGAGCGCCAGACCAGAGGTCGCCCCTTCCCTTGCCACGAGCCACGGCCCCAGCCGGAACCAGACGTGCGGGTGCGGCACTTTGCTCACGTCGAAATAAAGTGTGTTGAAAATGAAGAACGGTATCGTCAATATGAGCAGCGGCCACGTGGATTTGAGTATCACCTTCAGCGGAATCCTGCCGACGGCCCAAAGCGTGACGAGGGTGAGAAGGAGGAATATCCCTGGCGTGTACGGGTCTTGCGCCAGCGTCAGAACCATCACCACCAGGAACACCGCCAGCAATTTGATGCTCGGGTTCAGCCTGTGGATGAAGGAATCTCCTTCGTAGTAGGAAAACAGCCCCATCTCGGTTGCCTCGTCCTTCGGGAACTTTCGACTCCCGCTACGTGTGATAGTACCCGTTTATGTCCACATACTCGTGGCTCAAGTCGCACGTCCAGACG
>JALWAP010000006.1 GCA_027016315.1 Anaerolineae bacterium | reverse complement strand
ACGTGGTCTTGACCACCACGTCCGAGATCACGTTCGCTGCTTCATCCCCCCGGTCCGCAGCATTGCTGAGGTGCCGGTACACCTCCCTGTACTTCAACATCTCCACCACGTGATGTATGTCCTCAGGCCCAGAAAACAGCTCGCTTATCGCCTCTCGATACACCCGCTCTATCCTGTTCTCCATCGCCTTCGCCCTCATCGCATGCTCCGATGCCACCGACGGATGCTTCTTCATCCTCTCCACCGCCAGCCGAATCTCTTTCGCCGAATCGTACAACAGCGACACCATCCTCTCTATGTACTGGTTCGGCTTCACCCCAAGAATTTGCATCTCGTCCACAGTGGTGTAGGCGTAATCGAGCACGTCGTCTATCGTCCTGGATAGAGCAAATATGTCCTCTCTGTCGATGGGCGTTATGAAAGTCCTGTTCAGCTCATCGATCAGAATCCGCCGTTCCTCGTCGGCTTCCTCTTCCGCTTCCTTTACCTTGGCAGCCGCCTCACTGGAAGGATTCTTGACGTACTCCAGCAAGTAATAGACCCCTTTCTCCGTAATTTTTGCCTGTTGTTCCAGCTCGTAAAGGAACTTATCCGGCTTCGACTTGAAGAACGAGAATATCCCCACTCTAATCACCCCTCCTCAGAATATTGTCAGCACACAGCCATGAGCAAATGGTAAAACAGGTAGGCCATCGCCGCAGCAGCAGGGATGGTCAGCACCCACGACCAGATCACGTCCATCACCACGCTCCACCTGACCATGGAAAGCCTTTGGGCTGCACCGGCGCCTATGATGGACGAACTCAAAACCTGGGTGGTGCTGACCGGGCCACCCAGAAGCGCTGCCCCGGCTATCACAATCGAAGAAGCAGTCTGCGTGGTGAATCCGTGCACAGGGCGTATTTTGTAGAACTTGTGCCCCAGGGTTCTGATGATCCTCTGGCTGCTAAAGAACGACCCCAGCCCAATCGCTGCAGCGCCTGCTGCAATTACCCACAACGGTACGTGGAACGTAGAAATCTTGTGGTCCAACAACAGCGCCAACGTTATCAACCCAATCGACTTCTGCGAATCGTTGGAACCGTGGCTCATGCCAAGGCCGAAGGCAGTGATCACCTGTATCTGCTTGAAGAAAGTGTTTATGGATGGCCTGGCTCCCTTCGCCAGGAACACGGTTATTCGCATGATGATCCAACCCACAATGGCGCCCAGGAATGGAGAGAGGAACAGTGCAACCAGCACTTTGATTAGCCCATGCGGATGGATTGCGTTTACGCCTCCTACCGCCCACGCTCCACCCAGCAGACCGCCAATCAGCGCATGAGAAGAGCTGGAAGGCAGACCAAACCACCAGGTGATCAGGTTCCAGACGATCGCCCCGGTGATGGAGGCGCACAGGGCAGGGACGGTCATCAGTTGTATGGAAACCAGGTCCCGTCCCATGGTTCTTGCCACTGCCATCCCGAACACGAAAGGCCCGGTGAACTCGGCTATCGCTATGAGCATGAGGGCGTGTCTTGGGAGCAGCGCCCTGGACGA
>JALWAP010000005.1 GCA_027016315.1 Anaerolineae bacterium | reverse complement strand
AACCACCCGTACAACCAGGGCAAGATATGCGCCAGAGGCCAGTCCGGAATCCTGCGGACTTACGGCCCGGACAGGATTCGCGCCCCGCTCATCAGGGTCGAAGGAAGCGAAAGGGGTACGTGGAAATTCCGGAAAGCCACGTGGGAGGAGGCTTTTGCCTACATCGAGAAGAAAGTCAAGGAGAAAGGCATCAAGCCATACGAGGTCGCGGTCACGGGAAACTGGATTCCCTGCGTCACGACGATGGCTCTGGCCTGGGCGATCGGGTCTCCAAACGCCACAGGCGCTCCGCTGACGCACTGCATCTGGCCTGAGCACTTCGGGCTGGATACGGTCATCGGCACCTACAAGACCCACACGGAGACGGTGGACGACTACGAGAACTCCGATTATATCATCGCCCTGCGCAGCAACGCGTCGCTGGCCGGGCTTTCCACCGGCAGGGCGGTTTCGTTCAGCAAGGCGATAGCAAAGGGTGCCAGGATCGCGGTGTTCGACCCCAGGTTCTCCGAGACTGCGGCGAAAGCCACGAAGTGGGTGCCGATAAAGCCCGGCACGGATCAAGCGTTCCTGCTGGCGCTGCTCCGTGAAGTGATCTACGGGAAGCATTACGACAAGCAATACGCCAGCTCCTACACCAACGCACCGTTCCTCGCGTTCTCCCCGAAGCCGGGGATGGTGGCGCTGGCGATGGACAAAGACGAGAAAACCGGCAAGCCGAAAGCCTTCTACGTCTACGACGAGAAGAGCGGGAAGATCGTCAAAGTCTCGCCCATGACCGGCAACAACAAGAAGGACGTTCAGAAGAACGACATCCAGCCCGCGCTGGAAGTGCCGGATGGGTTGAAATGGAACGGCAAGCCGGTCAAGACCGTCTTCCAGTTCCTGGCGGAAAAGGTGAAGGACTTCACTCCTGAGTGGGCGGCTACGCAGACGGACATTCCCGTCGATACGATCAAGGAAGTGATAAACGGCTTCGTCTCCGCCAAGCGCCCGCTCATCGCCCAGGGCTGGTACGGCGCACGGTACGAAAACACCGTCCCGACCCGAAGGACGCAGGCGATTATCCTCGCCTTGATGGGCAGGATCGATACGGATGGCGGCTTCAATTTCGCAGGATCGTACCGTGAAGCGACCGTAAAGTTCTGGAAGACCGTCTGGGCTGGGAAGAAACCGGCGTCCATGCCTGGCTTGCTGGGCAAAATCAAAGCCAAGGCGAAGATGTCGGACGATCCAAACAACTGGCCGCACAAGCACCCTTCCATCAACAAAGTCTGGACTGACAAACAGCGCAAGGAAGGGAAGAAGAGCGTGGCCTTCGCTTTGTTCTCCGATGCCGGGTGGTACGATGCCGTGGACGGCAAACTGGAGTACAACGGCGAGCCATACCGGATTCGAATGTTGGTGAACCTGGCAAACAACATGGTCAGAACCTGGCCCGATCCGGACAGAATCAAGGGGATGCTGAAGAAGCTGGACTTGGTCGTCTTCTCGGAGATCGTGCCGTCGGACACGGCGCTGTACGCCGACGTGATTCTGCCGGACTACACGTACCTGGAGAAGACGGATTCCAGCCTGCACGCGGAAGCATGCCTCGAAGGCGCCATCGTGAACCACGCCAGTGTCAAGCCTGCGCCCGGCCTCGACATAATGCCGCTGGTGACGCAGGAGTATCACATCGCCAAGATCTTCGGCGGCGAGAAGAAGCTGTTCATGATTCTCGCCATGATGCGAGGTTGGGATCCGAAGATCATGCAGAAGGAGCTTCCGAGGATCATCAAAGGCGAGGACACCGGAGTCGTCAAGCGGGATGTCTCCATCGAGAGTGCTGCCGAGCACACCGGAAAGTCGGTGGAGGAAGTGAAGAAAGCTCTGGAAGAAAAGGGCGTCTTCGTGATGCTGCCCGGGAGGAAAGGGCTGGAGGAAGCCCGCATCCCGGAGAAGTATCCCGTGTTCACGCCTTCGGGTCGGCTGGAGGTCTACAGCCTCGTGTTTGCCGGGTACACGAAAGACTACGGGCCGAATCCGCTCTGGGATCCGATCATAGCTTACGTGCCGCCGAAGTGGAAGGAAGGCATGAAGCCAACGGACAAGCCGTCCGGCAACGAATTCTTCTTCACCAGCGGCAAGGTGCCGTACATGTCCTACACTGCCACGGCCAACAACCCGCTGCTTATGTCCCTGGCGAGCCACGGCGATCCCAACGCGATGTTTGGAATCTGGATACATCCGGACAGCGCCAGGCGGATCGGCGTCAAGTCTGGTGACAGGATTCGGGTGACCAACACGCTTTCCGGCGGATCGGTCGAGACTACGGCTTACGTGACCGAGATGGTGCGACCGGACACGGTGTTCATGGCCATGGCGTTCGGCGCTGAAAGCACCCGGCTTTCGGTCGCATACGGCAAAGGAGCGCCGGTGAACAAACTGTGGCCTTACCGGTACGACGGAATCGTCGGATCGTACCGGATGAACGAGTTCACGGTCAAGGTCGAGAAGGTCTGAGGAGGTGAGGGCCATGGCAAGGTATGGAATGGTAATGGATCTGACGGTGTGCATGGGGTGCGATGCCTGCGTGGCCGCGTGCTCCATGGAAAACGCCACACCGTTCTGGGACGACAAATATCGAACTCACGTGGAGCGCTGGATCGAAGGGCATTTCCCGCAGCTCAGCGAGGTGTTCCTGCCCTGGCTGTGCATGCAGTGCGAGGACGCCCCGTGCGTGGAAGTCTGCCCCACCGGCGCCAGCTACATCGACGATGACGGCGGCTTCGTCCTGGTGGACGAAAACCTCTGCATCGGCTGCGGGTTCTGCGTGGAGGCGTGCCCCTACGACGCCCGCTACCTTTACACGAAAGAGGAGATCGACGAGGGGCGGAAGGTCTTTGGCAGCGCCCTGCCGCACCACATGGTGGCCGTGGACAAATGCACGTTCTGCGTGGATCGGGTGAAGGAAGGCAGAGATCCTGCGTGCGTTGAGACCTGCGTGGGTCACTCCCGGATCTTTGGCGACCTGGACGATCCCAACTCCGAGGTTGCGAAGCTGGTGAACAGCGGTGTCGCCAAGCCGCTCAAGCCGGAACTCGGAACCAAGCCGAAGGTGTTCTACATCACCAAGCACGTGAAGGAGGAGTCGCTGGAGGCTCTGCCTGCCGACGATCACTCGGCCCAGATATCCAGGGCGTGGCAGGACTACGAACAGCCTGCAGGTAGCATCATCCTCGGCGCCGCGGCGGTTGGGCTTGCTGCTCTGTATCCCTACGCCAAGAAAGGTGCGGAGGAGCACGCCAGGGAGATTGCCGAGGAACTGAAGAAAGAGGAGATGGCCTCGACTGACGAGGAGAAGGAGGCGTGAGATGGCGAAGAAAATGCGGATAGTGCCTCGGTTCAGCAAGGCTCAGCGGATAGCACACTGGACGTTCGTGGCGGCGTTCTTCACGCTGCTGATCACCGGGTTGATTTTGTACATCCCATGGACTTCCACGTGGGCAAGCTGGAAGGTGTTCGGGTGGAGCTGGGAGCGGCTGCTGCACAGGATAGCGGCGGTGGTGCTGCTGCTGGTGCCGCTGTACTACCTGCTGGCCGATCCCCACGGGCTCTGGGAGCTGGTCTACGATTCCTTCTTCAGTTGGGACAAGGACGACCTGAAGTGGCTGCCGCACTTCATCCCGTACGTTCTGGGTAGGCCAGGGCACCTGCCGCCGCAGGGGAGGATCAACGCCGGGGAGAAGCTGCACCATGCCACCATCATACTCTTCTACTTCCTGATTGCAGGGAGTGGGCTGGTGATGTGGCTTGGAGCGCCGATCCTCCATCAGGCAGCGTATCACGACCTGGGGCTGGCGATGGTGCTGATCCACGACATCTCTATGTTCGTGATGGCTGTGCTGACGTTTGGGCACATGTACTTTGCCTTCGTGTACGGGGCTTTGCCCGGGATGGTGGATGGCTACGTGACGGAGATCTACGCAGCCATGGAGCATCCCAAGTGGCTGGCAAAGCTTCGGGAAGAGGGGAAGCTGGTGGAGATTGGCGCGGAAGAGTTTGCGAAGCAGTGCTCGGGGTGGAAGAAAGCCCTCCGGGCGTGCTGGTGGAATCTGTAGGGCCGTTAGCGCGAATTTTGTCGCCTATCCGACCAGATGTTCCACGTCTATCAGAACCATTCCGGTTGCGAATTTCTGGTTGTTGCTTGTCGTCAGTGCTACCAGCAGTCCGACGATTATAGGGGGCGGCCGAAAAGCCGCCCCTAAAGATCACTTGACTTATGGCAAAAACATCCTCTGCCATGCCTCAAAGCGATCTTGATTCTCCTCATCCGTGCTTCCAATCTGCGCTTCGTCATCTCGAACCAGACCCTGGCGCGAAACCAGAACCGCGGTCTCCACCGCATGGGCCACCAAAAGCCCCGGTACCACCGTCGGCCCCACCTGCGTGGTCCCGGGCTGTATGTTCTTCGACACCACCGACGATACCTCACTTCAGTCCCTCCCCCGGTACGATATAAGACACTTCGAATATCCAGGCGCAAAAAATTTTTTCCCCCCGACATGCTACCACTTCTTCCACATCTTCCTGCCCCGGGGCATCTTGCCGCCTTTGCATTTCTGCATCATTTTCTGGAACTTCGGCGATTGTTCCATCCGGCTCACCGCCCCGCTGGCGATTTGCGCTTCCGCCAGAACTTTCATCTTCTCCATGACATCGAACACCCGGTCGTCCTTGATCCGATAGCGCACGGCCATCCCTTCGCGCTCGGCGACAACCAGCCCCGCGTCCCGCAGGATCGCCAGGTGCTGACTGATGTTGGCCTGTGGACGGCCGGTCCACTCCGTCAGGTCCATCACGTAAGCCCCTTCGCCACGGAGGAGCTCCAGTATCCGGAGCCTGGTAGGATGGCTCAGCGCCTGCGCTATGTTCGCCATTACCACGATGACGGTTGCTTTGTCACTCTCTGCCATGTTGCGCCACCTTATTCGTTGTTTCGAATATGGTATACGCGATTTTGATTGGTTTGTCAAGGGGGCGAGCCGTTTTTTTTCTGCCTGAGTTCTAACGTTGGCGGCACGGACATGACGTAGGAAAGAATTTCTCGTCCCCGGTGCTTGTTGGACAGGATCCTGCAGGGTGAGGTACGATTGGCTGTCGCCAACGTCAAAAGAGGAATAGACGGCAAAGCCTGAAAATGCATGTTTGTGGAGGTAGGGATGATCGCAAGGATATGGCATGGCCGAACCCGAGCCGAAGATTATGATGCTTACACGGAGTTTTTGAAGCAGAAGGCGATCCCGGACTACAGCGGTACCCCGGGGTTCGTTCGCCTGGTCTTCTTGAGAAGGCTCGAAGGGGACGAAGGACATTTCACGCTGATAACCTTCTGGGAGAGCCTCGACGCCATCAAGAATTTCGCCGGAGAGGAGTACGACAAAGCAAAGTATTACCCGGAGGACAAGGAGTTCCTGCTGGAGTTCGAGGAAAAGGTCCAGCATTACGAAGTGTTTGCAGAACTCTGATAGGGTTCCGGCAGAGGGATGTACGAGGTTCTTTTCTCTTCGTTTCCCTCTTTGCTCTCCATGTGCCGATTGTAGCCGCAAGGAAACTTGCGGCTTTTTTCTCTGCCCCGTGTATAGCGAGCGCCTTTCCACTGGAGTGCTTTTCTGCAAAATCTTCATCATCCTTTCACAATTTTTTCATAAATCGTCGGTAGAATGGATTCCGAGAACGCGATGGGTTAGATGGAGCGGCTCTCCGGGCTGCTCCCCAGTGCAAGGTTTAGGAGGTCATCCATGAAACGCACCCTGTGGATTCCGGTCTTGCTTGCTGTGATCTTGCTGGTAGCTGCTGCGTGTTCCCCTTCTACCACCAGGGGAACCAGCTCTGGTGGAAGCACCCCCACCGTTTCTCGGGTGCACCCCTTCTGCGGCGACGGGGTTTGTAGTGGGCGCGAAAACCACACCCGATGCCCGCAGGACTGCGCTAAGGGGCAGCACGGGCAGTCGAGCGGCCTGCCGGGCGGGGTTCCCGTCAGCGCGGGCAAAGGTACGCAGGCCACTCAGGAGCCTGAGGCTACTGCAACGCCCACTCCCAAGGCCCAGATTGCCGTCGGTTCGATCGATGCGACGGTCATCGTGGATAGGGATGGCGGCTTCGGCACGTGCGGCCAGGGAGCCTGGTCTACACCCCATTGCACCAACGGCAAGAACTGGTGGGGACTGCACCTCAAGGCGGTCAGCCTGAGCCCGGTGCTCATAATCCCCGATGGACAGAATCGCTGGGTGCTGACCAACAACCCCAAAGTGCTCTCTGCCCACGGTTACGATCCGAACGACATCACTTTGAAGCCCAGCGGCGCATACAAGGAGGCCAGGTACACCGACTACGCCGGAGACGACGAATGCCATGCCGACATCCAGGGGAATTATTTCTCCGCAAGGCCGATGGCAACCTACGAGAACGGGAAATTCGTGGTTACCTTCTCTTTCGATACGCTTCCGAAGGAACACGTGAAAGGCACCTGTGCAAGCGCAGGCTTTGAATGGGATATCAGCGACCTGATCCACGATTGGGGAGCGGCTCTTTCCGGCACGCCCACAGACCTGACAGCGACCCTTACTGAAGAGGACGCCGACGGCCTGGGGCTCTATCAGCATACGTTCAAGGTCGATACCAATCCCTCGCCGGAGAACCGGGATCACGTGCAGGTGGAGGTGAGAATCACCTGCTACAAGCCTACGGATAAGGAACCCAACTTGTGGATTCAGACACCTTGTCCGTGGCAGCAATGAGCTTTTGGGTGCCTTGTGCGACGCTACGAAATGAAAGCGGCGTAGGTGCGAGTCGGGAGCGTGGATGCTCAGGAACAAGGAGAGCCGATCCCATGCTCCTAAGAGAACACTCGTGGGGGGGTGTTGTGTCAATGCGGAGACGCAAAGACAAGCGAGACGCAAAGAAAATTCTGACATTCTTTGCGCCTTGCGCAGCTTTGCGTCCTGGCGTTCTTTTTTGGTCTCTATCGACAGGTTTTCTTCCCGTTTGAGCAGCGCCGTTCGCTGTGGATTTACCCTGAATGACACAGGAGCACGGAAAATCCAATGATTCAAGAAAGGAGATTGCGTACCATGAAAGGAAGCTGGCGTTACGTGATTGCGTTGTTCTCGTTGTTCATCCTGGCGTTGGTGGTAAGCGGATGCTCGGTTGGGAATCTGCCGACGAAATCAGAACCTGCGGCTACGGCGGCCGTGACCCCAACTCCTTTGGCGGCCAATGTGTCTCCGAAGGCCACGCCTCTGGCACGGCGTCCGGCGAGGCCCGGCAACGTCCGTCCCAGGCCCGGTACTCCTCCCGCTCGCCCCGGTCAGAACCGACGGCCTCCGGCGGGGAAGGCTGCGACGGCAAAGCCACTTCCGGTCGGCACTCCGGCACATGCAAGTGGTAGTTCCGCTTCTCAGGTCTTTACCGATTCTCCCCTCGGCGTGGCTTTTGGCCCGTATCAGGAAAGGGGCACGAGGAGCTCCCTGGACGGGTTGATGACCTACATACACGATCTCGGCATCCCGCGCACCAAGGTTTCGTTCTACTGGTCGAAGTTGGAGCCACAGCCGGGGAAGTACGATTTCCGGGAGCTGGATGCGTATCTCGACCAGTTGGGACCGAACGATTGGGCGTTGCTCAACCTTTTCACCGATGGCTGGTGCACCACGGGCAAAGAGGTGCATTCGATCAAAGGAGCGCCGCTGCGCGATTGCCCCGAGGGGGAGACTAACTGCGCCAAGCATTGCGACGAGTATTATCGCGAATTCGTCACGAAAGTGGCGGAGGAAGTGCGCGATCACGCCCGCGGCGGCATTCGCTACATGCAGCGGGATACCGAGCCTGCTTCAGGGTTGCACTTTCCCGCCGACCAGCCCGAAGCCTTTGTGGAATTGCAGCACATCTACTACCGGGCGGTGAAGGCCGTGTTGCCCGATATGCTGGTCATAGGGGTGAACAGCAACGGTAACTTCAGCGCCCGCGGCATAGGGGAGCCGGAATCGGCGGATTTCTTCGAGTACGTGCTCAAGCACGGGAAGGACGATTTCGACCTGCTGGACGTGCGGCTCTACGGCGACCCGTACACCATCGGCCACCGGGTCGATTGGTTCCGCAGCCACATGAAGGCGAACGGCTATCAGAAGCCGATCGTAAGCACGGAGTACGGAGGGATCGATCCCAGAACGCTCCACAACGGCGGCGATTACCTGTTCATGGCTCAGGTCAGGGTGACGAGTTCCCACTGTGACGATCAGCCGACTCAGAACCGGCTGAGATGCGCCCGCCAGTGGGCTGCAGACCACGCCGATCAAATCGACCCCAAGCTGCGACCGTTCTTCGGCGTGGCATCGGACGAAGAGCAGGCACAGTACGAGCAGCTTCACTGCCACGACATCGTCCAGCGGAGCATCCTTGCCCTGAGCGAAGGGGTGAAAGCGCTGTGGTGGTGGAACCTGCAATCCCCGGGCACTGACCTCATCTTCGGGCAGATGCGCCTGCGTACTCCGAGCATGGAGGAGCTTCCCGGCTATTCTTGCTTCCAGCGTTTCGCCGGGGTCATGGGCAACGCTTCCTCCGTCCGAAGGATCGATGTGGGGAACCCGGATGTCTACTTCTTCGAGGTGAAACGATCCGATGGATCGTCGATGTTTGTGGCGTGGCACCGGAAAGGTCGGCTGGACATCTACGATTCCGCTGCGCAGGCTCCTGTGAACGTCTCACTGCCCGTTCCCTTCTCGAAAGTTAGGGTGATGGATGCGCTTGGTGAGGAGAAGGAAGCCACCGTGGACGGCGGAAAGCTCCAGATCGCCCTTTCGGATACGCCGATTTTTGTCCAGGAGAGGGGGCTAAGCCTGGTTCGTGGTCCCCGGACCAGGCCGACCATCTTCCCCACGCAGCAAAGCCTGCCGAGGCTCGGTACTCCAAAGCGCATAGAGACAGTAACCATTCCAACGGCTATCCGCACGCCGCGGGTCGTGGCGACACCGGAGAGCACCGTCAGCCCGGAAAATCCGCAGGTGGGGCTCAGCTTCATCCGGTTCTACTTCGGCGATACCGAGCCGTTCCAGCCGGAGACGATTTTCGAGGATTTCGCCGATTCGGGGGTGCAGTTGTACCGTCATTTGGTGAAAGCCGACCTTACCTGGCGCAACATCGAGCCCAGCGACGATGATTGGCACTTCGAGACGGCCGACAGCGTGATCTTTGGTTCGCCGACGCCGCTCATTGTCACTGTCTTCGATTATTCTTACGCTTCGGGCACGCCGCCCTGGTGCACCAAACCGTCCGAGTTTCAGAAGACCCTGGGCCCGGAGGCGCTGGACTACCTCTCGCACGTGGTTCAGCGGTATGGGCCGTACGTGAAGTATTGGGAAATCGGCAACGAGATGGAACACTGGCGCGCCGCCGATCCCGGCGTCGGCACCGGCGGGCACAAGACGACCCCGCTGCCCAAGTGCCTGCCCGCCGATGGCTTCTCCCCGGAGGAGCAAGGGCGGTTCCTGGCCCAGGTCGCACAGTACATTCGTGCACACGATCCCGACGCTGTCATCGTGATGCCGGGGATGATGGGGCTTTCCGACTATTCGCTGAACCGCTGGTTTGCCGGGGTGTTGAATGGCGGCGACGACTGGTTCGACGTGGTGAACTATCACTATTACGGGCCATGGTATCGTTACCCGATGCTGAGGGCGCATCTGACGGCGTTTCTGAAGGCGCATGGACTTTCGGGCAAACCGGTTTGGCTGACGGAAACCGGCTCCACTTCCAGCCCGACTCTGACCGAACGGACCGGCTACCCGAACAGCCCTGAAACTCAGGCGGCGGATGTGTTCCGAAGGTTGCTCGAAGCGTGGGGCGCAGGAGATCAACTGGTGCTGTGGCACACGTACATCGGCTCCGTGGACAGACCGAACAATGTCTGGCGTGAGTACGGCCTGCGGGAATCCGACGGTAGTGCAAAGCCCGCTCTCTACAGCTACAGGCTGCTGACCAGGGAACTGGTTCCGTTCAGTAAGGTCACTCCTGTGAGTGTGAACCGAAGTGGGGCAAACGTGTACAAGGTGGAGACGGAGTCAGGTGCGGTGAAATATGTGGCCTGGGGCAAAGGGAGGCTTAACGTGCCGCCCGGAGTGAGCCGGATGACATCTGTGGTGCCTGACGCTTCGGGCAATTTTGCGTGGAGAATGGTCCGCCCGGGGCAATCGATCAAGCTTTCGGAAATTCCTGTGTTGCTGAAGTGATCGGTCGAGCGGTTTTTTGGCCGTCCAGATGGATTGGTGTTGCGGCAAAGGCAGGGGATATCTCCTGCCCTGGGATGATCTGGCGTGCGGGTCTGCACCTCTTTTGTGGGTTAGATTTTGCGTTTTGTAAGAGTTGGGGATATTCTGCGTGAATAGAGAAATGTGGCGTGTAGTGGCTGCTGAGTTGTCAAGGGAGTCTCTTTGGGCGTCGGGTGATGTTTTCACCCATACATCTGCGAGCTGTGGCGTCTGGCGTAGGCAATGATGTCGGCCTGATGCGTTGCTTGGTACGCCACTGCTGCCGGGAGGGAAAACATGACCAAATGGATCCGTTTTCTTTCTTCGTTCATTTTGTTCGCGTCTTTTACCATGGCTGTGAGGGACATGTCCCCCTGGCTGGTGATCGGAGGGTTCGTGCTCGGCGCCATTGGATTGGTCTCAGCTCAACTTATCGATTCCTATTCGGATCACTGGCGGTTCTATCGCACCGTCGAGCGTTACTCCACCGATTGGACGCCACGTTACAGTGCCGCCAGGAGGATTGTCGGGGAAATCCGCTACGCCTTGTTCGTGGCGTTGATACTTGCGGTGCTGGTCATCGGGGTCGTATTTGCGGTATTGACGACGAGGTTTTCGTTTCTCACGATCTCGTTTCTGGTGATCATGGCGCTGATGCTCGTTGCTGTGCTGAAACACGTTTCTGCGGAGAAAGAGACGTGGAAGGAGGCGGCTGCCCGGATCGGGCTTTCCTATGAATTCGATGCCGACAAGCAAGTCCCGATCTTTTCGGGGAGTTTCAGGAACAGGGATGTGTCCGTCCGTCTGAAAAGGGTAAGCACTCTTTCTGGGACAGGCAGTTATCGTCCTTCCAAGCCAGGGAGGGAGATTTCCGATTTTTCATCCAGCTCCCATCTGGAAGAATTCACCATCGTTTCTGCTAAAGCAGGTGTTCCTGAAAGCTTCCGACTATCCAATCGGGGCGGCAAGTGGGAAAGCGATCCTGTGGAGCTTTCCCCGTTCGTGCTGGCGCGTCACGACATAGCTGAAAGGGTGAAAGCGATTTCCCCGTTTTCGACGATGGAACTTGCGTCTTCGTTGCTCACCCTGAGATGGAGGGGCGCGCTCGATAACGTGGTGGAGATCGAGTTCCTGCTCAACCTGGCGTGTGATGTCGCCGAGGCTTTGGAGTCCTTTGCCCGGCGGAGGGGGAGCAACTCACCTTCACCGCAGTGAAAACGCCACGGCATTGAGATTGCTGCTCATCCTTCGCCGAGGATCTCCCTGAGCGCCTGCACGTGTTCTGAGAAGGCGCGGCGGCCTTCTGGCGTTATGGAGACGTAAGTTCTCGGCCGCCGCCCCACAAACGTCTTGGTTATGCGAACGTAACCCGCGTCTTCCAGCTTGCGCAGGTGCGTCGCCAGGTTACCGTCCGTCACGCCGAGCAGATCCCTTAGCGTGCCGAAATCCAGTTGGCTTTCTTCATCCAGAGAGTTCAGAGCTGCCATGATCTGGAGCCGGACGGGCTGGTGGATGAGCTCGTTGAAGTGGGACATGGCTCACCTCCAAAACCGCAGGATGTAGACACCGGCGGCCATCAGGCTACCGCCACCGAGGATCGCCATCCAGAGGTCGAAGAACCCTGGAACGAGCAGGTAGCCCCCCACCACGAGCGCTGTTATCGCCAGTCCGAGTCCGATGAGGAACCGGCTCCTGTAGAACAGGCCGGTCGTCACGTAAGCCATCATCACCAGAAGGCAGATGAGCAGGCTCATTTGGTCAGCGGATAGCGGTTTGGCAAATGTGACGATCAAGATGCCATAGAAGAGCCAGAAGAGCCACAACAGCCCGATTCGCTGACCCTGTGGGCTGCGCACCCGCTGCCCGAGTTTCCACCCGATGCCGAAAGAGGCCAGGATTCCGATCGTGCTCAGCGCCATCCACACGATCCCCGCTGTTTTGGAGCCCGGCCCGAGGAAATAGGATGTGCCGAACCCCATTGTCCAGATTGCGCCCCAGAGGATCAGGTAGTAAGGCGCACCTCCCTGCGCAACGATTCGGCGCATTTGACGGGTGGTTTCCTGGATTAGCTCTAAGGCGTCGCGGGCTTCGTCTGGCGTAATGCGATTGTCGTTTCCGTTCATTGCGTCACCTCCTGGAAGTTTTCTCGTTTGGTCAGGACGAGGAATACGTCCTCCAGCGAGACCGGCTGCAGGCGCAGGTTGTTGAAGGCAACACCGTTCCGTCGCAAGGCGGCGAGGACGTCGTCCAGTGCTTCTTCCGTCGTGACGTAGAACGTCAGCAGACCGTCGGAAGCCTGGCCGTACACCACGTTCGGAATGTTTTCCCAAAGGGATGGGTCTACCTGGGTGTCCACTTCTATTTCCAGGCGGAAACGTGCGCCCAAACGTTCGATCAGGTGCATTGGTTCACCTTCGGCGATCGGCTTCCCTTGCCGCAGGATGAGAACCCTGTCGCAAAGAGCTTGCGCTTCTTCCAGGTAGTGGGTTGTGAGCAAAATCGTCTTTCCAGCATGGCGCAGCTCCCGCAGGAATCCCCATATTCGCCGACGGATTGCGGGGTCGAGCCCGGTGGTGATTTCGTCGAGGAAAACCATTTCCGGGTTGTTGATCAAGGCAAGTGCTGCGAACACCCTTTGCTTCTGGCCTCCGGATAGCTTTCCGAAGAAGACATTTGCTTGTTCGCGCAAGTCCAAACGGTCGAGCAAGGTGTCGGCGTCCATGGGAGATGGGTAGAACGCGGCGAAGAGATCGAGCAACTCGCGCACCTTGAGCCTGGACGGCAGAGATGCTTCCTGGAGTTGTACTCCGATGCGGTAGGTAAGCGCCCTGGCCTCGCGCTGAGGGTCGAGTCCCAATACTCGAGCGGTCCCTTCATCAGGCGATCGCAATCCTTCCAAGATTTCCACTGTGGTGGTCTTCCCGGCTCCATTAGGCCCAAGTAGACCGAATATCTCTCCCTGCTTGATGTCCAGATCCAGGCCGTCCACGGCGTGCGTCTTCCCGTAGCTCTTGCGTAGATCCCTTGCCCAGACGACAGCGTCCTTCGGCGCCAGAGATATTTCAGGTGCGCTTGTGCGTCCGGCCTTGGAGGTTTCTTCGCTCCAGCGGAAAGTACGTACTGCCAGGATGGATGTCAGCACTGCCAGTGCGCTCAGGTACGCCAGCGCATGCCATGGCGTGACTCCATGCAGCCATGTCTTGCCAAAGAGCTCCACCCCAAAGAACGGCAGTGGTTGGCTCATCACCTCGCCAAATGGGTGCGCTCCAGTAACCCAGAGGGCTGTGAGGAGATCGTTGGCATGGCTGAGCGGACTGAGGTCGGAGAGCAGCTTCAAAGCAGGCGGGAGCACATTCCTTGGCCCGAAAGATCCGCCCAGGAAAAGCATGGGGAAGAAGATCAGGCTTCCCAGTGCCTGCGCCATGCGGTGGGTAGGCGTCACGGCCGCCAGCGCAAAGCCCATAGCAAAGAAAGAGCTATAAGCCACCACCAGCGTGCAG
Organism: Anaerolineae bacterium; assembly: GCA_027016315.1. GTDB lineage: Bacteria > Chloroflexota > Anaerolineae > S016-19 > S016-19 > S016-19. The sequence continues at coordinate 2,968 of JALWAP010000005.1, read as the reverse complement.
AGGAAAGCCAGCATGTGGGCATCGGATCGGATGGAGAAGAGGACGTACCCCGTCACTCCCAGGAGTACCATCGAGATCCCAAGCATGATCAGCCCAACCACATATTGTGACAGCAAGATGTGCCATGCGGTGATCGGATGGGTGCGGTAATATTTCAGCACTTTGCTTTCCCGCATCGATGTAAGCACGGGGTAGACCCCCAACAGGCCCTGGGTGGCTATCACCCATGCCAGGGTGCTTGGTAGCATGAGGTCAACCACGCGCATGACCACTCCCCCGTCGGTGGTAAGGGCTTTTTCCTGCCCGAAGGAATATCCCCCGATGACGAGTATGAGCATTGGGAAGATCAAAATGAAGAAAGAAGCAGCAGGTTCCCGCAGGTAAAGCTTCAGATCGCTCGACAGAAGTTTCCTAAATCCACGCATGACAACCTCCTATTTGTTCGTGTCTATCTTTGCGGTGGTGTATACTTTGTGACACAAAGTATTATACACAGAAAAGAGTGGTCTGTCAAGGGGGAAAAGGGACGAAATCAAGGGACTTCCCGGTTTGGGTTGGTCATATGGAGGCAGAAGCGGGTAACGCGTGTGCCAGAAAGTGAAGTCTTGCGGCCCTCTTTTTGCTTGTGCTGAAGGCCGCAAGACTCTGCGCATTGGCCCGGTGGGAGAGATGCTAATCTCCCTGAAAGTGCGTTAGGACGCGGAAGCTACATCGTATGTCCCCTTGTGTCTCTTCGGTGCAGGGCGTACCATGCCAGCGCCATGATGCCGAGCAGCACTGAGAAAATCGTGCTTGGCTCAGGTACTGAATTAGGGGCCACCGACGCACTGTCGGCGGCGTTCGTACATATCGGTGCGTTGGACGAGACGTTTGGATCATTCTGGTCTACCAATCCGTCGCCGTTTTCGTCCCACTGGGCGCACGCTGTGTTTACAGATTGTCCTGTGGTTGTGGTGCTAAAAGTGATCACGACCTCGTTTTGGGCCTCGTCGGCGTTGGTTGCACCTGGATCTGGGGCGATGGTTCCCTCCCAGACTATCTCGTTGTGGGTGGAATCGTAGACACACCTGGTAGTGGTGGAAGCTCCGGTGGCATCGCAGGTCAGAGAGCCAGCCACGTAGGTGGAGTTGGCAGGTATGGGGTCTCTTATCACAGCATCTAAGTCTGCCGTATTCCCGTCATTGATCCACACCTGTGTCCATTCGTACACATCGTTGCCTGAGTAGCTGACGGTTTTCTTTCCATAGGATGGGTCGAACACGTGGGTTGTTGCGGGATAGACTCCAGCGTCGACGGTAGTGTTGCTGTCACCTGGCTTGACATACACAGCATCCGTGCAGCCGCTGGCTCTGTCGGCGTCGCTGTCTGCGGCGTCGTCGGAGCCTTGATCCTCAGGGCTGAAGACATAGCCGTCCGGTTTGACGAATTTGACGGTGTAGGTAATAGGAGCGAGGTCGGTGAAGGAGTATACACCGTTGGCGTCGGTGGAAGTAACCATCAAGGGATCGCCGGAGCAATCGGAGTTGGAGAAGAGTTGTACGACGACCTGAGGATGGCCGGTTTCGCCGGAGTCCTGGATTCCGTTGAGGTTATCGTCATTCCAGACAGTGTCGCCGATAGAGACGGGTTGATACATACCGGCATCGTAGGTGAGGTCAAAGGTGCCGGAATGGGTCTCGATGGTGCCGGTGCAGCCTCGGTTGAGGTCGGCGTCGCTGTCGACAGTGTCATCGTTGCCCTGGTCAGCTTTGGTGAATATGTAGCCGTCCGGCGATGTGAACTTGATGGAGTAGGTGCCAGGGGCGAAGTTGGTGAAGCTGTAGAGGCCAGTGGCGTTGGTAGTAGTAGAAGCGACGGCCGAACCGGAGCAATCGGTAGAGGCGAAGAGTTCGACGGTGACGTTAGGGATGCCGCCTTCGCCGGCGTCCTGTATGCCGTTGCCGTTAGTGTCGTACCAGGTGCGATCGCCGAGAAGCGGAGGCTTGTAGAGGCCGGCATCGATGTCGTTGTTGGACTCTCCAGAGGAGAGGGAGACGGCGTCTGTGCAGCCCGAAGAAGGATCGGCGTCGCTGTCTTTGGAGGGGTCGCCGCCGACTGCTTTAGGAGTGAAGACGTAACCGGCGGGCTTGACGAACTTGACGTAGTAGGTGTCCGGCTTCAGGTTGGTGAAGCTGTAGAGTCCGGTGTCACCGGTTTGGGTGGTGGATATGGGCGAGCCGGAGCAGTCAGGGGTAGAGTAGAGCTCAACCTGTGCATGAGATAAGCCGCTTTCGTCAGCATCTTGGACGCCATTTCCGTTGTAGTCTTCCCAGACGAGGTCGCCAAGGGAGGCGTTTTGGTAGAGCCCTGCATCCCACGTGACATCGTTCTGTCCGGAAGCCAGGTTAATTCCGCCGGTGCAGCCTGTAGATGGGTCGGCGTCGCTATCTTTGGTGTCGTCGCCCTGGTTCTGAGGGCTGAAGAGATAGCCGCTTGGCTTGACGAACTTGACGGAATAGGTACCTGGTGTCAGGTTGGTGAAGCTGTAGTTGCCGCTGGCGTCGGTAGTGGTGCTGGTGATGACGGATCCAGAGCAGGTGTCGCCGCTATAAAGTTCCACGGTTACACCAGAGACGCCAGGTTCACCACTGTCCTGAGCACCGTTACCGTTGGTATCGAGCCAGACGAAGTCGCCCAGGCTCGCGAGTTGGTACATGCCGGCGTCCCAGGTCAGATCGTTCTCTCCAGACGTAAGGGTCATGTCGGCAGTACACCCACTGGACGTGTCGGGATCGCTGTCCACACTGTCATCGTTGCCCTGGTTCTGTGGGCTGAAGATGTAGCCGCTCGGCGTGATGAACCTTATGGAGTAGGTTTCCGGTATCAGGTTGGTGAAAGTGTAGTGGCCGTTTGCGTCTGTCGTGGTGGTTTCTATCGGGACACCCGTGGGTCCGCGTATATCCCCTTGGCAACCAGGCCTGCGGAGTTC
>JALWAP010000004.1 GCA_027016315.1 Anaerolineae bacterium | reverse complement strand
TCGGCCAGTTCGTCGCCGATGACGTCCCGCATCTTGTCTACAAGCTCACGGGCGTATTGCATTTGCTTGTCCACGGTGAGCCTCATGCCAAGCCCAAACTCCGCATTGTCCTCGAACAAGGAGTTGTTCCAGGCCGGGCCGCGGCCGTGGCTATCGAAGGACCAAGGCGTGGTCGGCAGGTTGCCGCCGTAGATGCTGGAGCAGCCGGTGGCGTTCGCCACGATGGCCCGATCGCCGAAGAGCTGGGTCATCAGGCGGATGTAAGGCGTCTCGCCGCAGCCTGCGCACGCTCCGGAGAACTCGAACAGCGGCCTCAAGAGCTGGACGTTCTTGACTGTGTTGAACTTCATGGCGGTCTTCGGCATGTCCGGCAACGACATGAAGAACTTCCAGTTCTCCCGTTCCCGCTCGCGGATCGGGATCTGCGGCACCATGTTCAGTGCCTTGTGCTCCGGGTTCTTCTTGTCCACCGCGGGGCAGGCTTCCACGCAAAGCTGGCAGCCAGTGCAGTCCTCCACGGAGACCTGAATCGTGTATTTCTTGTTCGTGTTCTTGAATTCCTTGAAGAACTTGGCATCCATGTACTTGAAGGAAGGCGGAGCATCCTTCAGCAGCTCTTCGTCCACCACCTTTGCTCGGATGACCGCGTGCGGGCAGACCATGACGCATTTGCCGCACTGGATGCAGATGTCCGGATCCCATTCCGGCACTTCCAGGGCGATGTTTCGCTTCTCCCACTGGGTGGTGCCGCTGGGCCACGTGCCATCCTTCGGGAACACGCTCACCGGAAGGTCGTTCCCTTCGCCGGCGATGAGCTTTGCAGTGACTTTCTGGACGAACTCCGGGGCTTCCGGCGGTACGATTGGCGGCATGGTGATCTCGCTGGTGACCTTGTCCGGCACCTTCACTTCGTGCAGGTTCTCCAGCGCCGCGTCCACGGCCTTGAAGTTCTTCTGGACGATTTCTTCGCCCCGCTTGCCATAGGTCTTCTTGATTGCTTCCTTGATTTTCTGAATTGCCTCGTCGAAGGGGATGACGTTGCTGATGGCGAAGAAAGCCGTCTGCATGATGGTGTTGATGCGGACGCCCAGCCCTACGTCCTTGGCGACTTTGTACGCATCGATGACGTAGAACTTCAGTTTCTTGTCGATGATTGTCTGCTGGACTTCCCTCGGGAGGTGATCCCAAACCTCATCGGCTTCGTAGGGAGCGTTCAGCAGGAAAGTAGCGCCTTCTTCCGCCAGATCGAGGACCTTGTATTTCTCCAGGAAGCTGAACTGGTGAACTGCCACGAAATTGGCTTTCCTGATGAGGTACGTGCTGTGGATCGGCTCTGGCCCGAACCGGAGGTGGGAAATGGTCTTGGCTCCGGCCTTCCGGGAGTCGTAGACGAAATATCCCTGGGCGTAGAAAGGCGTTTCCTCGCCGATGATCTTGATGGAGTTCTTGTTGGCGCTGACGGTGCCGTCGGAGCCCAGACCCCAGAACACAGCCCTGGTGACGTCATCTGGCTCGATGTTGAAGTCCGGATCGTACTCGATGCTGGTG
>JALWAP010000003.1 GCA_027016315.1 Anaerolineae bacterium | reverse complement strand
AAGAATGCCACAGTCCACCGCCCTGGGTGGGCGCCCGGCAGAAACGGATAGAGGACGAGCAACAGCGCCGCAGAAAGGTACAGCACAAGCCAATAGAGCGATCGAACACGGTTCCAGAAGCCACAAACGGCAAACTGGCCAATCGCTGGCAGCACTGCCAGCACGGCGAACGACACCAGACGCAGCCGAAGGTACCCTTCGAGCGGCACGAGCGCAAAACTGTACCAGCCGAAAGTCCACAACGCCACAGGCAGCATGGCACTCCGAATCTTGCACGCGGTACAATCCAACCCTCTTCTGGAAAGGGAGTGCCAGGTGGAGACGAAAAGGAGGAATGCTACCAGCAAGGAGACCCATCCCCTGGCGCTGACGCCAAGCACAGACCACCTGGCGTGCGCCATAGCTCCGTACCTTTCCGCGATGAGCCCCGCGGCTGCCACCCAAACGCTTGTGCTGCTTTCCCTGATGCAATCTCTCATGGCTCGATTCTACCCGTGTCGTCGGACGCCGTCAACCCGTTCTCCGGAGAATCCATCTCCCGCAGGATCTCCGCCGCTCGGAGCTTCATGCGCCGCACGGCGGATTCGTAGTCCGAGCGGCTCAGCTTGCCTGTCTCGTAGTCCGCCTCCAGGTCCAAAATTGCCCGGAGAGCGTCTCGATATCGCTCCTCGAGGTCGGGCGGATTCTCCACTTCGGCCACAGCCTCCGCCGGGGAAAGAAGCGGTTCCACGACATACCACGACACCAAAGCCGTGAGCGCAATCCCGAAGACTATCGCCGCGATCATTTCCTCGCCTCCGCATACGCCGGAGCAGGCTCAGGCCACAAAGCAATCAGCGTTCCCAAGAGCATCAGCGCCGCTCCGATCCAAACCCACACCATCAACGGATGCACGTATATCTCGAAGAACGCCCTCGCACCGTTCTCTTCCCATCCGGCGAGGACCACGTAGAAATCCCTGGAAAAGCTGGAAAGAAGCCCCACTTCCGAGGTTGGCTGCTCAGGCGATTTGTCGTAGATCCGCCTCGCGGGCGTGATCCGCCCCACCAGGTGCCCCCCTTTCGTAACGTCCAGCACGGCGTAAGCGCTTTGGTAATTCCGCCCTTCCCCGGCCAGAAGCCCCCGGTAAGAAATAGTGTACCCCGCTACCTGCACGCTTTTCCCCTTCTCCAGGCTCACCTGCACATCCTTCTCGTAGGCCGTGGAAGCCAGTATCCCAACCGCAAGCACTGCAACGCCGAGATGCACCATGTAGCCGCCGTACCGCTGCCTCCCTCGCCGGATGAGCCGGTAAAGGGACACGAGCACGTTCTCCCGCCTGTGCCGTCGGCGCGCCGCAATCCCCCTCCAGAATTCCTGGAACACCACGACGGCAACGAATCCCGCCAGCCCAAACCCCACCATTCCGAATCCATCGCGAGCACCCAGCAGGAACGCCACTGCGACCGAAAAGAAGGCCCCAACCGCTGGAACCACCATCGCCCGCACAAGCTTGTGCAGGTCCGTCCTGCGCCAGCTCATCAGCGGCGCGAGCCCCATCAGCACCAATACCAAAGCGAAGAGGGGACCATCCACTTTGTCGAAGAACGGAGCGTTGACGGAAATCTTCTGCCCGGCGAAGAGGTCGGAGATCGTCGGAAATACGGTGCCGAGGAGCGTGGCGCCAGCCAGCGCCACGAACACCAGATTCTGGTACAGGAAAACCGACTCCCTGGAGAGCATCGAATCGATGCGATTCGGGCTGCGCAGGACCGACATCCTGTTGAAGAACAGATAAAGCGAGCCGACCGTCACCAGTGCGATGAACGCCCCAAAGATCGCACCGATGTTGGATTGAGCAAACACGTGAACGGACTCGATGGCGCCGCTGCGGGTGATGAACGTCCCGAAAAGGGTCAGGATGTACGTCAGGAAAATCAGGAACACGTTCCAGACCTTCAGCATCCCCCGCCGCTCCTCGATCATCAGCGAATGCAGGAACGCCGTCGCTGTGAGCCACGGTATCAGCGACGCGTTCTCCACCGGGTCCCAGCCCCAGTAGCCACCCCAGCCGAGCTCCGTGTATGACCACCTCATGCCCAATACGATTCCAAGCGTCAGGAAAGCCCACGGGATCAGCGTCCAGACCCGGATATCCTTTGTCCAGGTCTCCACTCCCTCGCCGGAAGCAAGCACTGCTACGGCGTACGCAAACGGGATCGTGAACCCCACGTATCCCAGGTAGAGTCCCAGCGGGTGGATGATCATCCAGGCGTTCTGGAGAAGAGGATCGAGGCCAGCACCATCTTTTGGCACAAAATCGAGCAGTGCAAACGGGTTGGCCCTGGAGCCGATGAGCATCAGGAGGAAGAAAAATCCCGTGTTAACCAGCACCACGACGATGAAGTAAGCCGCCGCCCTGGCGTTTTCAGCGCAAGGTCGCAAAGGTGCAGAGACGCAAAGGGACGTATAAAATCCTTGCGACTTTCGCCTCTTAGCGCCTTTGCGTTGGGCTTTCGTAAACAAAGAGCCAAAAGCAACCAAGGCGTACACAACAAGGACGAGCTGCCAGAAGAGAATGGACCCCGCCTGCCCGCCCCAGAACGCAGCGAACTTGTACAGCATCGGCAGCGCCCGCTCGGAATGGGTCGCCACGTAGGAAAACTGGAACCTATCCATCAGAAGCGCCCACCAGAGAATGACCGAGGCCAACACCGTCACGCCCGCCACGGCGATCAGAGCATTCCTGCCGGAACGGATCAGCCGTCCATCCCGCTTCACCCCTCCAAAAGCCGCTGCCACAGCGCCAAACAACGAAAGCGCCAGACCCAGCCAAAGGGTATAATTTCCTACATAGGCCATCAAATCACCGCCAATCCCCAATTCGCCAACTCACTTTGCCTTCTCGATTTCACTCTCCAGAACCTCTTGCGTGGTCGCCCCGATGATATGCCCTACTACCACACCATTCCGACCGATCACGAAGGTCTCTGGTATCCCTTTCACATGATACAGTTGGTAGATCCTGCCCTGCACGTCCAGCCCCACAGGGTAAGTGAGGCCGTATTTCGCCACGAACGCCATGCTTTCGTCCGGTTGATCCATGTACGCCGGGCCGATGACCATCACACCTTTGTCGCGGTATTTCTCCCATACCGCTTCCACAGCCGGTGCCTCCTTCGAGCACTCATGGCACCATGATGCCCAGAAATTCACCAGAACGACCTTCCCGCGGTAATCCGAAAGTCGCACCGTGCGCCCGTCGTAAGTCTTTAGGGCGAAATCGGGCGCAGGCTTTCCCATCAAATTGGCATGATGGTTGACCACGGCTTTGATCCCCATGATGGCCAGCATGACCACGATCAGCCCGAAAATGGCTATCTGCACCAGGTTGTCCCTACTTTTCCTCTTTCCCATATCGATCTCCGATGATGCTTACTCCCTTAATTTCTCCAAATCCTTCTCGACCTGCTCCAGGTACATGCGGAGATCCTCGTCCTCTGGCAAGATCTCCACCGCCTCTGGCTCCGGCTCCCGCCAGCGGCGCATGGCGAAATAGAGCCACACGGCGCCCACGATCAGCCCGACCGCGGGCAGCCCCCAGACCAGCAGGTTGATGCCGCGCTTTGGCGGCTCGCCCAGGACCTGCGGGCCGTAGAGCGCCACGAACTCCTGGCGAATCTGCTCCGGCGATTCGCCTGCCGCCAGCTTTCGGGCGATGTCCTGGCGCATCTGCTCGCATACCTTCAGTTCGCATTTGTCCAGCCTGCCGCCGCCCAGAATCGGCGACCAGAGCGTGCGTGCCACGGCCTGCACTTTCTCCTGGGGCACGGCGGGCGTGGGCGTTCCGTCGGCCGCCGCAGGCAGGTACGCCAGCAGTACCAAGCCCAGTGCTAGAAACGCCGCTCGAAACGACCTCATCTTCGCTCGCTCTCCAGGTACTCCCGCAGCGCATCGATCTCCTGCCGGAGATGCGCTTCCTTCGAGTTTATCCTCAGCACCAGCACGAACACGCCCAGCCAGAAAACGGCGTAAGCCGCAAGAAGATACGTCATCGATCAGTTCCTCCCTATCACCTTCTCCCGCAGTTCTTCCACATCCAGCGCCAGCAGCTCGGCGGCGTAGCGATGGAGCAAAAGCGCCACGTAGAGCACGCTCACCGCCAGCAACGACACCATCAGCGCCTGAAACATCCTCGGAGCCAGGTGGAAGCTACCCTGCGCACCCTGGCCTCCCCCGCCGACCACCACCGGGTGGATCGTCCGCCAGACGCGGATGGACATGAAAGTCAGCGGGATGCTCAAGAAGCTCAGCAAGCCGTACACCGCCGCAAACCTGGCGCGCCTGCCGGGGTCTTCCACGGCGTTCCGGAGCATCAGGTACGCGGCGTAAAGCAACCACGCCACCGTCACCGTCGTGAGGCGAGGGTCCCACGTCCACCACGTGTTCCACGTGGGGCGCGCCCAGAGGGAGCCGGTGACGATCACCACGCTCAGGAACACCAGCCCGATTTCGGCGGACGACACCGCCAGCGCATCCCAGCGCAGATTCGACGTGAGCAGGTACGCCAGCCCCGCCCCCGCAGTCACCAGGAACGCCACGGAGCCGGTCCACGCAAACGACACGTGGAAATAGAAAATCCGCTGCGCCAGCCGCTCCGTCTCCGTGGGCAGGTTCGCCGCCTCAGGAGCGTACACCAGCGCCATGTACAGCGCCGCCAGCACCAGCACCGCTGCTGCAACGTCCAGCCAGAACGATATCGAACGTTTCACACACCGCCTCCGGAAATATGAATCAGCGAATCGGCGAATCAACGAGTCAGCGAATCAGCGACCATTGAGCGTCGGCGTTCAATGGCTTCGTTGTCTCGATAGCTCCGTAACAAGAAGGGAGATGATCTCGTCGAGCAATGCCATCCTGCCGTCGATCAGCTCTTCTGGAAAGAGATGGCGAGCTCGCCAGTACCACCCTTTCGTCTCCCTCGCAGAACCTATCGCCACCGACAGGAACCAGTTTCTTTGCTTTCCGTAACCTCGCCCATGGCCTTCTTCGATGTTCGCGCTTATCGAGCCGGCGCTCCGTATGATCTGTTGTGATATCGCCTTTCCGCGTGGGTCATGAACCATGTTCTGGCAATCCTGCCAGACAAGCTCGTAGAGGAACAGGGCTTTCCGATAAGCAAAGAACTTCCATACCGGTTCCCTCTTGACTCTTTCGTATACCGAGGACTCCCACTCCTCGTAAGTCATCTCCCTCCTCCGCAGATTCGCTCATTCGCTGATTCGCCGATTCGCTGATTCGCCGATTCGCTCATTCGCCGATTCGCTGATTCGCTTATTCCTCCACCACGAAATCGAACACCAGCACCGAAAGCACGGCGAAGAACACGTCGTAAGCCAGCAGAATCCGCCACCAGTTCGCCAGTTCTGCTGCCGAAAGTCCGTCCAGCGCTCCG
>JALWAP010000002.1 GCA_027016315.1 Anaerolineae bacterium | reverse complement strand
TTCTTGAAAGGATTTTGCCTGCTTTCTCGTTGATGTTAAAATTCCACAGCGTCTATTCAGGCCGTACTGGCCGTTCTGGAGGCGGATGACGAAGGAAGAAACGGCTTTTGTCCTGTTCCAACCGTCGGGCAAGCGCGCGCGGGTGCCCCTCGGCACGACGATACTCGACGCCGCACGCTCGGTCGGCGTCGAAATCGAATCGATCTGCGGCGGCGAACTCGTCTGCGGGAAGTGCCGCGTCCTCATCGAAGAAGGGAGGTTCCTCAAGGAAGGAATCACCTCTTCCGCTTCCCACGTTTCGCCGATGACGGAACGGGAAAAGCTGCTCCTGCGCAAAAATGGAACGCCACCGAACGCACGTCTCTCTTGCGCCGCCAGGGTGCTGGGCGACCTGGTGGTCTCCGTGCCGCCGGAAAGCCGGGTGCACAAGCAGGTAATCGTCAAATCCGCAGGGCGCAGGGAGATCGCAACCGACCCCGCCGTTGGCCTCGCTTACATCGACCTGCAGGAAGCGGAACTCGACGACCGAAGCTCGATCTGGGAGAGGGCGCAAGCCCGGCTCGAGGAACGCTTCGGCCTGACCGACCTCTCAATCGACATAAAGGCGCTGCAGGAACTGCCGCAGGCCCTGGAGAAAGGACACGGCGGCGTCACGTTCACAATCTGGCAGAAGAAAAAAGTCGTGCAGGCCCGTCCGGGGTTCAGGGACAAGCTGTTTGGGCTCGCCGTGGACATGGGCACGACCACGGTGGCGGGCTACCTGTGCGACATGCAGAGCGGCGAAGTGGTGGCGACTGCGGGCATCATGAACCCGCAAATTGCCTACGGCGAGGACCTGATGTCCCGGGTGAGCTACGCCAACACCCACGCCGATGGACTCGACAGGCTCCACCAGGCAGCCATCGACGCTCTGAACGAAATCGTGAGCCAGACCACCTCAATGGCAAGAGCGAAACCGGAGGAGGTGGCGGAGATAGTGCTGGTGGGCAATTCTGTGATCCATCACCTCGTCCTGGGGTTGCACCCGAAAAGCCTTGGAGAAGCGCCGTTTGCCTCGGTGACCAGGGAGGCGCTCGATTTGAAGGCACGAGATCTCGGGATCGATGTCGCACCAGGCGCAAACCTGCACGTGCTGCCGCTCATCGGCGGGCACGTGGGAGCGGACAACGTGGCGGTCGCCCTGGCGGAAGCTCCGCACCTTCAGAAAGAGATGATGCTGATCATAGACGTGGGAACCAACGGCGAGATCCTGCTGGGCAACGAGGAGAAAGTCCTCTCCGCATCCAGCCCAACCGGCCCGGCGTTCGAGGGGGCGCAGATCAGTTCCGGGATGCGGGCTGCCCCGGGGGCGATCGAGCGGGTCAGGATCGATCCGGAGACCTGGGAGCCACGGTTCAAAGTCATCGGGGACGAAAGGTGGAGCGATCAAGCCACCTTACCTGCAAGGGGAATCTGCGGTTCCGGCATCATCGAAGCAGTGGCAGAGCTTTTCGCCGCAGGTGTGATACAATCGAACGGCAGGTTTTCGAGGAGATGTGCGGGGCACAGGAGATG
>JALWAP010000001.1 GCA_027016315.1 Anaerolineae bacterium | reverse complement strand
CGCTCGAAAGAGCTGGGCGAGAACGAAACCAGAGTCCCAGCCGAGGTCACCGGGAAAGGCATTTCGATCGGCTTCAACGCCAAGTACCTGATAGACGTGCTCTCGGTGATAGACACTCCCCAGGTAGTGCTCCAGACGACGCAGCCGGACAGGCCGGGAGTCTTCATGCCGCTTGGAGCCGGAGAGGAAACGTTCACTTACGTCACCATGCCCATGAAACTGCGGTGATCTGATCTCTGCTCTGTTCGGTTGCACAGGAAAAAGATGTCGAAGAAGCAGGAAGTGATCCTGACGGCGGCTCTTGCTTTCCTGCTCTGGTTCTTCCTCCAGGGGATCAGGGTCCTGCTTTCGCGTATGTTCGGAGTGGTCTACGACGCCCTGTTCGTGGGACCGTTTTCCTTGTTCGCCGTGGGAATTCTCGCTGCAGTGTTCGCCGCCTTTGTCTTCCCTCCTCTGATAGCCGAATTCGTCCCGCCGGAGCGCCTATGGGTTCCGGCGGGCGCGCTGCTTGCGCTGACCAGGATCGCCCTCACCGTCGAAGACCCAAGCTGGCGGCTTTACACAGGAATCGCCTCGGTGTTCCTCGGCGTGCTCGTCGTGGCGACCGCGTGGCGCCTCTTTCCAAAGATCTCTCCTCTCGCCATGGCGATTGCATTTGCCATCGATCAAGTCGCCAGGGCGTCCGGCAATACCCTGGATCCAACCCTGCTCTCCGGATGGCTTCCCATTCAGGTCGTCCTATCCCTGCTGCTCATCGCGGCGCTCTTTGTCTCCGGCAAGCCAGGGAAGGAAGATCATGGCATCTCGCCGCTGGGTGGGCTGGCGCTCGGAGGGATCATCTTCCTCGAAGTCTCCCTCCTGAACTTCCCGAACGCAATCGCAAGGTGGAGCACTGTGGACTACGCATGGGTGGTGCCGCTCCTGATGCTTGCCACGGTGTTGGCGGCGTGGAACGTGCCGGTAGAAATCGGGGAGATCGTGCTCTGGCGGATATTTCCGGGCAGAATGTTGATGCTGATAGTCCCTCTTCTGGGCATCGCCCTGGGAGGGCTCTATCGGGGCTGGATTTCCGTGGCCGGGTTGCTGGCGGCACAACTCTGGGTCGTCTGGATACCCAGGTACTTCCCTGGAAAATGGCGCCGATCCGGAGTGTGGCTTTCCTTCGGGATGCTGCTGTTCCTGATCCTGAGCTTTGCCTATGCCTTCGCTTTCACCTACCCGTACACCCTGAGCTTCTTCAAGGGAACCGGCCTGGCGATAATCCTGCTGGGAGCGTTCCTCGCCTTCGTCCCGTTATTCCAGTGGACCGACAGGATACCATCGCCCGCGCTGGCGCTCCGATCAGGCACCTGGGCAGTTCTGGCGGCGATCTCGATAGTCCTGGTCACGTGGTTCGCCCGACCGACGCCGGTAAAACACTCTTCCCGGCAAACCCTCCGCATGGGGACTTACAACATCCACTACGGATACAACGCACCGTGGAAATTCAACCTGGAAGCCATAGCCGACACGATCGCCCAAAGTGGAGCAGACGTGGTAGCTCTGCAGGAAGTGGA